>CAZMZR010000131.1:0-6616 GCA_964570855.1 uncultured Pirellulales bacterium
GCGTTCGAATCTCATCTTATTGAATCTGATATTTTTCTATACGCCGGTACAATGCGCCTCGACTGAGTCCAAGGGCCACAGCAGCCTTGCTGATGTCACCATCGAACTTGACCATTGCCTTGCGAATGGCCCGACGCTCCATTTCTTCAAGCGTTACATGTCCGAGTCGAAGTTCGTCCTCCGACTTTACAGTCAGACCAAGCTCGTGTGAATGTATGAGTTTATCCTGTGCCATAAGAACGGCGCGCTCGATCGCATGGTCGAGCTCGCGCACGTTGCCGGGCCAGTGATAGGTACACAAAGCCTGCATAGCGGCCGTATCGAAACCGGAAATGGACTTGCGGTACTTTTTGACATAACCGCCCAGAAAGTGCATAGCCAGAAGCGGAATGTCCTCTTTGCGATCCCGCAAAGAGGGTATGTGAATCTCAACCGTATTGAGACGATAAAACAAATCCTGACGAAAATTACCCTGAGTCACCTCCTCCGATAAATCCGCATTCGTGGCGGAAAGTACACGGACATTGACGCGACAGGTTTTGGATGAACCGATAGGCTCAAACTCCCCGCTCTCGAGAACGCGCAGAAGTTTTGACTGCAGCCTTGCCGGTATGGCGGCGATTTCATCCAGGAACAATGTGCCCTCATCGGCTAATTTAAATCGTCCCAAACGGTCCGATCTGGCGTCTGTAAAAGCACCGGCCACATGTCCGAACAGCTCGCTTTCGAACACGGTCTCCGGGATACTGGCGGTATTGACGGTAACCATTGTCATGTCTTTTCGATCCGACGCTTCATGCAGGGCATTTGCAACAACGCCCTTTCCGCTTCCGTTCTCACCGGTGATAAGCACATTAGCATCGGAAGGTCCCACCTTGGCGATGGCTTCCAACACAGGTTGCATCACATGTGACTGTGCAATCAGTGAATGAGTGCTCTGGTCCTTGAGCAATTCATTCTCCTGTTCGAGCTGTTTGCCCTTGCGCAGGGCATGACCGAGCTCTATCTGAGTACGCAGGACAGTCAGCAAACGCTCGTTCTTCCATGGCTTGGGTACGAAGTCACGGGCCCCCCGCCGCATTGCCTCCACCGCCAGCTCCACGCTGCTCCATGCCGTCATCACAACCACCGGAAGCGTATCATCTATTTGCCGGATCATCGAAAGTACATTAAGACCCTGCTGGCCCGACGTCTCACCCCGCACGTAATTGAGGTCCATTAAAATAACGTCAAAATCATGGGCTTTGACCGAATCAATTATTTCAGCGGCACTTGAAGCCGTCTCAATCTTAAAACCTTCCGCTTTGAGCAGTAACCGCAGGGCCTTTAGCACATCGGGCTGGTCGTCCGCAATAAGAATATTAGGTTGTTCAGGAGGTCTTTTTGTCTCTGTCATAAATACTTGAGCCTATAAATGGCCGATTCTCTCGTCTGAGATAAATCCGTCATCAGTAGTTTGTTGTTTCAGGATTCGCAATTGTATTAATACATTCATAGAGAATGAATCATAATCCATATGCCATATCAGGTAAAGGAAAATCGGATAGCACCTCCTGACACTAATGTAAACAAATGAATTTTGCCGTTGTAATGTGGTTGTAGCGATTTTCAAGTGAAAAATAGGCCCTTTGGTGGGGTTATTAGTAAATGGTTTTTTAAAGTACTTATATCCTTGGTTTCTGCACGGAAAAGATATGATAAGAGATAGACAAAGAATTAGTTATTTACATGCAGGATTTTTGCCCCTTCAAATCCATTGAATTTTGTTGAAGAAGCTATGCTGTAAGCCCCTATATTTTCTGTGTAGAGATAATCTCCTATTCCTAAGTTGCATGGAAGATACTCAGCCAGAGAAATTTTGTCAAAACTGTCACAAGTCTGCCCTACAACCGCGCATATTTCTTTTTTTCCTCTTTTAAAAGAATGGAAATTTGGAATCCAGTGGTCATTAATAACCCCTGAAAAAGTTTGATAAACGCCGTCGTTAATATGATAAAAAACCTTATTGTCTCTTTTTGCCTTTCCGATTATTTCAGAAACAAGCGTTGAGGATGTTGCTACAAAAAATCTACCGGGTTCAGCGATAATTTCCGTATCTTTCGGAAACAGCCTGTTGAATTCTTCATTTAATATGACCGCAAGTTTCTCAAACCTCGGGACATTAGAATCATAAAGCGCAGGAAATCCTCCTCCAATGTCAATTATATCTAACTCATACCCCTTTTTCCTTGCTTCATTAAATATCCCAGAAGTTATGCTCAAAGCGGAGACATAATTTTCAAAATTAGTGCACTGGCTTCCAACATGAAAGCTCAGGCCTTCTACCTTTAATCCTAAATCAAAGCATTTTTTTATCAGCTTTGAGGCATCTGCGGGCTCTGCCCCGAATTTTGAAGCCATTTCCACCTTCGAGCCTGTATCCGGAACTTTTAATCTAAGAATCAAGCCGGCTTTTCTGCAGTACTCTCTTATTTTTTTCAGCTCTTCCAGATTATCGTAAGTGACGAGAGGCCCGTATTTATTTATTTTTCTTAGGGTATCCCTGTCTTTTATAGTATTTGAAAAAATTATTTTGTCCCAAATGAAAAACTCTTTCTTCTTTTCCCTCCACATATCAATGAGATTGTACACCTCTATAAACTCGTTGTACGATGCAACGTCAAAACTTGACCCTTCATTAAACAAGGTTCTTATTATTTCCGGATCTGAATTCGCCTTAACCGCGTAATATGCCTGAACTCTCGGTAGGGCTTTTTTAAATCTCTGATAGTTTTCCTTTATTATTTTATGGTCTATAATAAAAAGAGGAGAACCATGTTTTTTTACAAGTTTAAGAAGTTTGTTTTCTTCCATCTTTGCTCAGTTTAATCAAAATTCTTATTAAGAAGTTCTTCTATCTGTCTCATCTCTTTCGGAGCAGTTTCCCTGAAATTTTTGAAATATGAACTTTTTAATTTTTCCATTAATTCATCTTTTCTGTCATAAAGCCTTTTGAGTTTTTTCGGGCCTGTATTTTGCATTACATAAGTGGTTATTAATGGGAGTGCAATTGTAGAATCTGTGTAAACTATAACGCTTTTCTCAACTTCCTTCGGATCTATTTTACCCCATGTTACAGCTTCTTTAGGGGTTGCTCCGGATAAACCGCCGGTATCTACTCTTGCATCTGTTATCTGAATAAAATAATCCTGCCCAACTTCTTTAATTCTTAATATCTCCTGTATCTGTGGCTCTGTTTGAAGCATAAAATTCTTAGGGCTTCCGCCTCCAACCAGGATTACTGCTGTTTTGCCTTTTTCGTATACTTTTGAATTAAGGACGATGGCGGTTGACTCATTTACATCTATGCTCGGATTTATTCTTAATTTAAATTTATCGCTTAGGATCTGCAGCCCTGCTATATTCATGCCGATGGTTGAATCTCCCGGAGAAGATGTAAAAACAGGAACGCCCGATCTATAAGCTGATGCTAAGATATTAACTTTCCCGAGTTTGCTCTCTTGTTCGACCTCGTTCATTATTTTTCCGAGATGATTGTAGAATTCCTGGGTTCCCATTTCTTTTTGGAATTCTTTTCTTGTCAGGATTTCCCTTAACCTTCTGTCTGTTTCCATCAAAACATTTTCATAATCGAAAAGAACATCATAGATCCTTGTTACACCTACCTCTCTTAAAGCACAATCATCGACATTCGGGCTACCCTCATAAAGAGGAAGATTAAATGTATAATGCATATCGTGATACATATTTGCCCCTGTTGCAACAATCCAGTCAACGTATCCGTGCTCAATTAAAGGTACAATCGAAGAAGCCATTCCGGCAGGGGTCAGTGCGCCTGCCAGGCTCATTCCAACTGTAACTTCCTCTTTGGAATACTCTTTTACAATTAATTCAGAAGCATCTTTTATCCTTCCTGCATTATAGGCATTGAATGTTTTGTCAATTATGTCAGTCACGGAATAATCTTTAGTGATTGGCTTAGGGAGAATCCTTTTTCCCGATAAATATCGTGATTTCTTTGGACACTTATGTTCCATTTTTGGGACCTCTGAATAATCTCATATTTTTTATATCGTTCTGTATTTTTGCGTTAATGCCTTTATGCACACGAGCTATAAAATCATTTTATGAATAAGTTTTTTATTGTCAAGCCAATATGCTTTTCTGGATGTTTTTAAGTGTATTGGGTAATGCGTTGTCGAGGAAAAAGTGTTACGCTCCTTTTTTCCGGATGTCCCCAGATTAACTGTTAGTGCGAAAATTCACTTTTGTGTATTTGAATCCAATCTGCAAACTCGTTGCATTCAAACGCTCCAGATAAAATTAATGCTGTATTGTCAGTTTCGATTCCTTGCAGCATAAGGCTGATTCCGTGTTTATATTTATTTTCATACATATTAGGATAATCAATATGTGCCTCTTGTAGATACAGCGGTTGTACCTGATTAGCTTCATTAATCGCAACCCTTAGAAGGTCAGCAAACTCAGCTTTTCTGTTTGTTGGTAATTTAGAAACATCCCCAACTTTATCTACAATTATCAATGCTTCATCGAAAGCCTTTTTTGAATTAATAAAATGGGTAGCATTAGGTGAATCATAATGATTCTCATGGGTAGAAACAAATACATAGTATGGCCATACGATGGCTTTTGCGGTTGCCACAACTTCACCAAAGCAAATCCAATTTACGAAGCCATGCGTCTTAGCATAATTCCAATTGAAATACGGAGTACAAATCAAAATGGCCATGAAGAAATATAAATAAATGATTGTTATTAAAATCTTGTGCAAAATGTTTTTCATTAGATACCTCAATTTCTTCAGAAAAAACCTTTTTGCATTAATAATATGTTTTCATTATTTCTGAAATATATCAAGCATAAGATATAAGAGAAGCTTTTTCTTTTTAATTATTGTCCATTCTTTTGTCTCTATTTTCGATAGCTTCCCTTTTTTCTGGTGGAATTTTTCCATATAATTCATTCACTGTCTTTGGGTGTGTTATCATTTGGTCAGCTATGACGTTTATCAGAGCAAATAATTTGTTTGCAGTATCCCTATCATCATTTAGGTCAATCACCCCCGGGTGTACTGCCTGACCGCCAATTACACGAACAATATCTAAAGATTGTTGGATAAGAGGATTCAGTCCTTTCTTGACAAGGCTTGCTATGTCATCATTAATGTTTTTACCTTTTTCTCCGAGAAATATACATAATTTCTGAATGCACAATCTCAGCAATGCAGCAGCACCTCTGGGTGAAAGTCCGACAATATCGCGAGCTTCTTCAAAATCCTTAATAATATCTTCAGGCAAATCTTGATTTGGTTGAATACCTTGTTTCTCGTGTGGAAAGACAATATTATCATGTACCCATATAGTTAATTTTTTGCAGTGATAGCACTTGCTCATATAAAGGTTTTTAAGGTTGTAATCAGGATAAGTATCATCCCTTTTCTCAAGTAAAACATATCCTGTCTTTATTCTGTTGTATAAATCGACACAATATTCAAACATTCTGCTATCTGGTTTTGTCCCCATTGGGCCATATTCAGCTTCCATCGATTTCATCCATTCTTTACTTGGAACAAAAGGCAAGGCTCGCTCATCCTCCCGTTGCCTCGCATACAATGTGAACCAATATTGAGTCGTATATGCTCCGCAGTGTGGACATTCAAAAGCTGTCTCTTTTACAGATGGTGGATGTGTTTTTTCTCCCATTGCTTCAATTCCTAAAAATTATCACCAAAAAAAGTCAAGCTCAGGTCAAGCCAACCACTTTATGGCGCTTTCCAAATCGGCTTGCTGTTCTCATCATACAGCCTCATTCTCGTCCCGTCCTTGTCCATACCCAGACTGGCGCGGGGCTTGCTGTTCTCATCATACAACGCCAGCCCCAGCCCGGCCTTGCCCACGCTCAGACTGACGCGGTTTTTGACGTTCTCATCATACAGATTCAGACGCGGCCCATCCTTGACAACAGCCAGTCTGATGCGGGTCTTGACGTTCTCATCATAAAGTTCCAACCCCGGCCCGTCCTTGCCCACGAATAGAGCTAAGCTGTTCGTGCCGTTCTCGTCATTAAGCCACAGCAACGGCCCTTTCTTGGCCACTACCGACAGAAGGGCACGGTCCTTGCCATTCTCGTCATACAGCACCAACCCCGGCGCATCCTTGATGAGCATGCCCATCGCGGCGCGGGCCTTGCCGTTCTCGTCCTCAAGGACTAATGTGTTGGCATGAATTTCTTTTGTGCCGGACTGCGCCCACGCCTTCTCTGAGCCAAAAATCTTCAAGATTAAGCAGAATCCCAAAGACAGGGCTATGCAGGCTATGAGACAGCGATTAAACCATCTTACACGAACCAATTGGCCTTCAATTTTTTTTACTCTTTCGTCAATCGTCATAATCGCCTCACTTTATCTCTGGATGCTTAATCCCCATAATTCTTACTGCTGACTGAACCCGGAAAAAGTCAAGCTCAGGTCAAGCCAACTGGTACAGATACGAAAAAACCGCGTTTATGAATGGGCCCAGAAGGATTCGAACCTTCGACCAATGGATTATGAGTCCACTGCTCTAACCGCTGAGCTACGGGCCCTGCTTTATTTGAT
>CAZMZR010000132.1:0-6536 GCA_964570855.1 uncultured Pirellulales bacterium
GGAATAGGAACGACATTACCGGCGACTAATCCGAGGCCTTTGTGTCGGCCGTATTCAATGCTCGTATCGAAAAGCATTTGATAGCCCACGCATATGCCCAGCAGCGGCATGCCGTCTAAGGCGGCCTCTCTTATTACTTCGGCGAGGGAGCCTAAGGCGTTGACGGCGTAACCAAAGGCGGCGACGCCGGGTAAAACCAGCCCTGTGGCCTTTTTGATGGTCTTCGGATCGCGGCTGAGCACCGCCTCGCAGCCGATATGCTCGAATGCGTTACGAACGCTTTTGACGTTTCCCACGTTGTAGTCGATTATAACAATCATAATTTGCTGTTGACTAAAGACTATTTACTGTTTAACATCCAGAAATACTACCAATTGGCCACAGGAGCCAGGGGAACATATTAACGGATTAAGTGGGAGTAGTAAAGAAGCAAATGTGTGGCATAGTAGCATATCTGGGTAAAAAAGCTGCGCAGCCGATCCTTATAGAGGGATTGAAACGGCTGGAGTATCGAGGTTACGATTCGGCGGGTGTTGCGCTTCTTGGAAGAGGGGGGATAAGAATTACAAAAACCAGCGGCAGAATCAGCGCTCTGGAAGAAATTTTGGATGAGCCTGATCCTGTTGAGACATTCGGTATCGGACATACCCGCTGGGCCACGCATGGAGAGCCAAATACCCTGAATGCTCATCCTCATTTGGATTACTCCGGCAAAATCGCAGTCGTTCACAACGGCATTATCGAAAACTACGATACGATAAAAAAATGGCTGCAAAACGAAGGAGTCGAATTTATCACCGACACCGATACCGAGGTGATAGCGAATTTAATCGGTTATTTCTATGCCAGGGCCGACGATGCCCAGGAACAGGAGCAATGCGGCCAACAGAATAAATTCGGATGGTCCGTCCGGCGGGCGCTTCGCGAGCTGCACGGGACATTCGGCCTGGCGATTGTATGCTCGGATTTCCCGCGTATGCTCATCGGAGCCAAAAGAGGAAGTCCCTTGATCCTCGGACTCGGCGAGAACGAATATATCCTGGCTTCGGACGCCTCTGCAATAGTCGAACATACCGCACAGGCAATATACCTGGCGGATAACGAAGTTGTTGTCGTCGGCCCGGACGGCTTCAATACAAAAACGATTGATAATGTCGCCGTTGCCAAGGACCTTATGCAGATTGAGTTCTCTCTGGAACAAATCGAATTAGGCGGATTCCAGCACCACATGCTCAAGGAGATTTTCGAGCAGCCCAAGTGCCTTAGTACGTGCATGGGCGGCAGAATCGACAGGCAGGGCCACAGAATCAAACTCGGCGGCATAGCTTCGTACCTTCGTGAACTGGCCCGGACTAAGCGACTTATTCTAACTGCGTGCGGAACGGCGTTCCATGCATCACTGGTGGGAGAATTTCTGTTTGAGCAGTTGGCGCGTATCCCGGCGGAAACCGAATACGCCAGCGAGTTTCGATATCGAAATCCTATTATCGAAGACGGCACCATCGTCGTATCAATAAGCCAGTCCGGCGAGACACTGGATACTCTTGCGGCGGTAGAAGAAGCCAAGGATCGCGGGGCGACGGTGCTGGGTATAGTTAATGTGGTCGGCTCATCCATCGCCAGGGCCACGGATGCGGGAGTGTACTTGCACGTCGGCCCGGAAATCGGCGTCGCCAGTACGAAAGCCTTTACCGCCCAGGTCGCGGTCCTGACTATGCTGGCTATCGAATTGGGCAGAAGGAGACATATCAGCAGCGACGAGGCCGACAGGTATATCGATGAGCTTTCGCAGATACCGGATAAGATAAGCCGGATATTAGAGCAGTCCGAGCACATTAAAGAAATTGCCTCCGCCAATATTGATAAGAACAACTGGCTCTTTTTGGGAAGGGGCCTGAATTATCCGATCGCCCTTGAAGGCGCTTTGAAGCTCAAGGAGATAAGCTATATTCACGCCGAAGGCCTGCCGGCGGCGGAGATGAAGCACGGCCCAATTGCATTGATTGTGAACGACATGCCGGCGGTGTTTATCGCTACCTCCGGGCCTCAGCATGACAAGATTATGGGCAATGTCGCCGAAGTCAAAGCTCGTGGAGGTAAGATAATCGTTGTTGCAACCGAAGGCGATGAAGGTGTCGAGAAATATGCCGATCATCTGATTACAATCCCCGATGCACCGGCTCTTTTGCAGCCGATGTTGGCGGTGGTGCCGTTGCAGCTTTTGGCTTATCACGCCGCCGTACTTCGCGGACACGATGTTGACAAGCCTCGAAACCTGGCAAAAAGCGTAACGGTCGAATAGTCTCATCTTCAACCCCGTATTTGATCCCGACTAATCCCGGACGCTGCCCAGGGCTAACAATTGGGTTTGTTTTTACTAAGTGTCCAATCGCTCATTTTTGCGATAATTCCTTGTTAATAATAGACTTAATCCGACTTGACTTTTTCAAAAATTGGGTTTGTTTTTTCAAATTAGTTTCATATCTCAAAAAAGCAGGTTTTTCTGTGGTTTTGCCCCATTCGGCTTCGCTCAGAGCCTGCCCTGAACAACGTTGAAGGGGTAAACTTTTAACTTTGAACTTTACACTTTGAACTCTTGATTCAACATTTATGTGCCGCCCTATCCGCTACCCCTATTCCTATCCCCTGCGAACTATCCATAGTTCACGAGTTATTCTATCCCAAAACCGCCTTAATACATCCAAAATTCCCATATTTATGCAAATTGTCCTTGATACGTGACTGGTGGTTTGTGGCTCGTGGAAATGAATAAAGCGGTAGGCTAAGTGGTGAATTTCTCAAATTAAACAATTCAATTTATATTATAATACATATATAATGCAACCGCGGACTTGTAATGCATAGCGTAATTCGTTCCTGAAGGGCAGGAAAAAGAAGAAATTCAAGAGCATAATATTCTCGGTGAAGTATTTGGAAAGTATCTTAGGGATATAAATGAAACATTTACTTAAAAAATGCTATGTGACGCAAGCATTTACCTAAAATGAAAACTCCAGAATAGAATTATTTGAAGTCAGAATATACTTATTCAACATTAATTGATATATTACGGAAAGATAAATATCAATGAATCTAACTTAGAATTGCCGATTTGTTATAAGATGACATAGATAAGATCAGTGGAGGATTGCTTTGACCGCACAGAACAACATAATTTCGCTGATTTGGAAAAACCTTATACAATGTGGGTATTCGGAGCCATTGTTACAGAATAACTATGTCTATGGTGATGGAATAGACACGCGCACAGTACCGTTGGCAGCCTTTTCAAGCCCAGTTCATGATTCACGTACATCGTGCATCTCAGTAATCAAATGTGATGAATTGCTGGGAGCAACGGAACAATACGTAAATCAGTTCCGTGGATTTGGGGCGCCTGTTATATTTGTCTGCTGCAATGGATCACTTCAATGGTGGAATTTAGGAACAAGTGGTGCAAAGTATGAAAAAACAGTTTCAAAAGGTGAGTCTAAAGCTTTTTTCACTTCATACAAGCAGAAGTTTTCGCCTGATAGGATTTGGCGTGCAAAGAACCTCGGACGTGTCGAGACAAAACATCAGTTAAACTTTGTTGATATTGGCCTGATGCCGCTTTTGGAAGAAGAAATGGGAGAGCGGCTTGGCGAGTTGATGAAACGTGTTATAGGATCGCTTCGAAATGGATTCTCTATAAGGCAACTCGAACAACATTCGAATCAACGCTGGATTTTTCAGGCCGGATTCTGGCTTCTTTGTGCCAAGATATTACAGGATAAACACGTAAAAAACTTCATCCGATTGGACATTACCAATGTTGATGCTGCTATTGAAGCAGTAAAGACTCACTACGGAGCACGGGAGGGAATTACTTTTGCAAGTAAGAGACAGAAAGAGGCGCTTGAGGCAGCCGCAGCGGAGGTTAGTAAATTTGCGAGTTTATCAAATTTGACAACTGAAGCATTCGGGTACATGTATGAAAACGTTCTAGTTGACAAGAAGCTCAGGTCTGCTTTAGGCATTCATGCGACGCCATCATATCTTGTGGATTATATTGTATGGCAACTCTGGCCATGGATTCAAGAAATGCAAGAAGAAAAGCGATTTATACTCGAGCCAGCATGCGGTCATGCGCCATTTTTAACCAATGCATTGCGATTACTTCGAGAACTTTTTGATGGAGATGAGAAATCATTCCACAAATATGCTCAGAATCGGCTAATAGCGATAGAGATGGATCCTTTTGCTCGGGAAATAGCGAGGCTTTCACTAACAATGGCAGATGTCCCCAAATCTGACGGATGGAATATCATAGAAGAGGATATTTATCTCGGCAACACACTAAGTAAAAACGCAAGTAAGGTGATGGTTTTATTATGTAATCCGCCTTTTGAAGATTTTACGCCAAAGGAACAAGATGCTTATAAAAAGGCAGGCGAATCCCTTCAATTTTTTAATAAGGCGGCAGAGATGTTATGGCGAACCTTGCCTTCTATGCCCAAAGGATCCGTATTTGGAGTAATACTTCCACAAGGTTTTCTGTATAGAAAGAATTTAGCTGAACTAAGGAAGATGATATTGAATGAATTTGGGTTATGTCAAATCTGCACTTTGCCTAAGAAAGTGTTTGCTTATGCCAAGCACCCTTCTGTACTGATGTTTGGACGCAAGAAGACACACCAACTCAAAGGAGGTCGCACCGGAGATAACCGGATTCTTTATAGACATATTCCCCAAGATAGGCTTAAAGAGTTCAAAGAGAAATATGCAGGCAGAGACCAGTATGTCACCCAATCAAAATTAATTGAGGCGCATCTAACTGATCTAAGGCTTAGAGTGCTCGAGGATGTGTGGGATTATTGCGAAAGGAATTTTCCGATACTGGATTCAATTAGTGAAGGCGGACAGGGATTAATCTACAAGGGAAGACATCTTCCACAGGGAGCAAAAACTGTTGACAAAATACGATTCGCCGGAGCGGTTAAAGGATACGCTCTGTTTGATAGTGACATTGAAATACATCGATTGCCTAAAGAGTACTGGTTGAGTATCGAGCCAGAAGTTATTCGCCGTCCTATGTGGGGTTTGCAACAAGGCGAGGCTCAGATTTTAATGAATTATGCACCTGTTAGTGCAGATCCTTGGAGATTAAAAGCACTTATTGATAGGAAGGGTTTGCCTGTTAGCGGTCGATTCCTTGTATTTAGACCTAAAAGCCATAAATGGTCGCTTAATGCTTTATGGGGTATATTGAACAGCCCCTTAGCAAACGCATTCATTTTTGCGCACACCACAGATAGAGACATTCCTTCCGGAGTGGCAAAGAAAATACCAATACCCTCATGCACTAAGTCATCTCTTCAGAAACTTGAAGGTCTCGTAGCAGAGTATTTTGCATTGATGAAAAAGAAAGACTCTGAATTTGGGTTTGACGTTCGAAACAAAGCAAAGCAACTACTGTTGTTAATTGATGCCAAAGTGATGCGTTTATATGATTTGCCGCCTAAGATGGAAAAGCGGATTTTAGACTTATTTCAGGGGATTCAAAGAAAAGGTGTGGATTTCGAATTCAAAGGATATTATCCGGAGGGCTTTGAATCCGCTGTTCCTTTGCATGAGTATTTGTCCGAGGAATATCAGCGCTCTACGGTTATGTTCGCAGATGATTGGGTGAAAAAATACCGGTCACCAGAAATCAATGAGGTTTTGAGGACGGCAACGGAGGCTTTTGAGGAGAAGTGATGAGATGCGAGACTTTCTTATCGATACGAATATCTGGGAATACTGGTTTAATCCTAAAAGAGAGCCGCAACACAGCAATGTATTGAAACGTGTTGCTGAACTCAGACAACAATCTGAAAATGACAAAAATCCTTTTCGGGTTTGGATTTCTTCTGTGGCATGGGGAGAGATAGAATTCGGATACCAAGTACAGTCAAATAAAGATGTTTCGTTAGAAACTCAATTCAAGCAATTTGTTCATAGTATTGCTCCTAAAGAATTTATAATCGATAAACATGTGACTCCGGAATATGGTCGAATAAAGGCAATGCTATTCGAAAATGTGCCAAAAAATAAAAGAAAAAGTCTTCGACCAGAACAAATAGTAGATCCAATTACATCGAAAGAACTTGGAATTCAAGAAAATGACCTCTGGATTGTTGCTCAGGCAATAACAAGAAACCTAACTTTAGTTACCAATGACAAACTTGCTCGAATTCGGGAAGTCACAGGTGATGAATTATATGTTGAGAATTGGACTGAATAAGAACACAGTTTTACACTCAGCTGATACTTAATTATTCACGACTCTGAAATTAGTATATCGTTTTATGCAACTCGTGTTTTATAAAAGCCGCTTAATAAATCGGGAAATAAGTATCCTGTGAAGGTTATCTGGTAGCGATTCTATTTCATGGTTTTGTATTGATTGACAGGTCTCTATCGGATTGTTATCATGCCCGGAAAATTAAAGGTGTACGGTACGAATGGCGGTTGCTTAAGCAGCATAGGCATTCCTCCACTGGTCGCGTGTCATC
>CAZMZR010000133.1:0-6497 GCA_964570855.1 uncultured Pirellulales bacterium
GTAATAAATCTTTTACAGTGAAATAGTAGCAACCTCTTACCGGCCGATTATTGGCTATCGACGCAAACCTATAATTAGTAATGGATTTTCATTTTGTTCTAAAAAAGAAATTTTTTAAAAAGTTTCAGGAAATTGGTGCGTATATGATTACAGGAGTACGGATTTTCGATTAGGGCAGAATCATACAAATAAAAGATAGGAGATAGAAAAATTTCCTGTATATTTACTTCTATTGTTTTTGTAGCTTTCTGGTTTTCTGTCTTTCGCCAGTGGTTTTTCGACGGCTTCAGAATACCGCTGTTTTTTATAGGATTGTGGATATCCGGTATTGTTTGTTTTTCATTTCTCGAAGCGGGTAGTTGCTTCTTTTTGTGTTTTGAGGCTGTTCTCGTGTTGATATTGATAATCATACAGGGATATAAAGGTTATTTATGAGTTCAAATGAGCGAATTAAAGTGACGGATTTTTTGAAATTATGGCCCTCCGCCGGTAGAATATCGATATGCAGCTTCTCAAGTTAAAAGATGTTCAATTGTCGGTTCAGGATCGCATCTTTAAAGAGTCTGCTCTAATGCAGTTTCTCGCGGGCCTGGTCTTCGCTGCTCTGGCGATTGGAATTTTACTTTGGAACAGAATCGGAGACCTTTCCTTTGTTGCAGTTATTTTTCCCGGAAGCTTTTTTGTATTATTTTCGGTAATAAGCTTTAGAATTTTCAAAAAGATTCTGGCCCCCGCAAACTGGTTGGTTGCTATCGGCCCGGATAGGATATTTATAAAATTCAGGTCCTATTTGAATTCGCATCTTCCCGCAGATGATCCTCAGGTCATTTCGTTGACGTTTTCAGAAATCGAAGCGGCACAGATAACAAAGAAGAAGATCAAATACCGCGGCTCGAAAAATACTCCTACAACGGAGTACCTGACATACCTTGATCTGTCTGTTAAGACTGAGAATTTGCAGCCGTTACAGGAAAGGCTAAAGTTTGAGCGTACAACTAAGGTTAGCAAGGATTTGGGCGGCTGTAAATACAGCTCAAAGGCACAGCACTACCCGGTTTCTGTTCCGGCGGATAAAATCATAAGAATTCAATGGCGACGCCCCTCTTCGCACATCGTACCCAATATCAGAAAGGCGGTTGATTTGCTGGAACGCCAACGCGTGGTTATCAGGCCTGTTCAGCGAGAGACCTGTGACTATACGGCCGGTTCTGTTCGGAATGAGGCAAAACCGGACGATAAAATTCTTGAGCTTGCTGAAAAGGGCAATATTATTGCTGCAACAAGATTAGCACAGCAAGTGTACGATTATGACACCACCCAGGCCAGAGAATTTGTCAACAGTCTCTTGCAATAGTATCGCAGCTTGGATTCCTGTGGCGTAATACCGTAATCCCTGCTTTAAGGCAATTTTTACGGAACCGGCGGATTTTTTCAGGAATTGCATTTAAGGTTAGATGCATGCCTTAAAATATGTTTTTATCGTTTATATGTGTTTTGATTTTCTAAAGAAACCCACAAGCGAGGCCCCTATGGCGGCTAATATCAATGCGCCGGGGGCGGGAATAAGTGTTACATTGTCCACACCAACCGCTGTGAATATTTCATCCGGGTCATTGACCAACTGAAACGAAAGAACATAGGGACCTGACGCCCAGCCGGTCAGGTCGAAGGTGACTGTCTCTTCATAAAATGTCCCGGTTATATCGGAACTGCTCAGTGTATATTGATGCGTACCGAACGAGGCGGTGAATACGTCGGTATCGCCACCGGAGTCGCTCTTGTACATCGTAATATCGAACGAGAGTTTTGTCTCTGCTGGCAGCAGAAAGATATTGTCCTGATAAATATGGCTTGTTGAATCCTCTGTCTCATCGTCCGGTCTTAGCACGGCTAAGCCATTGTCGTCAAAGGCGGTACTGTCACTTGTTACCTCGATATTGGAGCCGAACGTCCACCCCGTTCCGGGCGGGTCGTTGGAGAAATAGCCGTTGGTTATAGCGGCCGTGAGTGGTTCGACTGAAATTAACGACAGCAGAAAGACAAAAATAACTGTGAAAAAAGCATATTTAGACTTGTCCATTTTCGTCACCCTTTATAAAAACTCCATTTATGCGGAGGATACGCTTTAGATAAGAAAAAAGGCCGCACAAAACGTGAGCATAATAAGCGGAATTCATCGCAAAATTCAAGTATTAATTTCGATAATTATCGGTTTTTCCCCCGTTTCGTTGTTACCATTGTTGTTAACTCTTTTTATTTTAATTATATGCGAGCTTTTTTGGTCGATTGTTTTTTTGTAAACCGGCCCTTGACATTGGTCGATGATTATAATATAAGGTAGTTTTGTAGTTGATTCGGATGATTGAGATGAATATCAGCATAAACAATATGATTATCATAATTATTGCGGAGAAGATGAAGCTGCCCTGAGAAAGCGATTCAATCGAGTTTTGAAGCCTTCCGGAGCAGTGAACTCCGGGAGGCTTTTTTTATTGCAAAACGGATTAGAGACTTTTGATATTGTCATGGTTCTTTTTGGGACTTTTCAATAATATTAGGTGTTGTTGACAATCATGTTTGCAGTATTTACACTATGCCATTTGATTTTTTAATTTTTGAGGACTTGTTATGTCGAAGCAAAAGGAAAGTGGTTTCAGAGATACGCTGAATCTGCCGAAGACGGATTTTTCGATGAAGGCCAACCTGGTCCAGCGTGAACCGCAGATGCGGAAAAAATGGGCCAAAGACGATATTTACGCTATGACCAGAAAGGCCAGAAAAGGCGCCCCGTTATATACCCTGCACGACGGCCCGCCGTACGCCAACGGCGATATTCACATGGGGCACGTCATAAACAAGGTTCTTAAGGATTTCGTAGTCAAGTATAAGACGATGACCGGCTTCGATGCGCCTTACGTCCCCGGCTGGGACTGTCACGGCCTGCCCATCGAATCGAAGGTGGTGACCGAGCTTGGCGAAAAGGCACGCGAGATGAGCAAGCCGGAAATTCGCAGGCTCTGTTACAAATATGCGGGCAAATACGTAAAACTCCAGGGCAAACAGTTCCAGGAGCTTGGGATATTCGGCGATTTCGATAATCCGTACCTGACGTTTAAGCCATCGTACGAGGCGGGAATTCTGGAAGTTTTCGCCGAGCTGGTTGATAAGGGGCTGGTTTACAAACAGCTCAAGCCTATCCACTGGTCGATCGGCTGCGAGACGGCACTGGCCGAGGCGGAGCTGGAATATAAAGACATTGCATCGCCGAGCATCTTCGTGAATTACCCTCTCGAAAAGAAGAGCATCGGCAAGCTTATCGAGCTTGGCCTTATCGAATCCGGTGACGCCGAAGATGCAAAGGTCTGTTTTATGATCTGGACGACCACGCCTTGGACGCTGGCGGCCAACCTTGCAGTAGCAGTGCATCCGTACCTGGATTATAAAGCTGTCGGCTACGAGCAAAACGGCCAAAAATATATCTCGATAGTGGCTGCCGAACGCATAGAGGCCGTGGTGGCCGCCGGTTCTCTGGGCGAGGGACAGTACAGCGTCGGTCAAAAGGCGGTCAGGGGCAGCGAGCTTGAGGGGCTGCGTTATGTTCACCCGTTTGTGGAGAAAAATCCGACGGAAAAGGACGCCTATATGGTGATTCTCGCCGAATATGTCACCACCGAAGACGGCACCGGACTTGTGCATATCGCTCCGGGCCACGGCCTCGAGGATTATCTTTCCGGGCAGAAATACGACCTTGCGGTTTATTCGCCGGTTCTGGACGACGGCCGATACGATGATACCGTGCCCGGCTGGCTCAAAGGTCTCAAAGTCCTCGAAGTCGATACCATCGTCAACAACCATCTCAAAGAAATCGGGCTGCTGTATGCACAGGGCGAGATTACGCACAGCTATCCGCACTGCTGGCGCAGCAAAGGGCCGGTCATCTTCCGGGCGACCGAGCAGTGGTTTATCAGTGTGGACAACGAATTGCCCGGCGTTGGTAAAAACCTGCGTGACCTGGCGCTGGAGAGCGTGCAGAACGTGACGTGGATTCCAGGCTGGGGCGAAAAGCGGATTGCCGGCATGCTCGAATCCCGGCCGGACTGGTGCATCAGCAGGCAGAGAAGCTGGGGACTTCCGATTCCGGTTTTTATCAATGCGGACGGAAAAGCCCTTGTTACGAAGAAGTCCGTATTGGCGGTGGCACAGTATATCGGCGAGCACGGCTCGGATAGCTGGTTTACCGATTCGCCGCGACAGATTCTGGGCGAAAAATTCAAGCTGCCAGACGGTTTCGATTTCGATGAGTTGAAAAAGGAAGAGAATATTTTCGATGTCTGGTTCGAATCGGGCTGTAGCTGGTACAGCGTTTGCGCCCGCGAATCGGGATGGCCCGTGCCGGTCGATTTGTATCTGGAAGGCTCGGACCAGCATCGCGGATGGTTCCAGTTGTCGCTGCTTCCGGCCCTCGGGGTGACGGGCAAGCCGCCGTTTAAGAATGTTTTGACGCATGGTTTTACCGTCGATGAAAAGGGAATGAAGCAGTCGAAATCTTTGGGCAATTATGTCAACGCACAGGATGAAGTGGCCAAATACGGTGCGGATATTCTGCGGCTTTGGGTTTCGAGCGTGAATTATCAGGAGGATGTCCGCTGCAACGACGAGATAATCGGCCGGACGCAGGACGCCTACAGGAAAATCCGGAATACGCTGCGGTACCTGCTCGGCAATATCGACGATTTCAATCCGGACAAGCAGGCCGTCGCCTATGATGACATGCTTCAGATCGATCGCTGGGCGATGCAGCAGTTGCAGAAGCTGATTTCCGATGTCACGCAGGCGTACGAGAATTTTGTTTTTCACAGGGTCTTCTCGCTGGTTTATAATTTTTGTACGGTCGAGATGAGCAGCATCTATATGGACGTGCTTAAGGACCGTATGTATTGCGATGCCGCCGATAGCATGTCCCGGCGAAGTGCACAGACGGCGATGCACAGGATATTAGACAGCCTGGTTCGTATGCTGGCCCCTGTTTTGGTTCATACCGCCGAAGAGGCCTGGGCCGCGATGAAGTTCAGGTCGCAGGATACCGAAAGCGTACATCTGGCGGATATGCCGGTGGTGGACGAGACAATCGATTTTCAAAGCTCCGAGCCGCGATGGCGGAAACTGATGGAGCTGCGTGACGAAGTTCTGCGGGTGCTGGAAGGATTGAGGCGGGATAAAATAATCGCCAGCAATCAGCAGGCGTGCGTGACGATTAGCTGTAACGATGAAGATGCCACCCTTATCAATGAATTCGGACTCGATCAGTTCGCAGCATTGTGCATCGTCAGCGAGGTCAAACTGCAGGAAAGTACCGACCAGAGAATTGTCGCCGCCCAAAAGAGCGAGTACCAAAAATGCCAGAGATGCTGGAACTACTGGCCGAGCGTCGGCGCCGACAGCGACCATCCCGATTTGTGCAAACGATGTGTCGAAGTTATTAGCGGCTGATGCTGCTAAACAGTTTAGCCGTGGCCGCTACGGCCATGGTCAACCCCCAGAGCAGGTCTGGGGGCTAACCGAATTGGGTTTGTTTTTTCAAATAACTTTTGAATCCATGAGCTTAGTATTTCGAGCTTAGTGCTTCGGATTTCCGGCCCCAGGCCGATGAATTGGCTTTGTTTTTTCAAATTTCTTTTTTACCTTAAAAAGCAGGTTTTTCTATAGTTTTACCTTACACTTTGAACTTTCAACTTTCAACTTTGAACTATTGATCTGCTGCCCTCCGTTTCCACATATTTTCGATGAACTACGAACTACGAACTACGAACAATGAACCATCGTTTGTTCAATTTATATTATACCCCTGCCCGGCGGGCATACAAGGAGATTCCCCATTTTTCAGCGAAAAATGACGTTTACTCCCCACTCGTTACTCGTGATCCGTGCTGCGAATAGAAAAAAAGAAAAATCCGGCCTATCCTGAAAAAGACATGCCTGAATGTGGTAGCATTCAATGGATTAATCTTACCAGAAGAAACCAGGAACAGTCCCATAGCGAGGTACTGCTTCACCTTCGGTTAAAATCGCATCGAAAGGCCTCCACTCGACATGGCTGTCTAAAAAACCCATGTTTCCACCGGTGGGTTCTTCATTGTTTTTCAGATGACTTGTTGAGTCGTAAACCTGACTTTGTGTATAAATACCACCTGAGATATCACCGAAATTATACCCGTATTTAGTGTTATTTTGAGTCATGCCCATTATCGAATCAATCACAAGTTCCCTCGATGAGGGTTGTGATACCAGGGTTGTTCTTAACCATTTCTTTTGCAGGGTATCTTCTGGAAATTTTGGGATTGGATTTTGTACCGAACGTCTGTTATTTACACTCGACGGGTTCGTATCAAGTATATAGCAATAGCCGGAAACAATAAATCCACTGTCGTCCGTGAACCTCTGAATTTTGCTGTCCCATGTATCATTGTTAAAATCCCAGAACAAGTCCATGTATTTTT
>CAZMZR010000134.1:0-6378 GCA_964570855.1 uncultured Pirellulales bacterium
CCAATCTTTGTGGTCCCTGGTTGTTTTATATGGAACCGGAATTCTACAGGACCGGATTATTTTTCGTGCGTCTGCACAGTATCTGCACCAATCGTTCGATTTCATTTTTTCTGCCGATTACCGGGTCCAGCTCGCCGTCCTCGGCCAGTTGTGTCAGGTCTCTGCCGAAGCTGTCCAGCGCGGGTGTTTTACTCTTGGCCTTACGCCCCATAGTCGGGCTCATTTTCATTCCAAGCGCTGCAGGCCCGTCGTCCACACCGGCGCCGAGAAGATTCAGCACTTCCTGCCGCACCTCCTCGAGCTTCAGACCGATATCTAAAAGAACCTGGGCCGCAATCCCTTCGCTCTCTCGAAGGATACCCAGCAGGATATGCTCGGTCCCCACGTAATTATGGTTCAGCGACCGTGCTTCTTCTATCGCATACTCGATAACCTTCTTGGCTCGCGGCGTCTGAGGAAGCTTGCCCATCGTAACCATATCGGGTCCGCTCTTGACGTGCTTCTCAATTTCCAGTCGAAGCTTCTTGATATCGACATCGAGGTTCTTTAAGACCGTAGCTCCCACGCCGCTGCCTTCCTTGACCAACCCGAGCAGGATGTGTTCGGTCCCGATATATTCGTGATTAAATCGCTGGGCCTCCTGATTGGCCAGCGCCATTACTTTTCTTGCTCTGTCTGTAAAACGTTCAAACATTTTTCTTCCCGAAAAAATTTTTAAGAATGATTCGTAAATCTCACAATGCTATCGACATCTTAAAGAACAATATTCACGAACATCAATCTTTAATTATCCATATCCATTTTATCACACTTAACTCAACCATGTCAAACATATGCAGAATGCATTGATTGTTTCTTAAGCCTGATAATACCTTACTTTATATGCCCTCAGTCGGGTTGATGTTCGTTTTCGGGCAAACATTTTCATTTAGTCTTAATTTTATCGGCAAAAACACGGGGTAACTTTGCCCTTTGTACCACAAAAATCACCTTATTAACCTTCCTTCTTAGCCGCCCGCCTTGTCTTTGGTAAGAGATTCTTTAAGAAAATAGATGCAAAAGTATAAAGATTACTAATCCACAATTTTTCGGCGGAGATTCGTCTCACCAATTCCATGTCATCCTGAGTTAAAACAGCCTTTAGGCTAAGCGATGCCAACGGCGTAATCGCCGAGCAATACGCATACGATATCTTCGGCCAGCCGGCGATACAGGCCGGGGCCTGCACAATCGGTAATACCGAGGTCTTTGCGACCATAAGCACTGTTGCTAACCGTCGTGCAATGCCATATACAATGCCCGAAGACGGCGTCATACAGAGTATTTCCATCTACCACGAAGGCGGTTCCGGTGATATGCTTCTGGCGGTCTATAGTGATGTCAACGACCTGCCCGGCCAGAGACTGGCGGTAACCGAAGAAACGCAGATACACTTCCTTAAGGGCTGGCAGACGGTTAAGCTGACAACCGCCGTTGACGTCAATGAAGGCGATACCATCTGGCTGGCCTGGGTCTTTGAGAATAATCCGGGTATTCGATGTGAATCGGGTACTCCCGGCCGTGCCAATTCCGGGCAGACATGGGCAGGCGGCATGCCTTCCGAGTTCGGCTCAAGTACAACCGCCGGTTACATATACTCTGTCTATGCTAACTATACGCCGGATGAGCAGGACCAGGATATTGAATTGATCGGCAATCCGTATATGTTCACCGGCCGAAGATTCGACCTCGAAACAGGACTCTATTACTACCGCGCCCGGTACTATAATCCCTATATCGGCCGATTCCTCCAGACCGACCCAGCTAAAGAAGGAATCAACTGGTACAGCTACTGCTCAAATAATCCCTTGAGTTGTAGGGATCCAAATGGACTATATGCAGTTGCCTTTTATGAAGGTACTACAGAAAAAGATGTCGCGACTTTAGGTGAAGCAGCTGATGACTTTTTTTATAATTTTAATTTGGAGGAACGTCATGTTATGGGTATGAATGTCGCGGAATATATTCTATTTATTCTAGAAAGTTTGAACATGTTAGTGTGGTATCCAATTACTGAGGTTTATTTCTATACCCATGCTAGTGGTCCAGATGGTTTAGAAATATCAGGATATACAGTATCTCCAGGTACTCAACCTTTTATATCATTCTGTGAGGGTTTAAAAAAGTATACACATAAGAATGCTATAATCCATTTAAGGGGTTGTTATCAGGGAGCTAAGGATGAAAATGGCCGCCGCGTATTGATTGAGGAGATGGCAAAAGCTACTAATCGAAACGTTACGGGTTGTGAGAGTACTATAACGTACTGGATTTGGGGAAGAAGTGGTGGTCGTGATTATGATTTTCAGGGATGGGTATATATGAGCGATCCTGAGGGGAATATATCAATATATTGGAAGCCAGAGATAATATACATGTCACCTTCTATTCCTACTTATAGGCCTCCTATTAGGTTTATCGTTCGGGATTACCATTATGAAATATATTGATGATCGCGCAGCTGTCCTGAATTCCGTGGTTGACTATTTTTGGCACTAAAAATTGTTATTATGTTAACTTGAAAATAACTGTAATTTATGTTTTATAAAAAATCCCTATAATCTTTAGGATATTTATATGATCACAATTTGTTTGAAACATTTAGAAATATTTAATATAATAAAAGGTATGAGAAATACTGGAGTGGCGTATGAAAAATAAATATGATAATTTTAAAAAGTATGCTTTAAAATACAAGTTAAGTTTAATAATCTTTTTTATACTAGGTTTTGCTCTTTCAGCCATACTATATAGATCGCTTAAGAATACCATTCCGCCAAATTTATGTAATTGCAACCGTATTGAGTTTCAATACCTTGGTTCAAAATTGAACCATTTTATTCCCGATACTGAATTACAGAAGAGTATATTGAACTCAGAGGAAAGAAATTACATAAAGTCGAGCGGGCCTTTCATTGTTAACGATCGGCAACTTATTAAGAACTTTGCGTACAACGTAAGCAAAGCATCTTATTCCGATCGACTGAGAGGCATGTTTGCTTATTCCGATCCTATACATATTACTTGCTACGATGATAGCATAAAACCGATATCATTCACTTTATATGGAGAGGTTTTGGTAACTAAGGACAGTCGTATTTTCAAGTGTGAGATAAACTTAGCAAATTTAATCGAACCACCTGAGATGCAGGCTTTCAAGTTACGATTTCAATGTGCTTTGAATCTTGCAAGATTATACGCAAAAGGCCCCATGTATCGCAAAAAGGTAAATTTATACCCCGACCCCAACCAATGGTGTGAAGTTATTGTAGATTCGTTCCGAAATGAGTACTCCAAAAAGGACGGCACAAAGAAACGTCGTTACAGTGATGATTACATATATAAAATATTTACGTGCCAAAGCGCGCATGAGTACATGAACGTAAAAAATACTGCAATCTTACATAATGAATCCAATTTACCGGAGCAATCTTTGCATTTGATGGAATGTCACTACGCTATGAATCCGAATTGCGAGCCTGATTCTCCGGGCGATATGGTTCTGTTGTTCGAGACAAAAGCCGGCTGGAACCAACATGGTGGACCGGAACTATTTACCTTTGACAACCACAATCCCAGGGGTGGCTGTGTCTTACTCAATGACGGCACAGTCAAGTTTATTAGAACAGAGGCAGAATTGCAAAAATTAAAATGGAAATAGACCGGAATCGTATTGTTTTAATATTAAATTAGCAGCAAACCACAATACACAAGAACCGACATAACTATTTTTAGGCATTTATAATATACTTTGTGAAAGTGTTCACATTCACAAGGTTTTCTTTTAACATTCAATTTTATTAAGAAGCGTGTATACGCAGCGATATATAGTGATAACGACCTACCGGACCAGCTTCTGGCGGTAACCGAAGAGACAGAGATACATTCCAATCAGGGCTGGCAGACGGTCAAGCTGACAACCGCCGTTGACGTCAATGAAGGCGATACTATCTGGCTGGCATGGGTCTTTGAGAATAATCCGGGTGTTCGCTGTGAATCAGGTACTCCCGGCAGGGCCGATTCCGGGCAGACATGGGCTGGCGGTATGCCTTCCGAGTTCGGCTCAAGTACTACCACCGGTTACATATACTCTGTTTATGCCAACTATACGCCGGACCAGCAGGACCAGGATATCGAGTTAATCGGCAATCCGTATATGTTCACCGGCCGCAGATACGACTTAGAAACAGGACTCTATTACTACCGCGCACGGTACTATAATCCCTACATCGGCCGGTTCCTGCAAACCGACCCAATCGGCTACGGCGATGGCATGAACTTATACAGCTACTGCGGAAGTAATCCGCTGAACTACGTTGATTTTTCTGGGCTCGCTGCTATTGTCTCTACAGATACATATATGATATTAAGTGCCGTCACTGGCAATATAATGGTTCTGCCATGGCGACTTGATCCTGAGATACTATCAATGTGTTACAATTTAGAGGCATTTTTTGAGGTAGCCAGTGATATTCCTCAAGTGATATTGCCTTCCATCCCAAGTCTTACTGAGTTACTTGAAGAAGTAAGTCCAACAGATTTAGTGCCTATTGGAGTAGCAACAGCATACCTTAATGTTGCTTCAACACTTATAGGTGCTCTTCCTGGTGTACTTGCAGAAGATACAAATCTATGGAGAGGATTTTTTGAAGTAATGAATTATTATCTTGTAATTAATTATTATGATGATGGCAGTTCTGATTGTGAAATACAAACTGAATATGTTTGGATAGAAGCAGTTGGTCTTCGCAGTGGACTTACAGATGATGATGGATGGTATGGAGTTCCCGGAGCGGGTGGATATTGGCGTAAGAAGGACGCTTTTTATGCAACATTAAGAGCAATGCTTTTGTATGATTATTGGTGGCTTGGGCTAGCTGAAGTACCCGAAAGTTGGCTAGATCCTTGGGGGCCAGGATATATATACTCTGGACCTTTTGTTTATGATGACGCTTTTTATGATTTTGTTTACAATTTTATATATGGAAATGATATCCCACAAGCAGAGGAGTAGGGAAATACAGAATAGCAAATTCTCCGATTATAAACTATGTACATTGAAAGTTATATAAGTATAGTATATAGAAGGCTATAAGTTAAATTTGAACAAGAGATTATATGAAGAAATTTAATTGATCTCGCAATATTATCTCTTGTCTTCATGGATAATTTCGTTTATAATATTTATTATAACATGATATATTAAATTTAAGGTTATAAATCCTTTTAAATTTTTATAAAGTGTTTAACACGTAAACAGGAGGAAATTAATTATGTCGAATATTGTTGAAAGAACAGGAATATTTTGTGTTTATTTTTGTATGTTTGCAAATTTACTTCAAGCAAATGCTGGATCTTTGCCATCAGACCCGGACAATGCAGCATTACTATATTATCAGGCATTTTTACTTTTACCCGATCCGAATTCAAACCTAATATATCCGGTTTTATATGGCGGTGAGCCTGATGAAAAAGTTAGAGAATATATTGAGGATGCCCATGAAGCGATTGAGCTTACTGAGGCTGCTGCTAAGATTCCTAATTGCACATGGGGCATAATGTACTCACAGGGATTAGGAGTCAACTTACCACAATTAGTGCAATGCCGTTATCTTATGAATATTCTCAATGTTGAAGCACGAATCCTTATTGCTGATGGAGAATATCATGCAGCGATTGAAAAGTGCCTGATGATACGCCGACTTGCTAACCATATAGGTAATGACACACTGCTTTCCTATATGCTATCAGTAGAATTGGACACGAGCGCCCAAAAATGCATTAAGGACATCCTGGGAATCATGCCGGGCGATATTGACATACTTACATGGTTACAAAGTCAACTATTTCTATCACAAGCTTCACCTCAATCGCTTGCTCGAGCATTAGAAATAGATTTTGAGCTTGCACTTCAGAGTATTCGAATAGATCCTAACAATATTTCCCGGATACGAGATGAGCTTGCGCAAAATCCTGGGATATATGGCAGCGCTGATTATATTCTAAACCTTACGGATGAAGATATAGTTAATCTAGCTGGAGAACCATATAACGATTTTTTAAACTCTGTCATCCGAGTATTGGACAGTGGAATGTTATACGAAGATAAGTATACAGAGATCCAGCAGCTAAAAGAAGATTTGGAAACAGAATTCGGAGATGATCCGGCGGCTGGACACATCATAACATGTTGTTTAAATCATATTTTACCTCTATATATACAAAATGTTGAGAATATATCTAGAATGAATGCTATAAAGACAGCTATTGAGTTATATATTATTCTAGCGAATACTGGACAATTACCGGAAATTCTCCCGATTGGTGTTCCCAAAGATC
>CAZMZR010000135.1:0-6354 GCA_964570855.1 uncultured Pirellulales bacterium
GATTTCTCCGGCGGTATTACAGAACGGCCCATGGGCTCGTATAACGCACTTGTGGACCTGATGGGCCATGAGCATTTAGGCGGCAAGACGCTGTTGTTTTTCGCCGAGTGCCTTCGCAAAACTTACTGGTCGGCGCCTCCATTCAACAGAGGATTGTCGTCGAGTATATTTGTTTCGCAGGATGGCGTGGCAATCGATTCGGTTCTGGTAGATTTTTTAAGATCGGAAGGAGATGTCACCGACGGAACTTCTGATAACTACCTGCACGAAGCGGCCTTAGCGGACAATCCGCCTTCGGGGACAATATACGACCCGGAAGCCGATGGAATTCCTCTTGAGAGCCTCGGTGTGCATGAGCACTGGAATAATTCGACGGACAAACAGTACAGCAGGAACCTCGGGACAGGTGAAGGAATTGAGCTGATTCAGTCGATTGTGGTAGATGTGATTGACGGTGACTTCGAGCCGGACGGCGATGTGGACGCTGATGACTTTAGTGTCCTGGCGGCGCACTGGCTCGAATCAGACCGGCCCGGATGCGTCGGCGACCTCGACGGCGATTGCGACGTCGATCTGGACGACCTTGCCGTTTGGATTCAAAACTGGAATACGACTGTTCTCGAGTCGGATTATACGGTAGAGTAATCTTAAACCGGCCTTATCGTTATTGAACAGATAGATCGATTATCAATTGTTTGGATCATCAACGCCGCACCAGTATCGGGCGCTGTTTTCATCTTTATGCAGCCAATCGGCGCGGCCGTCGAAAAAAAGATTATTACAGCCGTCGGTGCGATGTCGATTAGCGGCTATCCTTCGAGTCAAATTGCTGCCCTGGTTTTCTCGTTCCGATGCCGGTAAGTGCGAAGTTGACCAAACATCCAGAACGTTGAATCTGGACAAGATATCCAGTTCGTATCTGTCCCGGACTACGGGCCGCCAGTTTCCCGCTTCATTATCAGCCATATAAATCCTTTGGGAAGGGGTTTCGACTTCGGTGAGTTTAGTCGGCCTGCCCATTTGGGTCCCTCTGTTGCTGTTTGAGAAACCCGGATTTTCCATGTCCCAGGCATTGACGACATAATCCACTGTTTGTCCTGCATTACCGTAGCCATATTGCCCCACTCCGGTGCGAGGAAAAGAAGGGCACTGGTAAACATCGACCTCACGATAGCTTTCAACGTCTTTGTATTCGTTGCCTAAGAATGGAATGAATACGAGAATCCATTTAATGTTATGGTCCAGCGCCCTTGGGATAAAATCATCATTTTCGAAGGCGTACTGGTGCATTGCAACGCCGATTTGTCTGAGGTTATTAAGGCAATAAACGGTTTTTGCCTGTTTTTTTACCCGCTGCAGTGCCGGCATCAATATCCCCATTAACAATGCTATTATAGCTATAACTACCAAAAGTTCGATTAATGTAAATGCTTTTCGCTTGTGCACCATTTCATTACCACTCAAATAAGCACAAAAGTTGAAAGTGAGCTAAAGTTAAAAGTTCAATCTTTAGACACTTTAGTCATTTTAGGCACTATATACTTTAACTGTTGTTTGTGTTATAGCAAGTTCTATTTTAGGAAGATTTACTATCGTAAAATCATATGTTCTTTATTTACAACTGCTTATCGGGAATGACTATCTAAATCGATTGGATTTGTTAACTAAGATTAGAACCGGTCTTAAAACTTTTTGACCAGGCCAATACCAATTGTCGGTTCTTCGGTAAACGGGACAAAAGGAACTACTTTATAACCAGCCACTTCGAGTTCTTTGTGTTTGCCCGCCACAGTATGTCCGACAACCCAGCCGAGAGTTGCACCAAAGACAACATCGCTGGCCCAGTGGTCGTCGGTATCTATCATCCTATAGGCGACAAGAGATGCTATTGTATAAGCGGGAATGCCGACTTTCGGCCCATAGAACTCGTCCAGAACGGAGGCGACGGTAAAGGAGCTTGAAGTATGGCCGCTCGGCCAGGCCCAGTCTTTACCGTTGGGTGTTTCATTGTCCCGGGCGGCTTTGAGCCCCATCGTAGCCAGCCAGGTAATTGTCAGGGCGGTTCGCATCGTCCAGGCCCGCTCCTTGTTAACATCGTCCTGGTTCTGTACGCTAAGAAAATACCAGATTGTGCCGGCGGCAAAATGAGTCGTGGGATGTCCTATAATATTCAGGCTTTCATCGCTGAAATTGCATAATTTCTGATGCCTCTCGAAATAGTCGGCGATATCTTTATCGGCATCCTGATGCATGACGACACTCGCGGCTCCGGCCAATAACAACGCCGTCATGTTGTCCGGCCTTAGGAAACTTTCCTTTGTATCGCTGATTAACCTGTCGGGCCAGTTTTCCAAATCCTGTTTTGCCGTTTTGAGCCAGAGCGGCTCCGTAGAAGCATCTTCGGTTTGTTCTGTTTGTTTTACAGCCGTTGTATCCTGCGACGATTCGGAAGGTGGAACAACAGTATCTTTCTCGGTGGTAACTTGGCCGGTGTTTGTACAACCTGAGGTGAAAACAAGAAATGCACAAAACAATCTGAGCCAGAATCCATTCCGGCGATGTTTAATCATTTGAAACCCTTAATATTCATAATTGTAGAACGAGCCTGGCTTGAGATATTTTAATCTTCGAAAGGCAGGGACGCCGAATAGTTCGGCGCTTCTTTTGTTATCTGTATATCATGTGGATGCGATTCGTGTACCGAAGCAGCGCTGATACGAACGAATCTGCCGTTGTCCATCAGCTCCTGTATATTCTTTGCTCCGCAATAGCCCATGCCGGCCCGCAGCCCGCCGACAAGTTGATAGACAAATCCCCCAAGCATTCCTCGATATGGCACCCGTCCTTCAACACCTTCGGGGACGAGCTTACTTTGTTCGGTTGAGCTGCTCTGGCCGTATCTGTCTGCAGAGCCTTTAACCATCGCTCCTAAAGAACCCATGCCTCTGTATTCTTTGAATTGTCTGCCCTTATAAATAACCAACTGGCCCGGGCTTTCATTCAGACCGGCAAATAACGACCCTATCATCACACTGGAAGCCCCGGCGGCGATTGCCTTTGTAATATCTCCGGATTGCCTTATTCCACCGTCGGCAATAATGGGAATATTATGCTTGCGTGCCACACTGGCACAATTAATTATCGCAGATATCTGTGGCATTCCCACGCCTGAAATGACTCTTGTTGTACAGATTGCACCGGGTCCGATGCCGATTTTCAGGGCGTTGGCTCCCGCTGCAATTAAATCCTCTGCCGCCTCGGCGGTGGCGATATTTCCCGCAATCACGTCTATATCATAGTCGGTTTTAATTTTCTTTACCGTATCGATAACATTCTGGGAATGGCCGTGGGCCGTATCAACCACGATAATATCGACATCCGCCGTTATCATGGCCTCGATCCGTTCATAATCGTGGACACCCACTGCGGCGCCTACGCGAAGTCTGCCTCGCTTGTCCCTTGCGGCGATCGGATACTGCTGAACGCGGTCGATATCTCTCATAGTTATCAGGCCGGCCAGCTCGCCTTTGCCGTTGACCAGAAGCAGTTTTTCGACTTTGTGTTTCTGCAGGGTTTCCTTTGCCTGTTCCAGTGTCGTCCCGGCCGGACCTGTCACGAGATTATTCTTAACCATAACGGTGCTAATCTCGACCTCGTAGTCTTTTAGAAACTTCAAATCTCTGCGTGTCAGAATACCGACGAGCTTTTTGCCGTCAACAATGGGAATACCTGAGACATTCTGTTCGATCATTAGTTGCTGAGCTCTGCTGACGGGCTGACCCGGAGATAAAGTAACCGGATCGATGATAACTCCATTTTCGGAGCGTTTGACTTTCGCTACTTCCCGTTTTTGTGCTTCTACGGACAGATTCTTATGGATTATACCGATTCCACCTTCCTGCGCCAGTGCTATTGCCAGCGCCGCCTCCGTGACGGTATCCATAGCGGCTGAGACAATTGGGATATTAATGGTGATATTATCGGTCAATTGTGTACGTGTATCCGCCTGGCTCGGTACAAAATCGCTTTTGGCCGGCACCAACAGTACATCGTCGAAGGTTATACCTTCAGCAACAATTTTACTTTTATCCATTGTTTACTCCAGATATTAATCCCTATTGTGCTTCAAATTAAGGCCTTGAGTATAATATCCTCATAAATTACCGTCAAACCTATTTTATATCAATTGTTATATCCTGCCGGCGGAGATCTCGCGATAAAAGAATTGACACCCCTCGCCGGGCGGAGTAAATACCGTTTCAGTATTGTAAAGTCACATTTTTAACAGAATGGAATTTTATGAAAGTTGTTATCGCAACCGATTCGTTCAAGGGCTCATTAAAGGCCGACGAGGCCTGTGAGATTATTGCCAATGCCATTCGCGAATGTGCACCGGAGATCCAGCTTGTAATAAAGCCTATGGCCGACGGCGGTGAGGGAACTGCAAGGGCACTAATCAAAGCAGCAAACGGCCGATGGATTCGACGAGAGGTGATGGGGCCCTTGCCGGATATGCAGGTCGATGCAGGTTTTGCATGGTTTGAGGATAAAACCGCCCTTGTCGAGATGGCTTCAGCCAGCGGGCTGGAACTGCTTTGTCCCGAACGTATAAATCCCCTATATACGACTACATACGGCACCGGCCAATTGATAAAGGCCGCAATGGAATATGGCGCCCGTAAAATCCTTCTGGCGGTAGGAGGCAGCGCAACCGTCGATGGCGGACTGGGCGCCGCTTCGGCGTTGGGCTGGAAGTTCCTCGACAGCAGTGACAAGACAATCCCGTTCGGAGGCGCTGGCCTTGAGAAGATTGTAAAAATCATCAGACCGAAAGATTTTAACCTTGTCCCGGTCGAAGTTCTCTGCGATTGCGATAATCCCCTTTGTGGCGAGCTTGGTGCGGCTCGGGTGTATGCCCCTCAAAAAGGAGCTACCGACCAGATGGTAGAACGGTTGGATAAAGGCCTCGCACACTTGGCAGACGTTGTTCGAGCAGGACTTCAGCGAGACATTTCTAATGTACCCGGTGCCGGTGCAGCGGGGGGACTGGCTGCCGGAGCCATTGCTTTTATGAATGCAGAGCTGGTCTCCGGCATAAAAACCGTCATCTCTTACAGTAATCTCCATGACGAACTCGAATCCGCCGATTGGATTATTACCGGCGAAGGGTGCTTTGACCGACAATCTCTTTCCGGGAAAGTCGTCTCGGGGATAGTAAAATTGGCCGCACAATCACATATCCGGGTGGCGGTACTTGCAGGCCAGATAAAGGTACAACCGCAGGAATATAAAAAAACCGGAATTGTGACAGCTATACCCTGCAAGCCGGATAATATGCCTCTCGATGAAGCTATTTCACACAGCCGTACTTTGCTCAGCCTGGCTGCGAAGCGTTTTATCGGACAATATCTGTGTTCCTGAATATTAGATGATCAGGAAAGATACTATTTTGATGCTTGTTTTTTTTAAGCATTCTCATGTCAGTGACTTATGTTCCGCTTTCGGGTGTCACTGAAGGCTGTTAATATAAATAGTTCTCCATTATCAGATACCTTCAAGCCATGTTTATATCGGGAGCAACAGAAGAAATTATTCCGAGACCTTATAAAAACCACAAATAATAGTCCGATAATATATTTTTTGGGCATTTTTCTTTTCTATCGTCGTGTTTGTAAGCAAATAGCCGTATAACTTTCTGCTTTAACCTAAAGCTTAATTAGGGAATCGTCCGATTTATACTTATTGAATTTGGTGGTGGAGTGAGAATAAAAAGTATAAATAACAGGTTGTCACGCACTTGTCTAAACAACCGTTGATTTTGTTTCTAAGTGACTACAACATCGCCATTTCAGGATAGATGCGGTTTTGGAGTAGCAAATTTGATGCAAAGCGCAAGTTTCATTCTAAGGCATTTATTACACGATAGTTCCATAGTTTATGTGCTCGATATACAAATTCTGTATTAATTGGGGATAATGACAATGAATAGAAGATTATTACTTGTGTTTGGCTGGAGTTTAATTGTCACGGCGGTACTGGTGTTCAATAACCTTGTTTCCGCCGAAGAGGCTGCATCGGAAAAAGAAAGCCCTTCTGCGCATGATACAACGTCCGAAGACAAGCTGGCTTCCGGAGAAGAAGAAGGCTTGTTTGATATGTCTATCGAACAATTGATGAAAATGGAAGTCAGCTCGTCGGCAACCTTAACCCAATCCAAGCCTCGTCTGGTCCCGGCCGCTATGACTACCATCACAGAAGAACAGATACGGGCATCCGGTGCCCGCAGTCTTGATGAATTGCTGGAGATCTACGTGCCTAATCTTCAGATTGTGCTACACCTTTGGGAACCTCGAC
>CAZMZR010000136.1:0-6311 GCA_964570855.1 uncultured Pirellulales bacterium
GTAAAGATTCTGTATGACATATACCACGCCCAGATAATGGAAGGCGATATAATCCGAACGATTCAAAATTACAACCGGTACATCGGTCACTATCATACCGGCGGCAATCCGGGCCGAAACGAAATAGATGAAACGCAGGAGCTATACTACCCGGCCATTATGCGTGCCGTCGCCGAGACCGGGTTCAAAGGCTATGTAGCCCATGAGTTCGTTCCCAAGCGTGACCCGCTGACGTCCCTGGCGCAGGCGATACAAATTTGTGATGTCTAAATTATGTGGAAGCTAAATGTCCCCAAGCCTGTAAAGCTCATCGTCGGAATTCTGGCCGCCGATAACAAGTGCCTGAACACCGCGGTCGAGGTTCTGATCGATAATTTCGGCAAGATGGATTTCACAAGCGACATCTGGCCCTTCGATAAAACCGACTATTACACTCAGCAGACCGGAGCACATATTCTAAGGCAGTTTGTCGTTATCGAACGCCTGATTGACCCGGGAAAACTTGCCAAAATCAAACATAAAACCAACAAGCTCGAACAAAAACTGGCAAAGAAGCTGAGTTTCCCGCTGCCGAGACCGGTTAATCTCGACCCGGGCATAATCGAGCCGTCAAAGCTGGTCTTAGCCACAACAAAAAATTATTCACATCGTATATATATCGGCAGGAATATGTACGCCGAGGTTACCTTGATTTTCGATAAAGGCCGGTGGCGAACGATGGATTATACTTATCCCGATTACAGGCAGCAATGCTACTTCGATTTCTTTGAAAAAGTCAGAACTCGTTTGCTGCAACAACTAAAATTATCACGGCCGGTACGAACATAATTCAAAACGCGGTTCAAATGAGAAATATCCGTTGATATGACATTCGAAGATAAGCTAAAACAAAGATACAGCGGAGAAGGAGGGAAAAGATACCACCAGAGCAAACGCTCCGTTCCCGATTCGGCGTACCCGTGGATTGCGAAACTGCGCGCCGAAAAAATCCGACCGCATATAAGCGAAACCGATACCGTATTCGAGTACGGCGTCGGAACCGGATGGAACCTGGCGGAGTTGAAGTGTAAGAGAAGAATCGGTTTCGATTTGTCCGGGCACCTCGAATCCATCGTCCGAAGTCACGGTATAGAGTTTGTAAAAGACATCGGCAATGTCGCCGATGAATCCATCGATGTGGTCATCTGCCATCATGTTCTCGAACACGTGGGAAATCCGCCTGAAATCCTGGAACAGACAAAACGCATCCTTCGACCGGACGGAAAACTTCTCCTGTTTGTTCCTTTCGAAAAAGAAAGGCGGTATCGCCGCTACAATCCCAAAGAGCCAAACCACCACCTTTATTCGTGGAACGTTCAGACGCTCGGTAATCTCGTTCGTGACATTGGATTCGATATTATCCGCGGCGAGGTCCGTCAGTTCGGCTATGACAGGTTCGCATCCGTTTGGGCGGCCCGTCTTGGCCGGGGACAATCCGGTTTTAGATTGATTCGCAGGGCGATTCATCTTATAAAACCTGCATCCGAAGTGTTTATTATTGCGAAAAAGGAATGATTTAATAATCATGCGGTAAATTTTGGTTTAAGGAGCACCCGTCATTCAAACGTTAACGGCAATTGCAATACTTCTGTTGTTCGGCTCGTTCCTGCTGTCACTGGCCCTGACGGCAACAGCGAGGAAATTTGCCCTGCGAACCGGATTCGTCTCGAAACCCGCAAGTGACAGATTCGCGGCAAGAATCGTCCCACTGGGGGGCGGGATCGCTATCTTTGCCAATCTTGCAATAATTATCCTCGCCTCCGCGGCGGTAGTAAAATTCCTCGCCGTACCGGGCCACCTCGACTGGCTCGGCCAATCCGTCACCGTCCACACCGCCGGCTATTTGAGCAAAATCGACCGGCTTATGTTCATACTGGTTCTCGTTTTTGTTCTGTTTGTCCTCGGCCTGTGGGACGATAAAAAACATCTCGGGCCGTTTTGCAAACTCGGCGTTCAGTTCGCCGTCGCAATCGCCGCTGCCTATTTTGCCGACATCCGCGTCGAATTTTTCATCGAGAATAAAATCGCCACCTCCCTGCTCTCGGCGGTATGGATAGTTCTGATAATCAATGCGTTCAACTTTCTCGACAATATGGACGGGCTTTCGGCCGGTATCGCCGTTATCACAAGCTCGATTCTGTTCACCGCCGCCGCCCTGAACGGCCAGGTCTTCATCGGCGGCCTGGCGCTTGTATTCATAGGGACCCTGTTGGGATTTCTGGCGTTTAATTTTCCACCCGCGAAAATATTCATGGGTGACGCCGGCTCGCTCGTTGTCGGTTTTTTCGTGGCGGTGCTGAGCCTGCGGACCACATACTACAACCAGGCGCTAAGCGGGCGGTGGTATCCCGTTTTAATGCCGCTGGTGGTTATGGCGGTGCCGCTGTACGATTTTATCAGCGTGACTTTACTGCGGATTTGCCAGGGCAAAAGTCCTTTCGTCGGTGACACGCAGCATTTTTCCCACCGCATCAAAAAGCACGGCCTCAGTGACACGCAGACGGTCCTGACGTTATACCTGGCCACCCTCTGCACCGGCCTTAGCGCGACGTTTCTATACCAAGTCAACCTGGCCGGCGCGATCCTGATTTTTGCCCAGACGGTCATGATTCTATTAATAATCGCCATTTTCGAGACAACGGTAAGCAATGACAAAGCCGCAAACTAACACGGGCACCCCAAAAAGCAAAGCTCTCGCCTCGCTGGAATACGCTCTGCTTGCTTTCTACCTCTGCGTGATTGCACTTCGGACGATATTCACCGAAGGTCCGGGCACGCAGTCGATGTCAATGCCGAACAATCTCGGTGACACCCTGTACAGTCTGTCCGTATCCGCCTGCCTGCTGTTTTCTTTTGTGCTCTGGATTATCTGGAATATCTGCGGCAAAAGGTTGTCCTACCGCCCCACCGGCATAGAAATCGGATTATGCCTTTTCTTTATCGCCGCTGTTATCTCCTGCTTTACCGCCTCGGACAAACGCATGGCAATCAATAATGTCATCATATTCGTCTCGCCGGTGCTCTGTGCCCTTTTATTAGTGCAGATACTGGACAGCCGTGAAAAAATATTGCTGTCACTGGCGGTGATAGCCGCGTTGGGCGTGCTTAGCGCATATCAATGCTTCGAGCAGCTTGTCGCCGGCAACCAGGCGATGATCGAGCAATACGAGCAAGACCCGCAAAGCATGCTCGAACCGCTCGGCATAGAGCCGGATACCCTTCAGCATTTTCTCTTCGAGCACAGGCTTTACGCTGAAAACGTCCGCGCCTATTTTACGACGCGCAACTCGGCCGGCTCGTTTTTGTTGATTGCATATTTTTGCGCCGTGGCCCTGGCTGTTGACAGAATCAGAAATCGAAAATCAGACCCGACGAACAAACGAAAATATCAAGCCAGTGACATCCTTATAATGATTCTCCTTCTCGCCGTTGTCCTCACCAAAAGCAAAGGGGCGATTATCGGGTTGTTTTTTGCCCTTGTGCTATACGCATTATATCTCGGACTCGCAGCGCAGCTCAAAGCGCACAGGAAAGCCGTCCTGGCCGCCTGCATATTATTATGTATCGCCGGAGTGACTTCAATCGTCTGGTACGGCTTAAAACACGACCGGCTGCCCGGCGGCAACTCTATGCTCGTCAGGTGGCAGTATTGGCGTGCATCGGCTAAAATGTATGCCGACCATCCTCTGACAGGCGTCGGTCCGGGCAACTTTACTTTTTTCTATCCCCGATACAAACCCGCTGCCGCTTTGGAAAGCGTTTCGGACCCGCACAATTTCCCGCTCAATATCCTGACCCAATACGGCCCGCTCGGCCTTGTCGGATTCTTAGCTATGATTATCATTCCGCTGTGGAAAATAATTTTCCCCAGGCCCACCGCCCCGCCGACGGATACCGGACAGAAACCGCGGACTTTCAAAACGCCGGTGATGACATTCCTGCTTATCCTCTGGCTTTGCTTAATACTTGCCCGGCTCTTAATAAAACCGGCGGCGGAAACCGGTGACCTTGCCGTAATAATATACACCATAACGAGATTTCTCATCCCGGCCGTCGTCATATTTGCCGTCAGCTTTTTACTTTTCAAAAAGCCGATCCATACAACCGAAAAGGTCAAACACAAAACACCGCAGACAAATTTTACCGTAGCCGTTCTTTTCTGTGGCCTTCTGGGTGTCACCCTGCACAGCCTGACCGACTTCGCCATTTTCGAGCCGGGAATCTATACCGCCTTCTGGGCCATGACAGCCTGTCTGATAGCAACAGTTTCACTTACAAATCCACAAAGAGAATTTGTCGTGCAGCCCGCCCCTGCTGTTAAAATAACGGCCGTAGTGACAGTGATCCTCTTGTGCTGGGCCTTCCTGGCTTATGCTTTTATACCGGTAGCCAAAACAACCAAAACAATCGAAAAATCGAACCATGCCGTCTCTCTCGGCCAGTTGGAAAATGCTCACAACCTTCTGGATGAGGCCGCCGCACAGGATACTCTAAGCCCGGTCGCACCGTCTTTGAACGCCCGGCTTTACTTGTATCATGCAAATTTGGTCCCCGACAAAAGCAGCGATCTTTTCGCCCGGGCACAAAAGTGCCTCAAAACCTCCATCGAACGCAATCCCGCCGGTTTTAAAAACTTCGAACGCCTCTCGGAAGCGTATCTGCGTCACGCTGGAATATCCTCCGGCCGGCAACAGGCCGATTTACTGGGCAAAGCCTTCGATGCAGCCAAAGAAGCTATCGAACTCTATCCGGGCTGCGGAAGATTACATTTCAACTTAGCTCAAATCGCAGAGAAGACAGGCAATACCGAGACAGCCATCGAGCATTATGAAAAAGCAGTCGATATCGAAAATCAGTACCGCAATCAATTCAGGATAATGTACCCTGAAAGAGAGAAAATCGTCAGCAGGCTCGGCGCGGAAAAATATCAAACCGCCGTCGAGCGCGCTAAAGCATTATCCTCTACCCCGTGAGATAATTACTTCGTATCTCATGGGGTCAACCCCGTGAGCAATAACATCCGGTCTATTTCGAGGAAATATCATACGTCATCAACACATCGCCGTGCCGAACGTACAATCTTCCGCCGGCAATCGTCGGATGCGCCCAGTGCTCGTCGGTCCCCATCGTCACTGCAAACTTACTGACCACAGTGAAAGCCTGCGGATCGGGCTTGACCAGATACATTGTCCCGTCATCGGCATAGACATACAGCATACCGTCGGCGGAAAATACAACGCCTTTCTTGACTTCATCGCTTTTCCACATGACCTTGCCCGTCTTGAGCTCCAGGCAGACCAGCCCTCCGCCGCCTGACTGGGCCGTGCCGTAGATGTAGCCGTCTATCAGAACGGTGCCCTGCATCTGGCAGTCCAGTGTCTTGTCGGTCCACTTCGATGTCACGCTCATACCGTCGTCCGCCATCTGGAGCATTTCACCCCCGGCGCCCATACCCGAAGAGATATATATCATGCCGTTTTCATAGAGCGGCGGATTCGGCTGGACCCCGGACCGTTGCTTGTGTTCGGCCTGCCACAACAGCTCGCCGGTCTCCGGATCGACCGCAACGACGCTGCTGTCCAGCATTGTCACGATTTGCTTTTTCCCCGCGTGCGTGATTAGCCTGGCCGAGCAACATGCCGATTGCCCGCTTAGGTCCTTGCTTTGCCAGAGAGTCTCACCCGTATCTTTGTCAAGGGCCACCACTGACGCACTCGGACCGCCGGGCGTGCAGACTACTTTTTTGCCGTCCACGAGCACGCATTCGGCGAAACCGAATTTTGCCTGCGCAGCGCCGAACTTTTCCAGCAGGTCAATCGTTTTGATGATTTGCCCTTTTTCCGGCTCGAAAGAGATTAATTTCCCGAAGCTGCTCATTACAAATATCCTATCGCCGTCGATTGTCGGCGTGCCGCGTGTCCCGGCTACCGCAGGACCGGTTTTTTGCATCTCAGGGCCATAGGCGGTTTTCCATTTCGGCGAACCGTCCAGATTGAACGCGAACAGATACCCCTGATTCTGGTCGTCCATACCGGTGACATAAATGGTGCCGTTGCCGACGACCGCCGACGAGTATCCCTTGCCGAGCTTATCTGCGGACCAGGCAAGTTTCGGCCCGCCTTCGGGCCATTCCTTGAGCAGTCCGGTCTCGTTGAATTTGCCGTCGCCTGCCGGCCCGCGAAATCGCGGACAGTCACCGCCGTTTACATTCACCGCCAGGATGATAGTTGTAAGAATGATAGCGCATGAAATTTTGTGGATTGAAATAGTTG
>CAZMZR010000137.1:0-6290 GCA_964570855.1 uncultured Pirellulales bacterium
CAGGTTGTCGTCCTTTGTACCTGAGACATGGTCCGGGCCCAGCATATCCACGAACAGTGGATCCTCATCGATGTTACCTTCGCCAAACCAGCCGCCTTTGATGTTACTGTAGGAAGCATTGACTATTGAACGCTCACTACTCCATATCTCGTCGCCGCGATCCCAAAGGATGCAACTGGTTAACGTAATAGTGCTCCGCTCGTGAACAGACCTGCAGGCCAGGGCATTTCCCTCTTCTGCCGAGTTCCAGGCGAACGTGCAGTTGGTCAGGATTGGTTCGCCCCAGTAGTTATATATCCCACCGCCTTGAGTGCGCGCTCTGTTTCCATTGAATAAGCAGTTTATCAGGATTGGACCGCTGTGGTTGCGATTAAAATTATTCATGCCGCCGCCTGAACCTGCTGTGTTCCCGATGAATGCACAGTTGGTCAAAATTGGGCTACTGTCATCGCTGTATATGCCACCGCCAAAATCACGTGCTGCGTTCTCGATGAATATACAATTGGTCAAAGTTGGATTGCCTTCATCATTGGACATGCCGCCGCCTTCACTTGCCGAATTCTCGGTGAATGTGCAGTTGATTAGGCTCGGGCTACCCTTGGAGTTGTGTATCCCACCACCGCCGCCGGAACCGGCTGAGTTCCTTGAGAATGTACAGTTAGTCAGACTTAAGTCGCTGCGATAGTTGTATATCGCGCCGCCACTAAATATGGCCGAGTTCCCTGTGAATTTACAATTGGTGATTTGCACTGTACCGGAATTATACAACGCACCACCATTACCACCCCTATGGGATGAATCGTTAGCATTGCCGCCGCTAATGGTGAGTCCATCAATGACAGCAAATCCATCACTGGAGATGACATGATAGCTGTTTTCTGCTCTGCTGACCTCATATTCAGCATCGTTTATATCGACGTCATTGCCATATAAATCGCCGCTGAGGATTGTCTCATACTTGTCCATATCACGCGCATCTGGGTTAGTTTTTCCATAGCCGGCATAGCCGCCCATTGTCGTTACCCCGCTGCCATTAACCAGTTCAAACGTAGCCGTCCAGTCACCGGGTGTTTGGTTCGCCCCTTGATCAGGCGTATAAACGCCCTGTGCCACCCGGATTTCGTCGCCGTCTGATGCGGCAGCGAGGGCGTCCTGGAGGAAAATGTAAGCATTTTTCCAGGATGAGCCGTCATTGGCACCTGTGGCATCATCGTCCACGTAGATAGTTTTCCCTGCAGCGGTTGTTGCGCCACCCAGTACTGTGAGAAAAACTGTAATTGTTAGTATTGTTAAAAAACTTGTTTTAGCCATTTTATACCTTCCTTCCGTCGTAAGGCATCTCGTCATAAGGCATCAAAAATATAATTCACCAACGATTGTTTATCAATTTTACAAGCCATAACATTCCCGGAGAGTCCTGCTGCAAACTTCGATAGCTCGCAGTCCTCGGTGGGGCAAATTCGCTGCCGATTTCATCGATATCCTGAAGATAAGAGAATCTCAACTGGCCTATATTACTATCACCTTCCGAGAATGTTATCTTTTCGATTACATCGGCTTCCATATCAATGATATAAACCAGCTTCATTTGTTCGCTTGTGAGTACAACTTCTGTCTTATTTTCACCTGTCGTATTTTTCGTTTCAAACCATATATGTTTCTCAGCCGCATCTCTGCGCACTGTATCGATTGTATGCAGCCCCATCCAGGGCCGATTTAATCCTTTGAAGAAAGTCCCCGCTTCGTACCTTGCTACTGCTTTTCCACTTTTATCGAATACGTATGTGTCCGTATCTGTATCAAAAATCTTCGAGCCGTCCCCAAGTTGCAATTTGAGCCAGGGGCCGTATTGCTTGCTTGTGCCATAGATAAAAGGCATGCGCCCTGTTCCGGAGATTTCCTCTCCATTGATATGACCGACAATTTTGAAATATGTCCAGCCCCTCTTGTGCATTAGGTCTCGATTATCAACGATTCTTGAACTTTCCGGCCAATTAAACTGGAAATACTCCTCTTCAAGGACGTTAAAGTGGCGGTCTATCCTCCAGATTCTATTGCCATGATCGGTAGAACGTTTGGAGATAACCAAAAGTCCCTTTCTTTTACTGGAAACGTATTCCATATCAGCCGGTTTGCCCTCAACCTGAGAAATGAACTGACTCAAATCCTCGCTGTCTGTGGGTAATCTTGTTACGGACAATTCAGGACTGTACATCCGGGAATTGTTTATATAAATAGTGTTTTTATCATAATAGTAGTTCGCACCCTGATTCTGCAGGTATTGACAGTATGAGTTCTCACCGGAATCATTAAACTTAAGCAGTCGCATCATAACCGGCCTGCCGGCGCCTTCGGGGAAGAAGTACCAGCATTGCTCGGTATCTATGCCTGCTTCGGTCTGATTTGGTGCATTGATTAAAGTCTGTGACTCGGTTGTTTGTGGCATGTTATCAATCTTAACTATGCCTTGTGTAACTGCTACAGTACCTCCGGCAATCAATCCGGCGGTAACCAAAGAAACGACCGCGGTTTTACTTGTCGCTATCGCTGCTAAAGTAGCCGCTGTACCCACCTTGAGGGTCGCCGCCGTTACGGTGACATTCGCAGCAGTCGCTTCCGTTGTCGCCGTGAGTTTGCCGAATAACACTAAAGCAGTGAGTAAGTATCCCTTGCCGAGCCCATGACCGGAAAGCTTTTTAGCCAGGGCCTTCTTTGCCCGATAGAACAATGATTGAGCGCCGAATTCCGTGCATCCCATCAATCCGGCAATCTCCGAATACGGCATCTGTCTGTAACAGCGCATAGTTAATACGGCCCTGTGACGGGGTGATAATTCCCGCATTGATTTGAGAACGATTTGTTTCAATTCCTGGTTGACTATGTCTGCTAAGGCGCTGTGATTGTCCTCTGTTGTGATTTCATGGCCTATCTCAGAAAGAGAAATCGTTTTGTGTCGCCACTGCCGGCCATAGTGACTGCGAATCTTATTGAAAGCGATACCGTCCAACCAAGCCCAGAACCTCTCGGCGTTCTTCAGTTTGTCGAATACCTTAAACATTTCCAGAATGCTCTCCTGTACTATATCCTGTGTTAAATCTTCCTGTAATGTAAGACGCAGTACGTACTCGCGTAAATGTACCCTCGCCGCCTCAGCCAGGCGATTCAGACATTCCCTGTCACCAAGCTGTGCTTGCTTAACCAATTCAGCATGCTCTTTGTGGTTAATCATCGATCTCTATTAATAAGTTCAGCAAAGCGATAAAATCTGACGCAATTTCCTGAGTATTATCATGTTTTTTGCTGATATTCGTGAAATTCAGCTAAAATCCACTCAATAATTCCTATGGCCCTTACCGAGAATTCGCCCTTTTAATAATAGAACCAACACTTCCTTCCGATATGACGGGGCTCGCTAATATGCGTTTCTTAGAATATTATAGCAAAGTTGGTTGTGATATTTCGATAAATCTTTCGCTTATAAAATCCAAGGCTGTTTTCTGCTTACAACTCTGTCATTTTTACTCGCTTGACGTGGATTGTTTCGCTATATTATTGCAATGAGAATCATCGCCGGTACAAAACGAGGCATGAATTTGCTTAGTCCGAAGACGCAGATTTCCCGACCGATTACCGACCGGGTCAAGGAGTCGCTTTTCAGCGTCTTGTATAAATATGACCTGCCGGAAGGCTCGGTTGTGGCCGATTTGTTTTGCGGCGTCGGTTCTCTCGGACTCGAAGCGTTGAGCAGGGGGGCGGACTTTGTTGTTTTCGTTGAACAGAATTGGAATATTATCTCGATACTCAAAAAAAACATAGAAAAGGCCGGCTTTCTGAATGAATCGAAAGTTATAAAAGCGGATGCCTTCAAATTCGCCGATGCCATCGACGTGAGTGAGTATTTGTTCGATCTCGTTTTTATTGATCCTCCCTATGCCCGGACAAAGAATGTCCAGCCGGGCTCACCTTTGGCTTGCTTACTCGAACCGTTAACCGATAAAATAACAAAAGACGGCATCGTGGTTATCAGGATGAGCCTGGAGGTGTCACTGCAGGAAAATTATGGAAAGCTGGAGGTGATAGAGCGCAGGCAGTGGGGCAGTATGGCGGTAACGATTTTAAGGAGTGCAAATCAGTGACAAATAAAACGGCGGCAATTACTATTATTAAAGAATTGAATCGCAAAGGCTTCGAAGCGTTGCTGGCGGGGGGGTGTGTTCGTGACATGCTGCTGTCTCGGCGGGCCAGTGACTACGATGTCGCTACGAACGCTCGTCCCGATGAAGTAATTAAGATATTTCCACGGACATTGAAAGTCGGTGCGAAATTCGGTGTAGTTATTGTCCTGATTCGAGACAGGCAGGTGGAAGTGGCAACATTCAGGACCGAAACCGGCTACATCGACGGCAGACACCCGGATTCGGTAAAATTCAGCAGTGCCAAAGAAGACGCAGGTAGAAGAGATTTTACCATTAACGGAATGTTCTTCGATCCTCTGGAAAAAAAGATATTCGATTATGTCGGTGGGCAGACCGACCTTGAAAAAAAGATCGTTCGGACAATAGGCGGGCCCGGCGAACGTTTCGGCGAGGATTATCTGCGAATGTTACGTGCAGTTCGTTTTTCCACCCAGCTCGGCTTTGCGATAGAGCCATCGACTTGGTCAGCAATTTGCACCAATGCAAAAAAGATAGCTCAAATCAGCGGCGAACGCATAGCAATCGAACTGGAAGGTATTCTCGCCCATCCGAATCGCGCCACCGGTGTTTCAATGCTTCTCGAGAGTGGATTGGTTGAAGCGATTTTCTCCGGCTTTGCTCCGGAGAAGGCAAAAAACGGCATTGACATCTTGTCTCAACTGCGAAAGCAGGTTGACTTCGCTTTGGCTCTGGCATCTCTTTTCGCCGACTGTGAGACGGGATTCGCCATTGAAAAATGCCGGACCCTGAAACTAAGCAGGAGTCAATACAAACACATAAAATTCCTGCTTGCCAATCGAGGCAGGCTGCTTGATGAACAGATGTCGTTATCCGATTTGAAGAAGATACTTGCCGAACCTTATTTCTGGAACCTGTATGAGCTGCAAAGGGCAATTCAAAAAGCAACTATCGGAGGCAGGAAGAGCATTTCGGCACTGATAAATTTAAGAAAAAGAATAAAGTCACTCGGCGATGTCGAATTACGGCCGAAGCCCCTGCTTAGCGGGCATGACTTAATTCGATTGGGTGCTGTGCCCGGTCCCGCCCTGGGACAACTGGCCGAAGAGTTGTATATCGCACAGCTCGAAGGCACATTACAGACAACCGAACAGGCCGAACTATGGGCAAAAAAGTGGCTGGACCAGCACAGGATGGAAGAAGGATAATGCAGCCTTTTGATCTTCTAATCAAGCCGTCCGGATCGGATTGTAATCTTGATTGCCAATACTGTTTTTATAAACACAGGGTGCCCGAACTCGGCCAGGGCAAACAGCGAATGAGCGAGGAGGTGCTCGATAGACTTATTAAAGATTATATGCAGTTGGATTTCCCGATAGCCGGTTTTACCTGGCAGGGGGGAGAGCCGACGCTCATGGGGATCGATTTCTATCGGAGAGTCGTGGAACTGCAAAAAAAGTATGGTCGGCCGGGCCGGCAGGTCGGCAACGCCCTGCAAACGAATGCCGTCCTGCTGAACGACGAATGGTGCCAATTCCTGAACGATAACAAGTTTCTTCTTGGTGTAAGTATCGATGGCCCGAAGGAGTTTCACGATTATTATCGCCTCGACCATTCCGGCGCAGGGACGTTTGACAAAGTCATCCAGGCAATAGAAAAATGCAAAGAATACAAGGTTGAATTTAATACTCTTACCTTGCTCAATGCTAAAAACGTGGAACATCCTGACCGGATATTTGACTTCCTTGTCGGTCTCGGTGTAAAGTTCATGCAGTTTATTCCTTGTATGGAATTCGATCCGTCGACGGGAAAAATTGCAGATTTCTCCGTCACGCCGCAACAATACGGCGAATTTCTGTGCAGATTGTTCGACCTTTGGTATGAGTACGGGCCGATGAATCTGAGCATCCGGGATTTTGACTCGATTCTGTCATATTATATTTCCGGCAGGCATATGATCTGTACATACCGGAGACGTTGCAGTCAATATATCGTTATCGAACACAATGGCGATGCATTTTGCTGTGATTTTTTTGTCAACCTTGACTGGCGATTGGGCAATATTCAGGAAACTCCTATAAAAGAACTTGCCGCCAATGGTAAAAAACAGAAATTCGCCAGGACCAAGCAAAATCT
>CAZMZR010000138.1:0-6256 GCA_964570855.1 uncultured Pirellulales bacterium
GCAAAAGCAATCGGTAAGGTTATTCCGGAACTTGACGGCAAACTCGATGGTTTCGCTGTGCGTGTGCCTATTCCTGTCGGCAGTATAGTTGATCTTGTGGTTAACGTGAAAAAAGACGTCACGGTTGACAGTGTGAACCAGGCAGTAAAGAAATCGGCCGAGGGCCCGATGAAGGGCATTCTTGTCTATTGTGACGAGCCTATTGTCAGCAGTGATATTGTGAACGATCCGGCTTCGAGCATCTTCGATTCTCTTTGCACAATTGTTGTCGGCAGGATGGTCAAGGTTGTCAGTTGGTACGACAACGAGTGGGGCTATTCAAACCGCAGTGTCGATATTATGGAAAAAATGGCAAAGATGTAATTCATACGCTTCTCGGAAAAGTAAATAAATTTCAATTCGGTTTTTTGAGGAGACTGCATGACAGCTTTTGGAGTAAAACAGGAAATGGCTAAAAAGACAGTTGCTGATATTGATGTCAAAGGCAAAAAGGTTTTAATGAGGTGCGATTTTAATGTGCCGTTGGACGATGACTGCAACATAACCAGCGATGACCGAATCGTTAAGGCTCTTCCTACAATCAGGAAGATACTGGACGGCGGCGGCGCCCTGATTCTTATGAGCCATCTCGGCAGACCCAAGGGACAAAGGGATGAAAAAATGTCCCTGCTTCCGGTTGCAACGAGATTGTCGGAATTACTGGGTCGGGACGTCATTTTTGCCGACGATTGTATCGGGGCCGAAACGAAGGAAAAAGCGCAGGCCCTCAAGAGCGGCGACTGTATGCTCCTTGAGAATCTGCGTTTCCACAAGGAAGAGACCATTAAGGATAAGGCGGCAAAGGAAGACGCGCAACTGCGTCAGGCCAAAGACGACTTCGCAAAAGAGCTGGCCGATATGGCCGATATTTACGTTGATGACGCTTTCGGTACGGCACACAGGGACAATGCCTCGATGTACACCGTCCCGATGATGATGGAAGGCAAACCCAGAGTAATCGGTTTTTTAATTGAAAAGGAACTCAAATTTCTCGGTGAGGCTTTGAGTGACCCCGGCAGACCTTTCGTAGCAATACTCGGCGGGGCGAAAGTCTCGGACAAGATCGGTGTGATTGAAAATCTTATCGGCAAGGTCGATCGTATAATCATCGGCGGGGCTATGGCATATACATTCCTCAAGGGCAACGGTAAAAGCATTGGTAAAAGTTTATGCGAAAATGACTATATCGACGAGGGCCAGAAGCTGCTCAGACAGGCCGCTGATGCAAACTGCGAAGTGATTTTACCGGTGGATCACCATGTAGTCCGGGAGCTGAAACCGGGCGCAAAATGTCGCACGGCCGTAGGTGATATCGACCCGGGCTTTCAGGCCGTTGATATCGGGCCGATTGCAGCCCAGACGTATGCAGAAAAGATTGCCGATGCCAGGACTATTGTCTGGAACGGCCCGATGGGTGTTTTTGAAATCCCGCCTTTTGACGAAGGGACCAAAACCGTAGCTTTGGCCGTTGCAGAGGCAACCGACAATGGGGCGACCAGTATCATCGGCGGCGGTGACAGCGCCAGTGCCGTTAATATGCTTGGTCTTGAAGACAGGATAAGTCATATTTCAACAGGCGGGGGGGCTTCGCTTGAATTTCTCGAAGGCAAAAAATTTATCTGTCTCGAAATCCTCGATGAAAAGTAATTATTGCCTTATTTAACCGCCGGTTTTACCCAAGACGGATGTAGTACGAAAAGTATGCGATTACCCAAAGCAGGGACAATCGAGGTTGTGCCTTCGGTGCTTAGCGCCGATTTCGCCAGGCTGGCCGATGAGATTGGTATAGTTACTTCGGCCGGTGTTCGTATTGTTCATCTGGATGTAATGGACGGTCACTTCGTACCGAATATAACAATCGGCCCGCCGGTGATTGCCAAGCTTCGCAGGTGCAGCGAGCTTGTCTTCGATGCTCATTTGATGATTAGCGAGCCGGAGCGGTATGCCGAGAGTTTTGCCGAGGCCGGAGCCGATCATATCACATTTCATATTGAAGTGGCCGATAACCCGGCGGGACTTATTGATAAATTACACAAACTCGGCTGTACTGCAGGGATATGCCTTAATCCGGAAACTCCGGTAGAGTCGATCCGGGATGTGGCGCCGCTTTGCGATATGGTCCTGGTTATGACGGTCCACCCCGGTTTTGGCGGGCAGAAATTTCTGCCGGAGGCGGCGAAAAAAATAGCTCGGGTAAGAGAGATTGTCGGCCCGGCAGTTCGAATCGAAGTCGATGGCGGCATAGATCCCGAAACAACACCTTTGGTTGTTTCTTACGGGGCCGACACCCTGGTAGCGGGCAACGCAATATTTGGAAAATCCGACCGTATAGCCGCTATAAATGCTATCAGAGAAGCATTTTACACGTGAGATGAATTTTTCTTTCTCATGCTTTGAAGATAATTTTTCTACCAAAATCAGCGAACATCTGTTAGAATATCGAACTAAGTTAATTGGTAACGATTTGAAAACCCCCCGCGTCTTCTTGTCGAAGGCAAGAGCGGGGGGGCTAATTATATAGGTTGCAATGGCTAAGCAGACTAAATCAAGATGGAACGGTTTTTCACTGAAGCCCCGAAAAGAAATGCCCGAGGGATTGTGGATAGGGTGTCCGGGCTGCGAGCATATGCTCTATAAGAGCACGGTGGAAAAAAATCTTAACGTTTGCCCTGAATGCGATTATCACTTCCGCATCGAAGCGGCGACGCGGGTCAAATATCTGGTCGATGAAGATTCGTTTCAGCAGAATCTCAGTGATTTGCAGCCTGAAGACCCTCTTGATTTTAAGTTCCGTGGGACCACATATAAGCAGCGTCTCAAGGACGACGAGAAAAAATCGGGTACGAAAGAAGCCATGCTGATAGGCAAAGCCTTTATCAAAGGCAGGCCCGTGTCCTTAGCGGTAATGGAACCGAATTTCCTGATGGGCTCTATGGGCTCTGTGGTTGGCGAGAAATTTTGCGTTGCGGTTGATATGGCGATTGCGGAAAAATTGCCTTTGGTGGCGGTATGCTGTTCCGGCGGGGCGAGAATGCACGAGGGTGTCGTATCGCTGGGCCAGATGGCCAAGACTTCCGCCGCTTTGGCAAAATTTGACGAGGCCGGCGGCCTTTTCATCTCGGTTCTAACCGACCCGACGACCGGCGGTGTGACGGCCAGCTTTGCTATGCTGGGCGATTGCCTGATAGCTGAGCCGGGGGCGCTTATCGGCTTTGCCGGACGGCGTACGATTGCCGAGACAATAAAAGTGGAACTGCCGGAAGGATTTCAAACGGCTGAGTTCATGTTGGAGCATGGCTTTGTGGATATGATCGTGCACAGGAAGGACCTTCGAAGCGAAATCGCCCGCCTTATCGACTATTGCCAAAGATAGCTATATCATAATGTGTCGCTTAGGGGACAGGAATATAAAACGAAGTGGCATAATTTTAATGTTTCTTGTATCTGCTGGCTTCTTTTTTATGCAAACTGGATGTTCACGGCAGGCCAAAATATCGCGGAAACCGGTTCCTGGCGTCCCACCCTTAAAAGGTGAAACGGCTGAAACTGCGATAGAACCAAATTATCTCCTCCCCAAAATTACATTCGAAAAAGTAGTTCTCGATTTCGGCCAAATCGGTCCGGGAGTGAAGAAAACAGGTGAGTTTAAATTTACAAACACAGGAAAAGGGCTGTTAAAAATCTTAGAGGTAGCCAGATGCTGTGGCGTCGTCACAAAGCTGGACAAGACTGAATATGCACCGGGCCAGAGTGGTATCTTGACAGTGGAGTATCAGGCGCCAAGCATACCCACCGTAATAAATAAAAATCTGTATGTCAACAGTAACGATAAAGCAACACCAAAGGTTGAATTGACCGTTAAGGCCGGGATTATTCTGAAAGTTGACTGGCAGCCGAAAGTCCTGAAGCTTATTCCTAAAGAAGAAAATTTCGGCTGTCCCGAGATTACAATCAAGAGCGTGAATAATAAGACGTTTTCAATTACTCAGTTCGCATCTACCGGTAATTGTATCACTGCCGATATAGATCCTTCTGTCCAGGCAACGAAATTTGTTATTCGACCAAAAGCGGATATGGAAAAATTAACAAAAATGCCGCAGGGCAGGATAAATATCACCGTGGTTTATCCGGAACCGAATACACCGTCTGAAATGATCGGTTTAACTTTTCATACGGTCCAAAGATTTACGTTTACTCCGCAGTTTCTTATTATGATGTATTCCGAACCACAAAAACCGACGACCAGGGTGCTCACTATGCTTGAAAACTACGGCAGGGATTTTGAAGTGGTATCGACGTTGTCAAAAGGTGGGCATGTCAGGGTTCTCAGTCAGGATAAAATTGAAGGCGGCTGTCGATTCCAGTTGGAAATTACACCGGCGCCCGTCGATGAAAATGGCAGATTCGTAGATACATTTACTATCACATTAAAAGACGGCACGAAGCTGGAGGTTCTATGTCGCGGCGTATTTTCGGGCAAGAGCGACGATCTACAGAAGAAGCAGGAAGCAGTAGAGGAAGATTCAAGTCTTTAGGATTAGCTGAATTGAAGTGCTTAAATCCACCGATAATAAAAAAAAGAAGGGCCGGTGTTTTTGGCCCTTCTCCAAGTGATCAGAATATACATTAACTGGGCAGTTCCGGATCCTCGGGTTCGGGCTCTGGGCCGGGGGAGATATAAGCACATTCGTCAAAAGCCTCATTGATAATGGTAACTGCATCGTTGATTTTGCTAAGTGCGCTTTTAGAACCGCCATTGGCTAATGTATCATTAGCCAAAGCAAGAAGTTCTTCGACTGTTAAGCCTACCAGCGAAGCCGGGATAGTGCCTGGCACTTCAGCCAGCTCAAGCAAAGCCAATCCCGGGCTCAGTCTTACATTAAGAGTTAGTGCAACGACCTGGCCTATAAGCACGTTGTTGATCTCTGGTTTATTCTTTTTGACAAGACTATCGGGCAGATTGTCACAATCTACGTCTCCTACTAAATCAGATGGTAGTGCCTTTGGTTGGCCGCCTGCCGGTAATCTTTGAATAATGCAGGCAGCACTATCGAATGTGATTGAACGCTCGCCTAAGATGCCGACGACTATTCCATCACCTAAGACGGCATTGATAATCTCAGTCGTAGTCATTCCATCGGCCTTTCCGCCTGCGTTGCCGTAGAATCCCTGCGTGAAGCCGCAAAGCATTTCGCCGGTGACACTGCACTGGTCGCTCGCTGTTATCGTTTCTTCGTATCCTTCGAATGTTGCGGTCACACTAATTTCATTGAAAATCGCCGTCATACCTGATTCGACGAGAATGCCAATCTCCTCGATTAGGGAGCCATCGATTCCCAAAGCTGCGTTCGACCAGAGGCCTTCGCTGTCATTAATAGTCAGAGGTGTATTGCCGGTGTTGGTTACGGTGATTCTAAAAATTGCCTCCTGACCCACTCCGACAGGATTGGTTATACACTCTTTGGTAACGGTAAAACCGGGTTCGGGGTTAATGGCTAATGTTGTGTTTGAAACATTTATTAAAATTAATAACGCTGCTATTGTTAGAAGATTTGTGAGTTTCATGTTTTTTCCTCCAAAATAAAAAAAGTAAAGGATACGATTTTTTAAGCTTAGTTTAGTTTAACAATTTAATAATCTTTAAGGTGCGTAAAGACCTATTTTTTTTGGTTAGTGAAAGATATTTATCTATCTTTAGCGCTAATCGACTGTTATCTTGCCTATTTTATCATTACTTTATGATAAAAGTCAATAACTAAGTTTGGCATCCACACATATTTTCATGCCTTTTTCGAAGCCGTTAATAGGCGCCTATTGTACTTTTATGCCGATGCGGCATGCTTAATTTCGAAACGAAATCGAATATAAAGACCTGAAAAAGGCGAAATCATTGCTTTCGCTTTGGTCCACATACTCAGGTCGGCGTACCGGCCGAAAACATCATGGCAATGTTCGACGCGGCATACGAATTCGGCTTCTACGATTGAGCATTCCGTGCAAACTTAGATATACACCAAATTCTTATGTTCTTTCCTCGTCCACTTGTGCCATAGGTATCAGCCCTCGTCTATCGTATTTCCCCGCAGGGGAAGAACCCCCTATAGGGCACAAGCGGACACCTTTAATTTTCTGGAGCGATTTGTTAGATCATTTTCTATTGGACTATTCACCTGAATCTGGGTGACAGATGTTTATGGTTATGAGCTTGCGTTTACCT
>CAZMZR010000139.1:0-4298 GCA_964570855.1 uncultured Pirellulales bacterium
AAAGCATTATCGCCAGATGGAGTATGTAGTTCCTTTGGGATTTAACGAACCGTGTATTGGAATTGAATATTGGATTGTTTTTAATTACAGAAAAGTGAGCGGTACCCAAAAAAACAAAATCGTATTACGATCTCATTCAAATGAACTATTTATCCAGAAGGGACATCCAGTTGTAGCAACCATGAATGGGCAAAATCAAGGTGAGCTAACGGCTAAGATTCTTCGTGACATTGGCTTAAGTATGGTTGCTCGACATTGTATAATTCATATAGACGCAACCAAAGTGAGTAATAAAGCAAGAAGAGAGTTGTTTTCAACAAATAGAGAGGGTTTTAAAGAAGGACCGGTACTTGAAGATTTAATGCGTATTCTTAGGAAAATGTTAGAGGAAGACGGAGAATTATATGAAATTGAAAAAATTCTAACAGAGAAACTCATAGAAAATGAAACAACAAAGACGAGGGATGAAGTCAAGCGTAACATAACACGTTTACTTGTTGAAGCAGGTTATGCAGTACAAAAGGAGGGTCCTATTGATAAAGAGGGATCAGGCAAAGAACAGATAATTCGAAAAAAAAGAAAGAGAAAAGGACAAGTATTTGCGCCATTACCCACACTTCCGTTTCCACAAGTCACACGATTCGAAATAGTAATCCCACAATCCAAAATGGATATTAGACTGGGAGATAATGAGCTAATTCTAGCAGAAACAGATGCAGACACCGAATTTGATAATAGGGGCTTGATAGCTATCAGATGGGAACCAGATTGCTTGGAACTCGCAGCTAAAGCGCCATTGCGAGGTGGAAGAATTCGATGGAGGCTTCGACCGCAGCAAACAGCAAAAATTGGCAAAATTGGAGAAATAACAGTAACGTTAACAAAACTGGATGGAACACAACTAAGCGATAAAGTAGAATTTGAGGTATTAGAGCCTCTTGAACAAAAAGCAAAAGAAACAAAAGGATATGCACCACCATTTGAAGTTGTTGGGATTGATCCAGATAACAACCCTGATAAATGGAGCGAGGTTTGGGATAATATGCCAGAAGATGCTGATTATGACATGAAAGCTTCAGTTGCATACAAGCCTTTAAACATAGGGGGAACGATATATATTTACTACTCTAAAATATTTGGACCACTCGTACAACAATTAGAGAATATTAAATCGGGAAGCAAAGCACTTGCAGAATTATTTACCATGAATTACGAAACATGGATTGGCTACCACGGAATACTTCAAATAAACAATAATAGTGAAACCGACGACGAAGTAAAGGAGCAGTTGCTCGAAGAAGAACGCGTACGCGTTGCAAAGATGCAAATTAAGCAGGCAGTTGAAGTTGCAAAACTGATGAGGCAAACTATTCATAATCATATGTCTAAAGATGAATAGAATATATAGATAAATAACTTAAAAAAGATTTGAAGCTAAGGTTTATACAGCTTCATGAATAAGAACGACTTCCCTTGATCCTGATGTTTTTCCTCTGAGATTAGCATGCCACTTTCGATTAGGTACAAGACGCCAAATTCTATAGCGCTTATCCAAAAATGATTTGTTATGGAACATAGTTTCTTTGAAACCAGCAGCTTCCATATTAGCAAGATAACGAGGCAAATGGTTCCCTGGATCACTAAATGCAACCATTTGAATCATATATCCGCCCGATCGCATTACTCGACGTATTGCTTTTAAGGTTTTCAGGGATTTTTCAAAATATGAATCGAGTCCGGTCTGTTGACGACTTCCGAAATTATAATATGAGTCACCCTGTCCATCTTCGCATCCAGCAATCCAATACGGAGCGGGAGTTTCTCGTCGGCCGTTGACCTGCCATCTGTGATAGAGAACATGAAGTCCAGGGTAAGGTGGACTAGTTACAACCAAGTCAGCTTTTAAATTATGTTTTGAAAAAATAGGTTCCTGATCAATCAAGGCAGCATCTTTCTCTATTAAAGTTCGGAATGGCTTTTTTCCTTTTTGCATACTTACTTGATTCTCAAAGTCTTTTAACTGTTCAAGCATCTGTTGTATGTTTTGCTTTAATCTATTTCTGAATTGTGTTAATGTTGTATGACTTTTACGACCATCAAGGGTCCATTGTGCAGTATTGAGTATAGCACAACGGGCAAAATCCATAGCGTTTGGACTTTGCAATATATTGAGCGACGTCAAGGCAGCAGCAATAAACTTCTTGATAAATCTTGCTTTTGGTAGATTTAGATTTTTTGTCTTTTTGGTATCGAGCAATAGATCTGATATATTTCCAGAAGGATAACGATATGTCACCTTGGATATGAATTGTTCAGCCCAAGAAGATATAGACTCCTTCTCAATAGAACTTAATTTTGTTGTTTTTACTTTCGTCAAAAATATAGATAGCGAATTAAGATCTGCACCAATTGCATGTCTACCAGCTACTATTGCCTCAACAATTGTAGTTCCTCCTCCCATATATGGGTCTAAGACTACATCGCCTGGACTTGAGAAAAGTTCTATTGCTGTTGATGCGAAAATGGGTGAAAAACGTGCCGGATATCTGTAAAAATTGTGTGTCAGGCCACCGATACGGTTGTTGTCAAGTACTGATCTTGTGAGTTCTTCAATAGTTTGATCCGATTGTAAAAATAGTTTTTTAGACATCTTCCGGTAACCCTTTGTCCGTCAATAACGACAATATATAATTATCGGACAAAACACAGAATCAATTTAATCTTTCTTAGGTGAGTTTATAAAAAATTCTAAGGTTAAATATCTGGCGGGGTATAACCATCATCCTACGATTTAGAGCTATCCGCTTTGGTTTGCCCCGAGCGTGCCTGAGACAGGCATGACAAATAACCACCGACAAAATCCTCAAGGACTGTTTATTAAAAAAACCAATCGATAACCTTCTCAATTATCGCATAAATTACAAAAAGTAACTTATAAAGGAATCAACCAACCCTCTCATTTTCTGCATACACTTATTAAATGTAACTCATAAAGAAATCTACCATCTTCCTAAATAACAGTTCCTGCCAACAAAAGATACTCACACATAGTACGTAGTCCTTTTGACTAATCAAAAGGACTACGTACCTATTATATAATACTTGCTTATGGATTCGCTGTATTATACAGATTGATTGCATCGTGTGGTTGGTGCGGCTTGTTAGATGCGCTGCGCTACGCTTCCATAAATCACCCGAACTTGCAGGGTGTGATGTGTTACTCTATGAAGTATGATACCTTTGGCACAAGCACCTATGGCACCGGGGACAAAGCATGAGAATCATACCCAACCTCTTATTGATCTGATTTCTTATAAAGAACCTCAACCGGTAAATATTCTAAGTGACTACTTATATTAAAAAAGTTTCACACATAGTTCGTAGTCCTTTTGACTAATCAAAAGGACTACGAACCTATTCTATAAAGATTGGTTATAAATTCACTACTTGATATGGATTCGCTGCATTTTATAAATATGTTTCTGTGCGTAACTGATGTGGAGGCAGATTGCAAACTATATTTTAGCGTTATTGATGGTTTTGACGAATAGCAAAATCAGGCCAGCTTTGCCTTTGACCCCGACCTTGCGAAAAATATTGCCAAGATGAGCACGCACGGTGTTATACGAGATATGCAGTTTTTGGCCGATCCGGCCGTTATCGAAATCCAGGCAGACTAATTTAGCTATCTGTAGCTCTCTCGGCGTAAGATTCCAGCATCTTTTTAGATAATCCCATTGTTTTACCTTAAAGACCATCGTTCTTTTCTCCTCGATATGAAATCACAATAAATAACGTAAATCCTCAATAGATACCGTCGAGCCACACTTCAATTCTTTATCACGGCGATCCGGTATCGCTGCTACTTTATCAACGTTATCTATGTGAAAATACTCTCACACAAAGTACATAGTCCTTTTGACTAATCAAAAGGACTACGAACATTTTATAAACATACTTGTTTATTTCAAGTGTATTCCTGAATTCTTTGATTATATTCATAAACGTTTTTTTACGCCGGTTTGTTTCGTGGGATTCGAACGCGTGGTTTTTGTGCCCTGTATGTCTTGTCCCTTCAATTTATTCAGAGCTTGCCCTGAGTCCGGCCTGCACTGAACATCGTTGAAGTATCGAAGGATCGGCGCAAAGACATAAACCCACCGAACCCGCCGAGTAAATCGGCGCAAAAACATAAACCCACTGATTACATCAGTGGGCTAACAATCGCGATTCACGCCTTACGGCGGGGTCAAGATTTTTTTATGTTTAAACTTTTTTTTTGAGTTTTCGCCGGCGTA
>CAZMZR010000139.1:4398-6172 GCA_964570855.1 uncultured Pirellulales bacterium
GTGCTGCAATTCCACAGGACGTTGGCCGAATCGACAAGTGACATGAACTTTTCCGCCTTGTCCTTATCGGCGGTGACAATGGCGTCGGTATGCCCTGAGCCGTAATGGTTTATATGCTCGATCGCCTCATCGAAGCTATCGACAATCTTTATCGAAAGGATATAGTCGAGGTACTCGGTGGACCAGTCCTGCTCAGACGCCGGTTCGACCTCGATAATCGCGGCGGTCCTTTCGCAGCCGCGCAGGCGGCAGCCGCCGGCCTCCAGAGCGGTTTTGGCCTTAGGCAGAAATTCCGCCGCAATGTCACTATGGACCAGAAGCGTCTCAGCAGCGTTGCAGACGGCCACGTACTGGCACTTGGAATCGACGGTGACATCAACCGCCATCTGCAGATCGGCGTCACTTCCGATATAGACGTGACATATTCCGTCGGCGTGGCCGAGGACGGCTATGTGCGTATTGCTCATGATGTAGCGGACGAATTCGTTGGAGCCGCGGGGGATGATCAGGTCGATGTATTCGTCCTGGGCGAGCATTTCGGCGACGTCCTGGCGCGTCTGCAGGAGCTGGAGCCAACCGGAGGGCAGGCCGGCCCGGTTGGCGGCTTCGGAGATTATCGCGGCGAGGATGCGGTTGGTTTCGGCCGCTTCGCTGCCGCCTTTGAGCAGGACGGCGTTGCCGCTTTTGAGACAGAGCGTGGAGATCTGCACGAGTGCGTCCGGGCGGGATTCGAAGACGACGCCGATGACGCCGATGGGGCAGGTGACTTTGTAGAGTTCGAGGCCGGTGTCGAGCTCGGTCGCGGCGATTGTGCGGCCGACGGGGTCGGGCAGTGCGGTGAGCTCTTCGATGCCGGCGATGGTCTGGGCGATTTTGGCTTCGTCGAACTTCAGGCGTTTGAGTAAGGGGGCGGCTAAGTGATTTTCTTCGGCGGCGGCCAGGTCCTGCCGGTTGGCGGAGATGACGGCGGGGATTTGCTGCTGCAGGGTGCGGGCGATTTCCGCCAGGGCGCGATTTTTCGTATCCGTTGCGATCGCGGCCAGTGCGATTGATGCGGACTTCGCTGATTGTGCTGCTTCGGTAATATTCATTTTTAATTTCCTGTTGACTAATTTCTGTTGACCGTTTAACATGGAATTGTAATTGTTTTCTATGCGATTAGCAATAAGCATTTGCTTCGCGGGTGTAGCTTAGTGGTAAAGCCCCAGCCTTCCAAGCTGGTTACGTGGGTTCGACTCCCATCACCCGCTTCTCGATTGGGTAAATACGTTGCATACAGTCCACCTTACCAATTACATTTCCATTGTTCACAGGAAAATGTTATGTCCCGATTGCCCTGCCGATTATATTTTTAATGTTTACGGGGAAATGGCACGTATCAGACGGCCGATCAATTAAAAATACATAGTTCACAGGCAGATGGCACGCACATGTCGGCCGATCATTTATATATCCATTACTCAAGAGAAAAATGCCGTGCGCAATCGGCCTTATCAACTTCATGCTCACAGTGCACAAGAAAAACGGCCTGTACTCTTCCGCCGCAATGCTACGAATCTTAACTCGCAGATGAAGTTATCCGCCCGTATTTAGTCGCTGATAGTTAGGCCGACGAAGCTATCTCATCCCGCCATACGCCTTTTATTTAGTCGATAGTCGTTAGATAAAATCCTATACCCTTGTCCTTGCCGTAAGGCATCCCTAACGGCAGAGCGAGTCGAAGGGCTATACGCTAATCCCCTCCTTGTCATCTCGACCGAGGCGCAGCCGAGCG
>CAZMZR010000140.1:0-4091 GCA_964570855.1 uncultured Pirellulales bacterium
AGTCGTCTTCATCCAGAATCGGCAGTGCTCTTGGTGCTTCAATCAACTCCAGTGCGATTGTCTGTATCAATCGTTGTGCATCTTCGAGGGACCCGGTTCCGCCGGAATCCTGTGGGTGGTTGTGGAAGGAGGAGGAAGTGACTCGTCCGGTGATTTGTTCGCCAGGCCTGACGAAACAATCGACGAAACCGTAAACACTTCCGAGCACTGCCATATCCTGGAGAAATCCAATAGCGCCGTTAGCGGAAAAGAGTGCCTTTAACAACACCTCAATTTCTGCACGTTTCTGTTCATCCGGCGATTTGGAAACAATATCGATGGGTTTGCCGAACAAAAAATCCACCGCCGCGTTGACCCGCCAGGCGATGTCGTTTTCGATTACGACTTCTTTGCGCTGTACATCCCTAAGCGCCCGAGTGCCGAGCAGCCCGGGATTGCCCGTGTGTAAATATCCGGTTATTCTCGAAGGCAGGCCGAATTCCTGCGCCTGTAAGTAGCATTGCCCCGATTCGGTCAGCCTGCTGTCGCTGATTTCAATCTTGGGATTCGCATAATAATTCCATAGCTGCTCGAAGTGGGCCTGGATATCGACCCAGCGAGTTTCGATCAGCCAGCTAATGTAATCCGGTTCGAGTGCGGCGTCCTGGAATATGTCGGTGTCAAATGCCATTTTTTGAGTTCTCCGATTTCAAATATTTTTATTCGTCGAACAACAAGGGGCACAAACATGCGCCCCCATAATGGTGGCTATGTGCGCAAACGTGTCGAAAAAAATGGCATTATTTGAGATGACCGATGAGCTAATTACTTGCTGGAAAAGGAATAAAAAAAAATATCAATTTTTCGATTTTTGCTTTTGAGTATGTGCGCAAACGTGTCGAAAATCAGGCAGTTTTTACTCCCCGAAGAGCGCTTTTTCAGATAAAATTGTAACTGATATGTCCCCGATTAAAGAGAGTTTGATTTTAATGTCTTTTCCGGAAAGGAGCAGTTCGATATGAATAATCTAAAATTGACCCGCGGTGTTTCTGCTGTTTTTGTTCTTTTTGCCCTGATTATCCTGGCAGGACTATTGACCGGACCGATTTACAGCAACCAAACTTACGCAAGCCCCTGGCTTATGCAATTTGAAAACGGCCCTGTCACCGTCACTTTCATTACGGCACCGCCAGCCAAGCAAAAGATTATCGAGGCCCGTCTCATAGCCGTCGAAACATCAGGATTAGTTTTGAGATTTCCGCAGGATCGAGACAAATTCTACCCCTATGCCGGTATTTTGTCAGTAGATCCGAAGTAACGGCGGAAAAGAAGTGGGGATTTCTCACAATCCCGTCTGGGCATCGGTGTCTTCTTTTTGAAGGAGCTGTATAATTTCCGCTCTGGTCGGCATCGATTCGATTGAGCCGAACTTCGTGCATGCCAGCGCCCCCGCCGCCGATGCAAATTTGACCGCCCCTCTTACATCGTCCTCGACTGCACAGTACGCAGCCAAAGCCCCCGTAAAGGCATCCCCCCTGCCTGTCTGGTCAACCAGCTCGACTTCGAAAGCAGGAATCTGATCCGCTCCGTCCCTGTCAACGACCATACATCCTCGTCTGCCCAACGTTATGACTGCATATTTAACACCACGCGCAACAAGGTCGGAACCGATGAGTTTGGCCTGGCGTATTCCAACCGTAGAATGGTCTGTTATATCCGCCGCTTCGTCCAGGTTTGGAATAATTATATCGACTGAAAAATACTCCATTGGAAGATCATTACTTTCCTTTCCCCTTGTCTCCATTGGCCTTGCGGGATTGAGAATTACCTTTTTTCCATGTACCTTTGCGCTTCGGATAGCTTCTACGATAGCATCCTGTGGCAGAGCACCGTTAATCAAACATACATCGGCTTCTGATATGATATTCTCCGCCGCCTCGATATCACGAGGCCCTAAGGCAATATTCGCCCCTGCATAATAACAGTCCGCATTCTCCCCTGCCGCATTGACAAGTGTTACAACAACACCGGTATTTTTTGCTTCTGCTGTAAATACATAGTCGGTGTTTACCTTATATTCCGCCAGAGACGCTTTTGCAAACTGGGCGAACGGATCGCCGCCTATTTTACTAATCAGATAAACTTCACATCCGCATAACGCAGCTTCTACCGCCTGATTTGGACCGGTACCTATCGCTGCATAAGAAAGAGAATTGCCTATTACACTTTGACCGGGTTTTGGTATTTTCGTGCAGCGTATAGCCATATCCACATATACGCCGCCGATGACAACTACTTTCGGAGTCCTTCCCGAAAACATTCTCTCAGCCCCTTCTATTTTATTTTCAAAGGTTTTCTTACTATCCTGTTGTTTATTGTAATATCTTTTTTCTGTGAAAGAGCAGAAAAATCGATTAGCAATTCGTTAAATATAACTTCATTCGAATGTTTTTCAAGCATTCTTTTTACTAAGCTTTGAAATTCCATCTATATCTGAAAATCACTTAAATTTCGTATTTTATCATCTAATATTTCCAATATTTTTCTTATTCCCATTTTATGCTTATTTTTGCATTATTAGCGTAAAATCATACATTTCAGTGTTCAGTAATCACTAAACATACATAATATTTTGTAAAATAATAAAATACCTCTTGACAGAGTTTACTTTTCTGCTAATACTATATGCGTGTATGTTATATATTTTATTTATTTTAACATATTATGAACATTATAGATAACAACATTAATCAGGAAGAGGCCCTCCCGAAAGCTCGACATCGCGATAATATAGAGCTTCTACGCAGAAGGATATGCCTGCTCGATGGCAAAGATAAGCTCTTGATGTCAATGTACTTCGAGAACGGCAACAGTTGTTATCAGATCGCCAGATTGCTCGGCGTTTGCCATGCTACAATTTCCCGAAGAATCCAAAAATTGACCGAACATCTAATTGGAGAGCCTTTCCAGAGATATCGTCAATATCGAAAGCAATTCGATTCAGAACATAAAGACATCGCAAGAGACCACTTCCTTATGGCCCTGTCGATTCATCAAATCGCCTCAAAACGCAAAAGCAGCTTTTACAAGGTCCGAACCACCCTCAAAGAAATAAAGGCAATTATCAAGTCAAATCCAAAACCACCCTCAAGGCAAACCATCTTTATCAACCGGAAAAGCAGGAGATTTAAGGACAATCATGGCAACATACAACATATTAAAAAGTTTCAAATGGCAGGGAACAATAACCGACCATGTAGCATCCGTCTGCCGGATGTTCGGTCTGACCATCGAAAGGCTTCGGGAATATAACCATCGACATAGCTGCCGACTGGAAATCAATCCCGGCGATATCGTCTATATAACAGGAGCATCCGGAGCTGGCAAGAGTGTGCTCCTGAGAGAGCTGCAAAAGCAATTCCCGCCGGAAGAAAGTATCAATCTGGCCGATATCGAGCTGCCCGACGACAAAACGGTAATTGACTGCTTTTTTCAAAAGAAGGAGCCATACGGTGACACCGAGTCGGTCCTTACCGCCGATGTCGGTTTATTGACCTCTCTGCAAATGCTCAGCACCGCCGGTCTGAACGATTGCTTCTGCATCCTGAACCAGCCGGTAAACTTGAGCGAAGGAGAAAAATACCGTTTCCGATTAGCGATAGCATTAGCGGCGGAAAAGAAATTCATCTTTGCCGACGAATTCTGTTCCGAGCTGGACCGGATTACTGCGTCATCCGTTTCATATAAAATCCGAAAATTCGCCGACAAAACCGGCACTACCTTCATCCTCGCATCGAGCCATTCGGACACACTGCTCGATCTGGCGCCGGACGTACTTGTCACTAAAGATTTATCAGGAACAACGGATGTTATTTACAAGAATAAAAGAAGTTGAAAGTGACTAAGGTGAACTAAAGTGAGCTAAAGTTAATAACTTTCTACTTTAGGCACTTTTAACTTTAGTCACTTTAAGTACTCTGAAAAAAAATGATGACACGATGCACGCTATATAAGAAACTTGAGATTGTCCCCGGCACATACGACGACTACAAGAAGCTGTCGCATTATCATTATCGTGACAACGGCCCGGGACAATTTACCACGATATACGC
>CAZMZR010000140.1:4191-6045 GCA_964570855.1 uncultured Pirellulales bacterium
ATAGGTGTGATAGTATATTCAACCCCGTGCCTCGGCCAGGAACTGCGGAACATCGCCACCGGCAACTTCTTTATCGGCTTCGACAGGAATACGCAACTGGCACTCCTGAACAAAAACGTTCGCAGGATAAGCAGGGTCATTATCGAGCCTCGGTTCCGCTGTCTCGGACTGGCGACAAGGCTGGTCCGCGAGACGATGCCGCTGATGAACTTTCCAATCATCGAGGCCTCCGCTGTGATGGGTAATATCAATCCTTTCTTTGAAAAGGCGGGCATGAAGGCATACCACGCGCCCGAAAAGAAGCAAAACATCCGTCTAAAGGAGGCCCTCAGTGCGATAGGGATCGAAGAGAACATGTATATCGACCCGGCGGCGGTTCAGCGGAAAATAGAGACACTCGACGGCGGGCAGGTCGAGTTTTTCGAGCATGAAATCCGGCGTTTCTTACAGAGCTACAGCGACCGTCGATACAGCCGGCCGTCCCTGAAGCGGACGGCCTTCGTCCTTAACAAGCTGACAGCACGCCCTGTCTATTACATTTGGTTTAACCCATTTTATTTTTTCAATGAGGAAACATGATGGACAACATAAAGGATTCACCCCGTAAGATAGACCAAAGGCTGGTATCTCACGGGGTAAACAATCATATCCAAAAGATTCCCATCGAAAAGCTCATCGCCCATCCGGGCAATCCGAACCGGATGAGCAGCGGCACCTTTGCCAGGCTGGTTCGCAATATCGAGCGGACCGGCCGATACGAACCGATAGTCGTCCGGGCCAAAGCAGACGGTTTCGAGATCATCAACGGCCATCACCGCGTCAAGGCCCTCAGGCAGCTCGGTTTTGTTACCGCCGATTGTTTAATCTGGGACGTGGACGATCATGAGGCGGACATCCTGCTTGCCACGCTGAATCGACTCGCCGGCACGGACGAACTCGATAAGAAGCTTTCCCTGCTGCGGCGACTGAGCGAAAGAACGAAAGCGGGCGAACTGGCCAGGCTTCTGCCGCTAAGTGCAAGACAAATCGAACGGCTGAACAACTTAAAACTGCCCAAAGCCCCGGCGAATATCAAACGAACGAGCTTTTTAATCCCGCTGTCGTTCTTTGTCAACGATACCCAATACGAAACAATCCGGCGTGCGATGTCACTTGCCACAGACAATCAAAAGAAAAAAACAAAAGCGCAAAGAAACGCCGTGGCTCTGACACGAATCGCCGAGTGGTTTACAAAAAACTTCGACAATCAATAACTTTTTTAGGATTACGAAAATGAAAATCAAATATGTACAGCTTGAAAGCGACGCATTCCTGACCGATTTGGATTTTACCCTGTTCACGCCGGCCGAGCGAGGCGTGTTCGTCACCATGATTTTGTTTCTCTATTCCAACGACGGAAAATGCGAATTCGACCCGGCGGCCCTGAGCAGGGTTTGCAACTGCGAAAACGAACAGCAGTTCGAGCAGCTATGGCAGATAGTTTCAAAAAAGTTCCAGGTCCGCAACGGCGTGATTAAACATAAACGTGTAACAAAACAACTAAGAATCGCCAAAAAGAAGCATAACGACCACAGAAAGGCCGGCAAAAAGGGAGCTAAGGCGAAATGGCAAAGCCATAACAAAGCCGATGACGCCGACACAGACGCCGCCGAAGCTAAGGAAAGAAAAGGAAACGTAATCGAAAAGGAAAGTAAGGATAATAATTCGAATACGAGCTCGAATGATCAATCTTTTTCTTCTTCGAACCCGGTTCGAACTCGACTCTCGGCCGATGACCAGAGCAAGGCCCTTAATTTCAACGAGGCCCTTATCGGCATCATCCCGCCGAGAAGCCGTTCCGACCGGACATGTTTC
>CAZMZR010000141.1:0-5986 GCA_964570855.1 uncultured Pirellulales bacterium
CCCCACTTGGTAATTTTGAGTTCCGGCATAGTCTGCGAGATAAGCGGATTGGGTTTGTTGCCGATGGCTATTATGACCGTATCGAGTTCTATAACAAACTCGGAACCTTCGATGGGTACCGGGCGACGCCGGCCTGAGTCGTCCGGCTCGCCAAGCTTGTATTTGAGACATTCGACGGCGATGACATGACTGTTCTGGTCGCCGATGATGCGTTTCGGACTTTGCAATATGTGAAATTCGATTCCTTCCTGTTTTGCATGGTGGACTTCTTCGATCCGCGCGGGCATTTCCTTTTCGGTTCTTCGATAGACCAGATAGACCTTTTCGGCGCCGAGCCGGACCGCGGTTCTTGCCGAATCCATAGCGACGTTACCGCCGCCGACAACGGCGACTTTTTTCGAGAGGGCGATCGGTGTGTCGGAGCCGCAGCCATAGTCGTATGCCTTCATAAGATTCGCCCGTGTGAGATATTCGTTGGCGCTATATACGCCGACGAGCGATTCGCCTTCGATACCCATAAAATTCGGCAGTCCCGCACCAACGCCGATGTATGCGGCGTCGAAGCCGTCGTCTGCGAGCAGTTGCTGTATGGTTCTTGTTTTGCCGACAATGAAGTTACAGACGATTTTGACGCCCATTTTTGTCAGGGTGTTGATTTCCTTTTGCACGATGGCCTTGGGCAGTCTGAATTCCGGGATTCCGAAAACCATCACGCCGCCGGGTTTATGAAAGGCTTCGAATAGGGTGACATCATGGCCCGCTCTTCGAGTGTCAGCGGCGGCGACAATCCCGCCGGGTCCGGCACCGATGATGGCGACTTTTTTCCCGGTCTCGGCTGCAACGGCCGGGGTCGCCTCGGCGTTTTGGTTAAGGTCGGCGACGAATCTTTCGAGCCGGCCGATTGATACGGCTTTTGTAGGGTCCTTGAATTTTTTGCCGACCGTGCACGTAAGCTGACACTGGTTTTCCTGCGGGCAGACCCGCCCGCAAACGGCGGGCAGCAGTGAATTTTCCCGGATGATTGATAAAGCCTCTTTGTATCGGCCTTCGGCGATGGCGATGACGAAGTCCCTTATCCTGATTCGTACCGGACAGCCCTGAACGCAGGGTGCGTTTTTACATTGCAGGCAACGCAGTGCTTCGAGTCTTGCCTGTGTTTCTGTATAGCCGGTTGCCACCTCGTTGACGTTACTCCTTCTGGTAACGGGGTCTTGTTCCGGCATGTTCTGCTGGGGGATTTTGTATCTTTGAGCCGGTGTGAGCTTGCCGGCTTTGTGCTTTTCCAAGAGCTCCTGCAGAAGTTTTTGTCTTTGGTCCTCTGTCACTATATCGAATCTCGATAAAGAGTTATTGATGGCGGTTCTTTGTAAGAACAGGTTTTTCTAAAGTTCTATTTGTCCAGGCCTATTTTGCATTTGTGTTTCTTATATTTTTCGTGTTCTTTTTGCTCTAAGTGTTTGTATGCGTTCAGTCTTTTCATCATCAGGTCGAAATTTACTTTGTGCCCGTCGAATTCCGGTCCGTCCACGCATACGAATTTCGGCTGCCCGTCATATTCGATTCGGCAGCCGCCGCACATCCCGGTCCCGTCAATCATAATAGTATTGAGCGATACCTGTGTCGGGATATCGAATTGTTTTGTCACTTCGCAGCAGAATTTCATCATTATCGCCGGTCCGATTGCAAAGACCTGGTCTGGCTTCGGGCTGCGTTGACAGATTTCTTTCAATGGTTCGGTTACCAATGCCTTTCGTCCGTATGAACCGTCATCGGTAGTGAGTATCAGCTCGTCGCTTGTTCCGGCAAATTCCTTTTCGAGGATAAGCAGCTCTTTATTTCTTGCTCCGAGGATGCTAATGATTTTATTACCTTTGTCTTTGAGGGCTTTTGCGATCGGCAGCAGGGGAGCGTTGCCGATGCCGCCGCCCACGCAGACAACCGTGCCGAATTTTTCCAGATGTGTGGGATTGCCCAACGGCCCGGCGACATTTGCGATTTTATCGCCTACCTGCAGGTCGGACAATTCTGCGGTGGTCTTGCCGACGCGCTGCCAGATAAGGCGAATAGTGCCTTTTTCAGGATCGGCATCGGCAATCGTCAGCGGAATCCTCTCGGCGTATTCATTATTGATGCTGATTATTACAAACTGGCCCGGCTGCCGTGCCTGTGCAATCAGCGGCGCTTCGATTTCAGCGGTAAAAACGTCTTGAGAAAGCTGTTTTTTGGATACAATTTTGTGCGACATACGTAAATCTTAGTTCAAATTTAACTTAAAACACTCCTTATCGCATTTTAATGCCTAATTGTCAAGAAATATCGATATTTGTCATTTGATATATATTATAAGCATCGCTTATTTTACCTTGTTTTTTAGAAATTTTTTAAAAAACATTGAATTATGCTTGCATAAAACGAACAATGATTCATAATATGAGTAGATAATCAGTAAATGAGAGTCTGCTCAACTGTTAATGAAACGAGGTAAAAAGATGAGCGAAGAGCAATTATCACGGAAAGAACGGGAACGGTTGCATCATAAAAAGGAAATTTTAGATACGGCCCTTCAATTGTTTTCTGAAAATGGATTTCATAATGTCTCGATGCAACAAATTGCTGAGGCGTCGGAGTTTTCTGTGGGTACTCTATACAACTTCTTCAATAGCAAGGAAGCGCTCTTTGAAGAGCTGACAAATAGCTGCGGCGAGAGAATTATAGAGACGCTTGTAGCAATTATAGATGCCCCGGGAACTGAAGTGGAGCGTTTAACCAATTTCATTCGGTATGCGGGCACATTGCTCGAAGAACATGCTCAGTTCATAAAACTGTATGTCTCAGAACTGGGGTATCGGGGCGCGAAGCTTTCAAAACAACAGAAAAAGAAGAATTTCGATGCCATATTGAACGTCAGATTGGAGCAGATACTGGAGGACGGGATACGTAAGGGTTTCTTTCGTCGGGTAGATCCGGCCATCACGGCGAAGGCCATCAATTCAATCATAGAGACGTTGGGCTTTGAAATGGCCGGTCAGTTTGACAAAGTCGTGGCGACGGACATGTTCGCAAAGGTTGAGCAGCTTTTCATTGAGGGTTTGCTTTTGCCAAGGGAGCAGAACGATGACTGAGAGAACGGTAATCTTCTTTGTGTTCACCTCGCTGGCCGCAGCGACATTGACTGGTTGCAGCAGTTTCAACGGCGAAGAGGTTCGGCGGGAGCAGACGAATGACTATACTCGGCAATTAGCGGAGAAAACCCGTGAAGTTTTAGCTGAAAACCAGCCGCTGGATATGAATGACTGTATCCGGATAGCATTGGAAAATAATCTTTCGGTTAAAAGCGCCCGGATTCAACAGCGTATAGCGCTGCTCGAGAAGAAGGTGTCGTTCTCCAATTTTCTTCCGGCGGTGAGCTTAGATTATCAAAAGACGTGGTGGGACCCTCAGCCTCAGATCAACTTTGGCGGTAGCGGCATTGCAATGCACGATAAGGATGTGCGTGAGGTGACCTGGAATATTCAACTGTCGATTTTCAATCCCACCACGTGGTTTTTATATTCTATGCACACTCGCGGATATGAGATTGCCGAATTGGTTACCGATTACACCGCTCAGGCAATCGCTCTGCAGATCACGACTGTGTATTTCGATTGCATGTCTTTGGAACGGATGCTAAGCGCTTTAGAGAGCCAGCTTACCGCGGCCCGTGCAATGGAAAAAGAGCTGGCGGCTTTTGAGCAGGAGGGAATGATCAGCACATGGCAGGCGGAACAGGGCCGCGTCCTTGTAATGGCACGCCAGACTGAATTAAACCGGATGCGAAAGTCACTTGGCCAGGCGAAAGCCGAGCTGCTTGCGAATATGGGACTGAATCCCACGGGTGATTTGGAACTCGAATTACAGATGTCACTGGAAGCCCCGGAAGGTTCGCTGGAGGTCTTAATCACAGAGGCACTTTTAAATCACCCGAGTCTTGCAATTGCGGACAGACAGGTCGCCATAGAAAAGGAAAAAATCAAAGCCGCCGTTACCAACTTTTTACCGCGGTTGTCGGGATTTGCAAGTCGGGTCGATACATCCGACTCGCATCAGGTTTATACCAATTACTGGTTGGGCGGGCTAAGCGGCGCGATTACGGTGTTTGACGGCCTGGCAAACGTCAATCAATACAAGGCCGCCAAAGAAAGTCATAAGGATACCCTTCTTCGGCGTCAGCAGGCTACATTGACCCTGATGCTGCAGGTGATTCGTGCCCTGGACCAGGTCCAGTTGGCGCAGGAGCAGGTGGAGCTGGCCGGACAGATTAATCAGGTTGCTTCGAAACACTTAGCGGAGGTACGACAGCAGTACGAGCAGGGATTAATACAGGCCAGTGACATGCTGGATATGGTTGCCGAGGCCGACAGGGCTGAGATTCAGTATCTCCAGTCTCGTTTCCAGTATCAGACAAGCATTGCCGTGTTGACCAACGTGATGGGAAAAACCCGAATCGTTTTTGAGGAGCCGACGAATGAAAGCAAGTAAATCCGTTGAAAAAAAATCAAACAAATCCGGTCGTTTCAGGTGGATCTTAACCGTATTTATCGTGGCCGGTTTAATAATTGTGGGTATCTGTCTGATAAGTGGCGGGCAAAAACCTGATGTTGTTGAGGCCGATACTGACCGACAGTCGGAATCCGTATCGGTAGTTGTCACGAATCCCGCTCGTCGAATATTCGAGCATGTTATTGTGACCCAGGGAAATGTCGAAGCAAAAAACGTTGCCATGGTCTCACCGAGGATCCCGGGGACACTCGAGGAAATCTTTGTTGATGAGGGTGACTATGTTATTGCCGGCCGGACTAAATTGTTTCAGACGGACGCCGTCAAATTGCAACAAAGTGTAACGATCAGAGAGCACGAACTTGCCGTTGCCCGCTGTGCCCTGAAACAGGCCCAGGCCGGTTTGGAGGAGGTCTCCGCGGATTTTGATAAAGCAGAGCTGGATTATAAACGTTTTGAACGCCTGCTCGAAAAAGAGGCGACAACCCAGGATTTGTTCGAACAGCAGCAGTCTGATTATAAACAGCTTGCTGCTTCTAAAAAAGTATCTCAGGCACAGGTTGAGCTGGCCGCCGAGCATGTTCGTCAGGCCGAAGCCGCCTTAGCTATTGCCGAGAAGGACTTAGCCGATACCGCTGTCATGGCCCCTATCAACGGCGTAGTGAGCATGCGTATGGCTGAGCCGGGAGAGATGGGCTCGGCGGGCATGCCGATAATCCGGATCGAAGATCCGAACCTGGTTGAGGTAAGTGTGTTTTTACCTGCTGCGGCTTATCCGGCGGTGGTGGCTGGCCAAACTCCCATGAGGGTGACAGTGGCCGGGATCGAGCTGGGGGACCTAATGATTTCTTATAAGAGTCCTACAATCGGGGCAAAACTTCGAGTGTTTGAGATTAAGTGTTTGCTGGAGAATCCTCCGTCCAGTGTGGCTCCGGGAGCCATGGCCGATATTGCCGTGATTCTGGCCAGCCGTGACGGAATAGGTGTTCCAGCGGTCTCTGTTCGGCAGCGGGGCGGCCAATCCGTTGTTTTTACAGTCGAAGGAGATATCGCCCGCCGAAGAAACGTCCGGACCGGACTCGAAAACGATGGATGGATTGAATTACTCGACGGCGGTGTGACCGAGTCGATGCAGGTTGTATCTATGGGCCAGGACATGCTTAATGATGGTGTCACCGTATCTGTACAGAAGGAGGCCGAATAATGTTTCTTTCGGATGCATCCGTAAAACGCCCCGTAGCGATAAGCTGTCTGATAATCGGATTGGCTCTGCTGGGTCTAAATGCCTGGCGTAAGCTGGGCCTGGAGTTAATGCCAAGAATAGATGCACCCTTTATCACGGTGACCACTGTTTATCCCGGCGCCAGTCCCGAACAAATCGAAACGGATGTCGCCAAGCGCATCGAGGACATAGTGGTAACGATAGACGGGCTAAAACACGTCAGTTCCG
>CAZMZR010000142.1:0-5977 GCA_964570855.1 uncultured Pirellulales bacterium
CTTGCCTCATGAATTGCTTGTGGTATTCTGTTCGCCTCAGCAAGAAGGTTCGCCAGATTAAACCGCCATTGAACCTGACCGTAATCCATTTCAAGGGCAAAACAATAATGTTCTATCGCTGCCTCATAATTTCCTTCTCTTCGATAAATATTCGCAAGAGAGATATATGTTGAAGCAGAAGCATTGGGCCTGGAGCACTGTTCCTTCAGCAATTCAACTACCCGGGCTCGAGCCTGCTCAACAATATCTTTATGTTCTTCCGTATCTGCAAGAACTCTGGCCACATAGTTCAAACGGCTGCTGTTATCACCTGCGAGAGTCACAGCCAGGTCGGGTCTGAATACATTATTGATATATATGTTGGCAGCGTTCTGGAAGAACCTACCGTCAAGCTCAAATGCTCTGTTGAATTTATCAAAAGAGGCATTTATTCGTTGTTCCTCAATATCAAGAAGACCGGCTACAAAACAGGCTGTTGGATCACATGGTGCAAGCTGAAAACCTCTTCGAATATGGTTTGCACCGTTTGGATCGTTTAGAATAAACATTTCAAGCTGACCAACAACACAATAAGCCGCTCCATAAGTGGGACAAAGCAGACGAACATTATTAAGTTCATTAACGATACGGCGTACAAACTCCAATGCTTTTTCAGAAATAATAATTTCGTTTGTATTGGGATCGGTGGTACGGCTTATAGACTCCCAGCGATAGACATTTAGCCAGTGATTGTATTTTACGTTTTCCGGCTGATAATCAGCAGCTTTGGCAGTGTTAAATATCAAACCTGCATATGTTTCATCGCTCACCGGTAAATCTCCATTAATAATGCCTTGCTCGATCGTAAGAGCTTTTTTCCAATGGGCTTCTGCAAGACGAGTATTATTAGCACCAAACAGGGCCCATATACAAACACCTGAAACAACAATAAGAACTATAATTCGAATACTTCGAGAAGTATTAATTACCTCTGTCTCCGGATTGACCTTTCGTCCTATTCGAGATAAAGTTAGTAAAAGTGCACATGATATTGCTGATAGAAATGCATTGGCCGGCAGGTGCTGACCAAAGTCACTTAAACTATGGAGCATTATTGCAAGTAAACCAAATCCAAGACCATAGGCAGCCAAGCAAATCGGTATAGATGGATTTTTTATGTTACGAACATAATTTATCCATACTAATATTCCAAAAAACACCAATGATGCCAAACCTATCAAGCCGGTCTCCTCTGTTGTCTGGGCATATTCGTTTTCAGCATATGCGGCAAGAGCAGAAATTGTAGAACGGTCGAACATTGGGTAAACAACTTCATGTGTGCCAAGACCCGTTCCCAAAAAAGGAAATTTGGTCCATGCAAGTGATATATCTTTTAATATTTGCCAGCGTCCCCCCTCTGCCTCGTGTAATTCACGAATGCTTGCCAGTCGATCATAAACTGCGTCAAAACCTATATACAGCACACAGATAAATGCGACAAGTGCCATCAATACTATTATCCAGCCCCGGCCTTTCATAGACTGCCGAGAGCTAATAACCAAGGTAATAAATCCCCCCGCAATAAGCATACTAATCATTCCGCCGCGGGTCAGTGAAATGAAAACCGTAGCCGCCCCAAATACAATCATTGCCAGGAGGAACCATATTAATTTAGACTCAGGAGAACTGAAATACTCGAATACTACTGCTGTAGTAACTTTTTTTCCTATGAATGCTTCATGTATGTTTACAAGAACAAGGCCAAGCGCTGCACCAATAGATAAATTCATAAACTGTCCGTAGTGACTATGGTTTACGAAAGTGCCGGAGTAAGCTTTACCAGCTTCAGGAGATATAAACCAGTATATTTTCCCATTTCCGAAGAGGTCCTGTAAGAGAGTCAGCACAACAAGCAAGCCTCCGATTATTGCAATTGAAGCAAGGAGTCGTTTTATCTGGTTTTCCCGGCGGTATATGTTCACAACCACAAAGAAAACTGCTGCTACAGCAAGTACCAATCGCAAATTATGTTTTGTGGCCTGTGGATAAAAACTCAGCGTCATAGTTTCCAGCAAATTTTCTGAATTCGGCAAATCATTTAAAAGTTCAATCTTTGTTGCTGCCGTGTTTGGTGATATGACACTAACAAGGCCGGTTGGCAGAGGTATTACTTGAAATACCGCCACAATAATAAAAAGTGCTACAGGGATATATGCCCATGACCAAACCAAGCGAGCATTTTCTTCAACGATAAGCTTTAGTAAAAAACATATTATAATTGCTGCTACAAGTGCTATCACAACTTCTTCGCTCCATGCCTCTACCGCGCCGAATGCAAAAGGCATGAATACCAGAAGCGATATCAACAACAATTCAATAATCCTGTTAAATATACTCTCCGTAACTTTTGTAACATTAATCTCTACCTGCTTATATCCCATTATTCCTTCTCCTGGTGGTTATGGTGCGAAAAAGATAATATATCCAGTCCATTTATCACCCTCAGAGGATTCTCAAAGCAAACCATACGAGCAACATCCTCACCCAGTTTCGTTTTTATACGTCTGAAAGCAGCTCTCATTTTGGGCTTACGGGAATGTGTATTATGCGAATCAGATGCTACAAATTTAGCATAGCCATAAGCCAAAAAGTCCCAAGAGACTCTCTCGACCTCATGTCCGAAATCACCCAACAAACTTGATGCAGTTATTTGAAGAACGGCAGAGTGCTCAAGCCATCTAAGTAATAGGTCAGGTTCTCTTGTTAAGGCAGCAATTCTTTCAGCATGTGATATAACGGGCTGAATACCCATAGATACAAGTTCTTGAATTAACGGTTCAATATCTATAAAAACCTCATGTGGAAGTTCGAGAAGAATATATTTTCCGCCGTCAGCAAGGGTCAGTATTGTATCATCTTCCAGAAGCCGGCAAATCCTTTCATCCACCCTAACCTCACCCCCGGGGACAATTTTAATTGATATTCCATGATTTTTAAGCATATTATTAAGACTCCGGACAGCCTCTCTCACATTTGCCGAATTATTACGACCTTCATAGCGACCCAACTGGTGAGGAGTCGCCACTGCTTTAATGACACCTTCGGTAGCAAGTGCCCGGCACAGCATAAACGCTTCAGAAATAGTAGCAGGACCATCATCAAAACCTGGCAGACAATGGCAGTGAATATCAACAAACTCTTCGCATGCTCGCCCTTTAAGACCGCCATCATCGATATCAATCACATTGTCGTTAATAAAGTTTATCATTTGTTCTGCATATTCTCAGAATGTTATAATCTTTACATTACAGCTACCGTTCTTTTATCATCAACTTTATTATTCTTTGGGGAGTCATTACCATAATAACCGTAATATTGTCCTCTGTTGTTGTAATAACCGTATCTACTTTTCCTTGGAACATCGTTTACGACCGCCCCAAGTATATGCGCGCCTACACTCAATAGTCCGTCCCGGGCTTGTTGACTGAGTCTTCTCGTAGATTTATCAGCTCTCAATACTAAAAGAGTTATGTCACAAATAGCAGCGAGTATCTGGGCATCAGTCACAGGTGTTACCGGTGGTGAATCGATAATAATACGATCATATTTATTCGAAAGAAGCTTTAAAACCTCAGCAAAGCTATTGCTGTTTAGTATCTCGGACGGATTTGGCACATCAGGTCCCCGTGAGAGAATATCTAAACCTTTTATTTTTGTGGACCGGATCGCTTCCTGTAATGTTATAGCCCCGGCAAGGACACTGATAAGCCCGCAGTTCTCATGGTTGATTTCAAAGACATTATGCTGCATTGGCTTTCGAAAATCCGCATCAATGATCAGTGTATTCTGTCCGGCCTGAGCCATTGCAATAGCCAAATTACTCACCAAGGTGCTCTTACCATCAGAGGGTGCAGGCGAAGTAACAAGCATTGTTTTCGCTTCACCAACCGGTGCACCGAAAAAAACAGCCGTGCGTATTGTACGATAGGCTTCCGCCCAGGAGGATTTTGAATCCAGGTACACTTTCTTACCACGCTCTGTTACACTTTCCCGTTTTGACATTGACGGCACAACACCCAAAACAGGCACACCGAGAACAGTGGATATCTCTTCCGCCGAATGCAGCTTCTGGTCCATCAAATCACGAAGCAGTGCCAAAGCTCCACCCAGCATAATACCGATTACCAATGCCAAAGCCATGCATTTGGTCTTTTGTGGTGAAGACGGAGAAGTTGCCGGATGTGCAGCTTCGAGAATACTGATGTTAAGCGCACCGACATCTTCAGTGACATTTAATTCTTTTATCCGGTCGTCAAGAATATCGCAATCCCTCTTCGTCTGTTCCCAGTCCGACTGTAATATCGTGTATTGAGCGAGTTGCTCATTCAGGTCAAAAGCCTGCAGACGCTGTTCATCATAATATTTTCTGATTTGCTCTTCTTTTTCTTTGGCTGCATAGTACTCCTGTTCCACCACAGCAAAATGGGACTTTGCAAACTTTTCATCCATCTCGGCAATCTGAGCCTTCAAACGGTCGATGTCACTTTCAAAAGCAGCAATAGCGGGATGCCCCGGAGCAACTTGTCGCAAACGATTTGTAAGACGGTCTTCCAGTTGTTCTAATTTAGATGTGAGTTCCGTTTGTTCTTGATCCAGGGATAAGTTTAAACCAGAGGCACGCTGCGCTTCTATAAACTGCTTGATCTTTGCAGGGTCATTAACCATTTCTTTAGTGGATTCATAAACTGAATTGCATTCGACAGTGTTGAGTTGAGCTTCCGTTAAAACCACAGACAGTCTTTCAAGCCGGTCTATTACAACATTACCCTGCCTGCCTTCAAATGCTAAAGCCTCATGCTTTTTCCTAAAATCCATCATTGCCATCAGTTTATCTGTTAGATCTTTGCCGCGTTTTTCTTTTTCACTACGAAGAATTTTTAAAACTTCAGCGGATGTGCTTCGTTTGCGGGTCGCATGATAAGTGATATAGGAATCAACAACAGAATTCACAAGATGTGCTGCTTCTACGGGATCGGGTGAATCAGAAGAAATACTGATAATATCATCTTTCCTCCCTACTGAGATATTAAGAGCTTTATTTTTTAGATAAGCAGTAGGATTATCGATATTATGAAATATTTTCATCCGTCTTACATCCGGTTTTTCGAGGGCAAGGGAAAGTATAGGTGATGATTTTAGAAGTTCAGCCTGCGTAAAGAGATAATTCATGGACCGAGTCATTACACCTTCAACTTCTGTGAGGATTTTTGGACCGCTTTGTTCAACATAGATTCGAGAAGTACTTGTATAAATAGGTGTAGCCTTGGCAATATAAATTAGAGCCAATATTAGAGTCAAAACCACTGCAAAAAATACGATCCAACGACTACGCCACAGGATTTGAAACAAAGTTTCAGGGGAAAATCCAATGGACTGTGGCATTGCCGCACGTGTATTATTTTTTCCAAGCATGTTGAGCTTATCATTTTGGCTTATCATTTTATTCACCATGGTTTTGTCTTGTTAGATAAACTTTCACTATGGTTGTTCTGGTTGTTCCTCCCAAATATCGGATAGATTGTAGTATGTGCCCATATTAATCCTAAATACCCTGTCCAGAAACACTTTTGTACGTGTTCTGGGTGTATTTTCCACATAAATAATGTCACCAGGTTTTATACAAATGTTCAAAGCATTTGTAAGACTTGAACTATTCTTAACGTTTGCGATTTCGAAAGTCGCATGGACAATCGTGCCGTCTGGCTTCAAACGATAAACAGTAGTGTAGCGAGGCTCAGCAGTCGGATCTAATCCTCCTGCGAATGCAAGTGCCTGCATTAAATTATATTTCACATCCGGTGGATAAGGAAAGTTGCCAGGTCTGTTAACAAGTCCTATTACAGAAAAAAGCGGCTGCTCGAGTCGTTCAACTATTACACTATCACCATCCCGAAGTGTAACATCAACAAACGGGATATTGAATCCTTTGACTGGAAGA
>CAZMZR010000143.1:0-5962 GCA_964570855.1 uncultured Pirellulales bacterium
TCAACCGTTTATTCATGTATCCTAATTTTAACCATTGTATCCTAATTTTAACCATGTTCTTGAGGAGTTATTAAGATGAAAAACTTACGTTTTTTATTATTAGTGATTACTGCCGCACATTTCCATTCCTGCCTGAGTAATGCCATGGAATTAGCGGACTCAATCCCGCAGCAATACAAACAGTCTATCGCTAATTCCGGCCAGGTGGTCGACCGTTCTTATCCCTGTTATTATTATACAGATCTGACCGATTCGGGAGTGGATATCCAGGCCCGCTATGAGGACACGGGTTATATTCTGGAACGCAGAGATGAGGCTATCACCAAAGAGTGCAACGTTTTCTTGCCTTATAATTACAGCGAAAACAAGAAGTACCCCGTAATCTATATTTTGCACGGCCTTACGGACAATGAAGATACCTGGTTGAGCCGGGGCAATCCCAGTCCCGCGGTGTTACTGGACAATCTGATCGCTTCAGGAACGATTGAGCCCTGTATCGCCGTATTTCCCAACGGCAACTCCAGTTCCAGTTATCTCGACCGTAGTTGGGGGAATCAGGCGGGTTATTATTTCTTTGCCAATGAACTTGTAAACGACCTTATCCCTTTTATTGAATCGGAATATTCTGTAAAGACCGATCGGGATTCGCGGGCGATCTGCGGATTTTCCATGGGGGGGATGCAGACGATCAATGTAGGGCTATGCCAGAGCCTGGAACAGATTGCCTGGTTCGGTGCTTTCGCCGCAGCGCCTACATCCTACAGTCCTGATAAGATAACAGAGTATCTCAGACTTCAAAACGAAGAGTCATCCTATCCAGTGAACTTTTTTTACAATATCTGCGGAACCTCCGACGGCACAGCCCGTGCCAGCCATGAGGCGGCGATTCAGGGCCTGACGGAGAAATCCGAATACCTGAGCGATGAAAACTTTGCCTATCATAATGTTCCCGGGGGCCATGACTATACTGTGTCATCAATAGGACTGTATAATCTTTTACGGATCTGTTTTGAGCTCACACCCGATCCCAATGGCCCCATTGAGAACCAAACCACAGGCGAACGGTTTTCCGTCATTCAGTACGCCATTCAGCGTGCCGAACCCGGCGATGTCATTGTGATCGAGCCGGGTATTTATGCGGAGAGTATCGTGTTGGATCGCAATATCACCTTGCAGTCCCTGGATCCGAACGATCCTTTTTATATCGGCGGTACCATCATTCAGGGATATTCCAACGAACCGGTCGTTACCTTGAGCAATAATACTGATGCCTGTACTCTGGCCGGTCTGACCGTGCGTGCAGGAGCCATCGGTATCTCAGGCACAGCAACTGATGCCACCTTACGTAACTGTCGGATTATGGACAACTACACGCATGGTATCGAATTGTATCGTAACAGTAATCCGCATCTGTTGCATTGTCTGATCACTGCCAATGGTAAAACAGGTATTACTATGATCGCCAATACCGAAGGGCGAGGCGTTACCTTCTGCAAGCCGACGATTGAAGACTGTGTCATTGCCGACAACGGCGAGGCCGGGGTTGTTGGTGGTGAGCCGACGATCATTGATTCAATCATTCAAAACGATGACTGATAATTGAGTGACTATCAGTTCTTATATCTTCGTCAGGACCAACCGCATAGGTAGGGACGGCGGCGCTTCTTGATGGGCGTTGAAAACTCGACCGAATTAACGAAAGAAATGAGGGAACATGGCTTCAAACGGCAGTCTTATTAACCGTGCACAATGCAAGAAATTCGCCCTTCGCTGGGCACAGGAACACCGCAGAGGCTGGTCCGCCAACAGGATCAGCAAGCAATTTTTGGACGACCTTGACACGAAGGTCCGTCTCGTCATTCAATCGGCGATCACCCGCCATCCGAGTGTTGGCCGTACGATAAAGGATTTGATATAAGGCACATAATCGCTCATGATGGGGACAAAAGATAAAATCATCATCGTTTTGCTTTTGAAGCGAAAGATATTGACATAACTATCGATTATATGTTAAGATAAGTGTAGTTGATATACAATGACAGATTTTGCCGCCATCCGTGTCTCACGCGCTCGACGGGGAAGGATTGAATAACATTCAGCGATATAGTATCGGCTTACTGTTAGTTCTGGTATGGATTGTCTCTCTGGCTGAATCGGTCGGTATGGGCCAGACGCTGGTCATCAACGAACTTATGGCCTCCAACAGTAGTGACAGCGGAATAAGTGACCCGCAGGGCGACTACGACGACTGGATCGAAATCCATAACTACGGCGATACTGCCGTCGATATAAGCGGGATGTACCTTACAGACGATTTAAATGAGCCGACCAAATGGCAGATTCCAGATGATTTGCCCTCTTTAACTATTATTGGAGCTCATAGTTACAAGCTTATCTGGGCCGATGGCGATAACGAAGACGGCCCGTTGCATGCCGGATTTAGTATATCTAAGGATGGTGAGTATATTGGACTGTTTACTTCCGATGGCAGTACGATGATTGATGGAATTGTGTTTGGTGAACAAATTGCCAACATTTCCTATGGCCGTTTTCCCGACGCCGGTAATGACCTGCGTTATTTTGCGACGCCGACTCCGGCGGCGGAAAATGACGGGGCGTACTTAGGTATCGTTGAGGAGCCCGAATTCAGTCATGAGCGAGGTTTCTATGACTCGAGTTTCAACGTTACCATCGCCACACCAACGGCTGGGACCCGGATATATTACACGACAGACGGCAGTGAACCTATCGTGGACGGGCAAGCTTCCGAGACCGGTTCAGAATATAGGACTTCTATTAATATCAGATCAACCACCTGCCTGCGTGCGGCGGCGATAAAGACCGGCTGGATACCTTCACGAACAGTAACACATACATACATATTCAATGCCAGTGACACTATCAAATCCATGCCGTTAGTTTCCCTTGTCGGTGACGATGGTAAAACCTTCTTCGAACCTGATGGAATCATGGCCATCGTCGGTGGTTATTATGACTGGCAGGGAGTATGGCACTCAAGCGGAACCGGAAGCTATAATAATCCAATACATCGAGGAATAGAATACGAACGTCCCGTTTCCTTCGAAGTTTTCGATCCACAAACCGGCATGAACCTCCAGATTGACTGCGGTATCCGTGTCCACGGCAGCGACTACACGCGGCCGCGGTACACCCGTGGCGATGATTGGGTGACCTGCTGGAACGGCTGGCCCAGTATGAACAGTAACAAATTCAGCTTCAATCTCTTCTTTCGAAGTAACTACGGCGATAACCGCTTCGAATATCCATTCTTCCCTTTCATTGATGTCTATCGTTTCAAGAGTATCGTGCTGCGAGGGGGACACAACGACGCCTGTGCTCCCTTTGTCAAGGATGAATGGGCCAGACGCCTTTTCAGGGAGATGGGAAGGGTCCAGCTAACCGGCACGTTCGCCAACCTCTATCTCAATGGCGACTACAAGGGTTTCTACAATCCGTCCGGTCGCCTCGACGAAGAATTCCTCCAGGAATGGTACAACACTGGCAACGAGTTCGACGTGATTAACCAGTCCGGACTGCGAAACGGTACATGGGATGCATGGAACAACCTGCTAAATTACGCAGACAGCCATGACCTTTCCAATTCCACCGAGTATGAATACCTCGCCGGTAAGTTCGATATTCCGACGTTTGTGGATTTTCTTATACTGGAAATTTATATCGGCAACTTTGACTGGCCCGGCAACAATTGGGATGTTCACCGAGAAAGATCGGATGATGGTATATTCAGGTTCAGTGTTTGGGATGCAGAAGGCCTTGGTGAAGAGTGGTATTTCAGAAGAGATTGTCAAAACTGTGCCGACACAGCATTCGAGGAGTTTCCCACGTGGTCGTCGACACCGGGGCTGAACCATATGTCGGATCCTGTCTCCCGGCTGTACCGTGCCCTCAAAGCCAACGCCGGCTTCAGGCAGCTTTTTGCCGACCACATCCACAAACACTTTCGCAACGGTGGCATCCTGACAGAACCACATCTGCTGACCCGCTGGTGGGAGGTTTTCGCCGAAGTGTCCGACGTTCTGCCGGCGACGTCACAATATCCCGTGAGGTTTGTTCCGGACACATTCATACCGAACCGCGAGGCGCCGGCATTGGCGGCTTTTGCACAGAACGGCCTGTTCAACCTCGATTTAAGCGCCCCGGTCTTCAATATCAACGGCTCCTATCAGCACGGCGGTTATATTTCGGTCGGTGACATCCTGACTATAACAAATCCTAATAGTTCAGGTGAGCTCTACTATACTCTGGATGGTACAGACCCCGGTGTCCCCGGGACGTCGGCACAGCAGGCTGTCGATACGACCTTCGTGGCTGAGAACGCACCCAAGCGGGCACTTGTTCCGACCGGAGTGGTTGATAACGCATGGAAGGGTGCGGAGAACTTTGACGACTCCGGCTGGATGTCTGTCACAGGTTCTCCCGGCGGCGTCGGATATGAAAGAGATTCCGGTTACCAGAACTATATCACGCTCGACGTTGAAACGCAGATGTACAATAGACGCCCCGGCTGCTATATCCGGATCCCCTTCCAGGTAAACGAGGACCTCCAGAGATACGATTTTATAACACTTAGGGTCAGGTATGACGACGGTTTTGTCGCCTACATAAACGGTATCGAGGTCCACAGAGAATTGGTCAACGGCACGCCGAGTTGGAATTCACTCGCATCAGGTAGTCATGAGGCGGGGGGCCTGCAGTCTTTCGATATATCCACGCATACCGGCGCCCTGCGCCAGGGTGACAACATCCTGGCGATACACGGCCTGAACACGTCACTCAACAGTTCAGATTTTATTATCTCAGCAGAATTGGTCGCCGGCCGGCATTTAAGCGAAAATGACCCGAGAATCTCTGATACTGCAATCCGGTACAACGGGCCGGTTACACTTAACAGCAGCACGCACGTAAAGGCCAGGGTATTCTCCGGAGATGCCTTCTCCTCGCTGAATGAGGCGGTCTTTGGCGTCGGACCGAGCCAATAAATCCCTACCTGTCTTTTATATACATCGGTCTCACCGAAAAGATATTAGGAGTGACTATTCATCATGATGATTTGAGCAGGGAAAGTTGAAGTTTGCAAACTCTTTGTGGTATTTTTTAGCAGCGGTATCGTAAGCGCGGGCGGCGGCGCGTTCTGAGGTGAAAGAGCCGAGATAGAATTTCCTGCCGTCGTGTTGAATTCTGGCCTTCCACTTACTTTGATTTTTGTCCCATTCGAGCCCCTTGTATTTCGAGCGAGTTTTTGCTTTTCTCTTGGGTCGGTTGCAGAGGTTCTACGAGATGGTCGCCGCACGCAGGTTCGCCCTGCGATTGTCTAAGCCGTTGTGATTGATATGGTCGCAAACCATATTTTTCGGGACAGAAATCACCTCTCGATGCATCCATATCCTCTTTCTCGTGTTTTTACTTGCAAATCGCTGCCAGCGGGTGGCGTACAAGCCGGTCGGACTTCGGGCCAGATGCCATTTGTACTTTGCCAGACGCTCGTAATCTTCCGGGTCAACGATGGCGAATTTACCCTGAGTTAGCGGGATTTTTCTAAATGCGCAGCCGTAGCGGGCACGGCGATACAGAAGTACCAGGAAAAGGACGGACTTTTGAAGCCGATCCGGAATTTTAATAACAAGCTCGGCCAGCTTACCCTCCCCTGTAATTATTAAATCCGAAATTTCAATCTCGAAATTCGAAACAATATCGAATGAATAAAACTCTAATTGCAAAAACAGGTTGTTTTGAACATTTGAGCATTTGAAATTCTATATTGTTTAGTGTTTAGGTATTCGAATTTCGTGCTTGCAACATCGGCTGCGGCCGAATGTTGCCCCCATAATGGTGGCTATGTGCGCAAACGTTTCGAAAAAAATTGCATTTTTAAGCGGAGCCGCGGGCGTAAGCGACCGGCAGGAAACGAATTAAAAAAATT
>CAZMZR010000144.1:0-5938 GCA_964570855.1 uncultured Pirellulales bacterium
AGAGCGGGATGATTTTAAATTGTTTATTGCCTCAAAGGCCGAAGCTCAGTACAATTTGAGTAAAAGGTGATTGCACTGGTTCAAAAGAGGTGATTGTATGGACAGATACGTGGAGGTTTTTACTGCGAGCGATATTACGTTTGCCTATCTGATAAAGGCAAACCTTGAGGCTGAAGGAATCCCGGTTCAAATCAGCAACGAGAATTTGCAGGGTGCTTACTGCCTCGACGGCATGGTTCCGGGTGTGCTCGTTCCGGAAAATTACGCCGAGAAAGCCAGGAAAATCATCGAGCAGATTCAACAGTCTTCCCAAGACGGCAGGGATGACGACCAGCAGTAGTCTGTAACACGAAATTTGCTGGACTGTCATTATGCACCCATTCGGCAACGCTCAGGACAAGCTTGATGCGTAATCCAAACATCAAAATCTATGGATTCCTGCCTTCGCAGGAATGACATTTTGTATTTTATCGGTTAATGCACACGGGGCAAAGGGTAGGTTAACAAAACCGATTCTATTATTTTTATCGAATCCCGGCGGGACAGGACTATTGCAGAAACCGGAACTTTGCCGTAAGATAAATCAATGCGAAACTTTGAAAAAGTCAAACGAATCGTAATAAAAATCGGCACCAATATCCTGACCAAGGGAGCCGGCGTCGATGCCGGCTACGTACGAACGGTCGCCGGGCAGGTCAACGCCCTGCTGGCCACCGGCAGGCAGGTCGTAATTATCTCCTCCGGCGCTATCGGGATGGGGACCGGTCAAATGGAACTGGCCGACAGGCCGAAGGATTTGAAGATGCGGCAGGCCTGCGCAGCTATCGGCCAGCCGTTGCTTATGGCCGAGTATCGAAAATCGTTTTTGCGCTACGGCGTCACCGTCGCACAGGTCCTGCTGACCGCCGAAGTGCTAAGCAACAGGAAGACATATCTGAACCTGCGCAATTCCATCGAGACGCTGCTCGAACTCTCGGTCGTGCCGATTCTGAACGAGAACGACAGCGTCAGCACCGCCGAGATAGGCTCGGCCTTCGGCGACAACGACAAGCTAAGCGCGCTGGTCGCAAGTAAAATCGACGCGGACCTTCTTATCATACTAAGTGACATCGACGCCCTTTACGACAGGAACCCGAAAAAATTCGCCGACGCCGGGCAAATCCGGACCGTTTACGAGATTACCGACGATATTATTCGCAGCGCCGGCGACAAGGGCAGCGCGCACGGGACCGGCGGGATGAAAACAAAACTGGAAGCGGCTAAAATCGCCTCCAACGCCGGATGCAGAATCGTCCTTGCAAACGGCAGAATCAAAAACGTCATCAGGCGAATTATCGAAGGCCGGGAGATAGGGACAATCTTCATGCCCAGACGAAAACTTTCGAACCGCTCGCGCTGGATTCTCAACAGCTCCGCCGCCGGGACAATCGTTATCGACGACGGCGCAATGCAGGCGATAAAAAAACACAAAAGCCTTCTGCCCAGCGGTATAATCTCGGTCAAAGGGACATTCGAGGCCGGTGACGTCGTCATGCTAAATGAAAACGCCAAGGCGGTCACCAGTATCGCCAGTACCCAGCTAAAGGCCCTGGCCGGAAAGCACAGCTCCGAGATACGCGCTATCCTCGGCCCCGGACATCGTGACGTCGTCGCTATCCCGGAAGACATTGTCTTTATCGATTATTAACGAGTGAGTATTGAAAATTTGGCACTGAAAAGCATTACGTGGGCCGAAGCCCGCCCTATTCGGCTCCATGCGGAAAGTTTGCACAATGCCGGAAAACATAAAAACTCAAACAGATAAACGAGCTTTGAGCATAGCCTATATCATCATCATTATTATTCTGGCAGTTCTGGCAATCGGCGGCTCCATTCTCATTCACCGATTCGAATATTTGGCCGGTACACAGAATGACGTACACGATAGCTTTGTTTATGGCTTCGGACTTTCTTTAATATTATTCCCTCTTATGGCACCCATCGCACTGAGTGCTTCTATCCTTGCGATAATTAGTCTCGCGATCAGGCATCGCAATATCAGCCAGATTTTATTCAAGCTCTTATTGATACTCCTCGGTCCTGCCATAGTTTGCTTTGCTCTTTTTTACACTACACCCTCATCTCCTGTTTTCCTGAAAGGCTTCGAACAATGGGTCCTGCAAGAAGCGGACATAGATGCAATCCAGACGTGGCTGGTCAGCGAAGGAGCAAAGCACGCCGGGCAACACTATATTTCTGAAGACGGTTTCCCTGAGGAATTGCCTGAGTGCCTGGTTAAACTTAAACCATGGTTCATCTCATTTAGCAATTCCGTTTCTAAAAACGGGCCAAGCGTGGAAATCATCTGGTTTTTTGTCTCGGATGAATACGGCCTTATCGTTGGCTCTCCTGAAATGGAAACACCTAAAAAGGGACGCATCATACTCGACCACTCTACCTATGAATTCAGACGTCCCGTTAAACCGGGTGCATATGTTTTCATCCGGGGCTAAGCTACCAACAGGGAATAATACAGGTAAAACTTGCTCGTTAGTCGTGACTTTTACATAGAAAATAGTGTAAGTTTTTACAGATTTAACAAAAACGGTAGTCACTTAACTTTTTTTAACACGAGGTGTTAGGAAGATATTAACGCCGCAACAAAAAAGACGGATGAGAAAAATTCCGTATCTTTTTGCTGTTTTTACGCCTATATAATATAAGAACGGTGGCTTATACATTAGCCGAGTTTAGCTTGAAGGTTTTGTGCCGAGAAGAAAATGACAACGTCAACCTTAAACGGGAGAAGCTAAAAATGAAACAATACAGATGCAACGATATCATTCTTTATTTAACACTGGCTTTAACTTCAATCCTGATGGCCGGCTGTATCGTTTGCAGCAACGACGTCCACTATTCCGGCGTCGAAGACAGCAAGCTCAGGGAAATTGAGCTCGGCCAAACGACAATGGAGCAGCTCATAGAAAACCTCGGCGAACCGACCGAACAATATACAAACGAGAAAGGCAGCGAGATTCTTCGTTATAGATGCACAAAGAGAACAGAAAGCGAATTTGTCATGATACCGCCAGTAATTGTCACCGAAGAAAACAGGACATAAGAACATATGGTTGCATTCGAAGTACGAGAAGGTATCGTCCGGCGATATTGGAAAGAACGTTAAGGACTATCTCTTTTTGGTTTTCGGTTTAGTTTTTTTAATGGTTTTTTTGGTTTTCTTTTTACCTGACTGGCATCCGCATGTCTTGCACATTTTGACGTCCTTTCACAATCGTATCTCAATTACATCAAAACGACAATCGAGATAATTTTAATACTTATCGGCTCGTGACGGCAAAATAAATTATTAAAATTTCGATAGACAATCACCGGAAACCATTCGACAGGCCCAGGGCGAGAATTCGGAAACTAAATATTTTTTAGTCGGGGAAATTAAGGGTGGCGAATCGGCCGTGAAGTTTTTTTGCAGCGAGATCGTAGGCTCTTGCCGCCCGCGTCTGGTCGGTGAAAGAGCCGAGGAATTTCTGCCTGCCGTCTTTTTTGATGTAGGCGACCCATTTACTGCGGCGGCGGTTCCACGAGACGCCTTTGTATTTCGATGTGGAGGTTCGGGCGGCACGGCTGTTGACGTTGTTCTGCCGGATGGTGCAGTTGCGAAGGTTGGCCCTGCGATTGTCCAGGCCGTCGTGGTTGATATGGTCGCAGACCAGATGCGCGGGCGTATCGGCAATCAATCGGTGCATGAAGATTCTTTTCGATTTACCGTCGATGGTAATGGTCCGCACGGCGTAGATGGTTTTCAAGTTGCTTTTGCAATGCCATCGAAACTGCGAAAGCCTGATATAATCCTCCGGGTCAACTTTAGCATATCTGCCCTGGGTCAGCGGGATTTTGCAGTAATCGCCAAACCGGTCTGTGTATATGGGTAGGTCGTCGTCGATATGTTCGGCCCGGCCGTAGCGAAAGCAGCCGCAAATATCATCACGCCGGACAATGGGCCAGCGGGCAAGACCGGTCTCGGCGGCAACAGCAGGAGGATTCTTCACACAATGCAAATCACGCCTTATTTGTCGTGAATAGCAGCAGTTGCAACATTGTCTTTTTTCCGGCGTTTGCGGCATTGCAAAATCCTGCCCCGGAGGTCCGGCGAAAAAACATCCGCCCCCATAATGGTGGCTATGTGCGCAAACGTGTCGAAAAAAAGCCTGTTTTGAAACAGGGCCGCAAGTGTAAGCAACCGGTAGGGAACAAATTAAAAAAATTTTCATTTTTTCGATTTTTGTTTTTAGGTATGTGCGCATTCGTGTCGAAATCAGCGGGTCAAACGAGCAGAAAACAGCGAAACAGCGGTTCCAAAGTGCGTGACGAATTTAGTTGACAAAGGTCTGCATATCTGAATAATAGTCGGTCGATTTGGTTTAGCCGAAGTGGCGGAACTGGCAGACGCGCGGGATTCAAAATCCCGTCCTGGCAACAGGGTGAGGGTCCGACTCCCTCCTTCGGCACTTTTTTGTATCCGGATTGTGATTTTGTTTTATCCAGCGGAGCAGATATGTTGACGAATGCGACTATAGCCGATATTTGGCGGCCCTACGAGAAAACACGGGCCTGTTTGTACGATATTCTATTGATCCTGGGCGGCTCCCTGCTTATTGCCTTGAGCGCGCAAATCGCCGTCGGCTGGCCTGTGCCCTTTACGATGCAGACTTTCGCCGTGCTGATAGTCGGGGCATTGTTCGGATCGCGGCGAGGCAGCCTGGCCGTGCTGGCATATTTAATCGAAGGTGCTGCCGGATTGCCCGTATTTTCACACGGAAGAGGTGGTTTGCCGATACTGTTCGGACCGACCGGAGGATTTCTTTTCGGCTTTATCGCCGCCGCTTTCGTTACGGGGCTGCTGGCGCAAAAAGGTTGGGACAGACGTGTTGTTACCACAATCTTCGCAATGTTCGCCGGTAACGTCCTGATTCATATCTTCGGCCTGCTGTGGCTTTCTTTGTTAGTCGGTTTTTCAAGTGCGCTGGCAACCGGTGTATATCCATTTATCGTCGGTGACTTAGTCAAGATAGGACTGGCCGCCGCCCTGCTGCCGTCCGGCTGGAAACTGCTTGCCCGTTTCGGCCGGGCCGGCGGAAACAGCTAATCAGCCGCAGTCAATATCGGGATTGAGTTTTTTAGCCTTGTTCAGAGCCGACAAGCTAAAGAAAAAGTAACACAGTTCTCATTACACAGAAGACATTATTCGGAGAATTTTTAACAATTAAGTGTAAGATATCCTTATTATTGAGTATTGACTTACTGATATTCAGGCAAAGACGAACAAAATATGATATAAAACAGTAAATTCATTAGGTTTGCTTATACTCCGCAGACCGGCCAAATTTTTTCCGGAAACTCGAGTGATTGCATGAGTCAATTTATATCCGAACAAATATCATTTAAGCAAGAAACCGCCGGATTGTACTAACCAAAAAAGAGGAGAAAGTGAATGAAAAATTACATTTCTCCGCATTTGACCGAAAATCTTAACTAAGGAGATTAAATTTGTGAACAATGCCAAACCAAGCGATAATATCAGCGACCAAACTATACGACAGTACTCACCGGCACAAGAGCTTATCAATAATATTCCCTATATAACAATGACGATATTAGGCACGGTAATTTTTATTACAGCCTTTGATAATCTTGTATTGGCATGGTTGACTGCCGGCGCCTATTTCGTATATGGCATAGCAGGTGCCTTCTGGATTATGGTTTTTGTATGTCCCTATTGTAAATACTGGAATACCAGATCGTGCCCCTGCGGATATGGTCGGATAGCCGCAAAATTTCGCACTAAAAGCACCGTCGATTGCTTCAATGAGAAGTTCAAAAAACATATACCTGTTATTGTGCCTTTGTGGTTCATACCGATACTGGCTGGTAGCCCTGTGCT
>CAZMZR010000145.1:0-5817 GCA_964570855.1 uncultured Pirellulales bacterium
GCCAGGGCCGGGCCGGAAGAGCATCGAATCCTGGCCTCCATCTCGTTGGCCACCACGTTAGCAAGCGTGGTTTTACCCAGGCCAGGCGGGCCGTAGAAAAGAATATGCTCCAGAGGCTCGGACCTGAGCTTGGCCGCTTCTATGGCTATCGCCAGTTTTTCTCTGACGTTTTGCTGGCCCACGCATTCGGCCAACAACTTCGGCCGAAGCGAGATGTTAAAACTCTCTTCCTGCTCGTTCAAAGGTTGCCCGCTTATGATTCTGCCTATTGCCATTTTTTAGCTTTGAGTTCTTAGTCCTAAGTTCTTAGTTTTATACTTCAACACCCTGTTTTAGCCTATATACCAGCGGTACGAGCGCCTCGGCCGAAGTTATATTGGGATGCCTCTGGCGAGCCAGCTCGATTAGCTCCATCGCTTCGGCCCTTCTTTCGCCCCAGGCGATTAGAATTTCCAACGCTTCCAACTGGTACGGCTTAAATCCCATTTCCGATAGTGCGCCAAGTTCGGCTCCGACTGCGAAACTCTTTAATTTGCCGCGTAGTTCGGCGATAATCTGCTGGGCCATTCTCCCGCCTACGGCCGGCAGTGACATCAGCATTTTGTCGTCGCCGTTTTCTATGGCCGTCGCGATGGTGGCTATCGGAATGCTCAACGACCGCAGTCCCTTTTTGATGCCCATTCCCTTGACGCTGATATACTTCGTGAAAAAATCTCTCTCCTCGGCGTTTAGAAAACCTATCATTCTCGGTATAAGGTTCCCGCCGCCGAGCGTACCCTCGTAATATTCCATGGTACAAAGGGTAATATCCGAGCCGACCCTGCCGGACAGCGCTGATACACAATAGCTGGCCAGCATTACTTCATAGCCGACTGCACCGACCTGTACGAGGCACAAGTCGGAACCGAGTTTGAGGAGTTTTCCTTCAATCTTAGCTATCATAATCAATCATTCCCTGCTCGGTAGCCGCTTAAATATTAATTCTCTCAGTGTCCAAAGCTTTATTCGAATTCGCACAGCAAAGCGCTGCGGCGATGGCATCGGCCACATCATTCGGTTCCGGCAGCTTGGGTAAAAATAAAATCGTTTGTATCGTTCTTTGAACCTGCTCCTTGGACGCCCTGCCGTTTCCGGTAATCGATTTCTTTATACGCGTTGCACTGAAGCTTCTGACTTCAATCGACGCCTCTGCGCATTTTTGCAGTATAACACCTCTGGCGTGTCCCATCAAGATTGCCGTCCTCGGATGGGCATAATGCGAGTATAATTCCTCCACCGCCACAACGTCGGGTTTGAAGCTTCCGAGAACCTCACCCGTATCCTCGGCGATCCTGTTCAATCTCTGCTCGATAGGCAAATCGTTTGGCGTACAAAAGATGCCCGCTTCAATCAGCTTGGTAATATCATCGTCCGCCTCCAGACAGGCGTATCCACAGACCTGCAAACCCGGATCGATGCCGAGTATCCTCATTTGGTTCTCCAGGTAGTTCCGTCGGGTTTATCTTCCAGTACGATTCCTATTTCATCCAGCTTGTTGCGAAGGCCGTCGGCTCCGGCAAAATCTTTTTGTTTGCGGGCTTCGTTTCTCTGCTCAATCAAAACATTCACAAGCTTGTCAATCAGTTCGTCATTGGCAGTTCCGCTCTGTGGATATTCGTCTTTGACTATACCGAGGCAATCACCACCGATCCGATTGAATAAAACATCCACAAGGTTGAATGTTGCTATGGTTGTTTTACCGTCATCGAGAAGTTTCTGCGCCAGCCGAACAAGCTCGAACATAACCGATAACGCAACGGATGTGTTCAAATCATCGTTCATTGCCGTCTCGAATTTTTCTCTCAATTGATTTAGCTGCTCTGTCACCTGGGCATCGGGGTCACCTTGCGAGGCCGAAACTATTTTTTTTCTTATTGCCAGGACCGTTTCGGTGATTTTGTTGTTACCGCTCTGGGCCGCAAAAAGGGCCGCATCCGAAAAATCCAGCGGGCTTCGGTAATGACTGTTCAATATCAACTGTCTTATAGCCAGCGGACTATAAGCTCTGGTCAACTTTTCGTGCGCGCCGGAAAAAGCCTGTTTGAGTGTAATAAAATTATTCAGACTCTTTCCCATTTTCTGGCTGTCCACTGTCACCATATTATTGTGCACCCAGTATCGAACGAACTGCACGCCGTTGGCGGCCTCGGACTGGGCAATTTCACATTCGTGATGCGGGAACTGATTTTCCAGCCCGCCGCCGTGGATATCGATTGTCTTGCCGAGATATTTCATACTCATTACCGAGCATTCCAGGTGCCAGCCGGGATAGCCCATCCCCCAGGGGCTGGGCCATTGCATAATATGATTCGGCTCGGCTTTCTTCCACAGTGCGAAATCGGCCGGATTCTTTTTTTCGGGAGAGACTTCCACGCGGGCGCCGGCTATCATTTCCTCAATCTTTCTGCCGGACAGTTTCCCATAGTCCTTGAATTTAGACACATCGAAATACACCGAGCCGTTGACTTCGTAAGCGAAACCTTTTTCGAGCAGGGTTTTAACAAGATCGATCTGTTCGGTAATGTGACCGCTGGCCCGCGGACTAATATCGGGCCGAACGCAGTTAAGCTTGTCCATATCGTCAAAGAAACTCTTGGTATAATATTCGGCCAGTGCCATGGGGTGCTTCTTTTCTTTTTTTGCCGCTTCGGCGATTTTATCTTCACCTTCATCGGCGTCATCGGTCAAATGGCCGACGTCGGTAATATTCTGGACATAGGTGACATTATATCCGAGATATCTCAGGTATCTGACCAGGATATCAAAACTCACGTAGCTTTTGGCATGTCCCAGGTGGGCGTGTCCATATACCGTCGGCCCGCAGACATATATTCCAACTTTGCCTTTTTCCAACGGCTCGAATTCCTCTTTTCTTCTTGTCAAACTGTTATAAAGCTGTAATCCCATTGATTATTACCTTCTTAAATATTTACAAAGTTCTTCTTCTTTTCTTTCTCAGAAGCGCGGTCGCCGTAGCGGCAATCGCCTGGCCGGACCCGATATCGCCGAATCCCTCGTTGGTCTTTGCCTTAACATTCACCGCCGTAAAATCAATGCCCAAAAGCCCTGCAATCGCCCTTTTCATGTGGCCTTTGACCGAGCCGAGCTTCGGCTCTTCGGCGTGGATAATCAAATCGACATTAAGCACCTCCCAGCGTTTTTCTTCGAGTCGATCCTTTACAATCAATAACAGCTCCTTGCTGTCCGCATTTTTCCATTTATCATCCGTATCGGGAAACAATGTCCCTATATCGCCCATACCGGAAGCCCCAAGCAGCGCATCGATAACGGCGTGCAGCCCGACATCGCCGTCGCTGTGACCGGCCAGACCGGCGGGATACGGCACATAAATTCCGCAGAGCATCAGCTTGCGGTCCTCAACCAGTCTGTGGATATCGGTGCCGATGCCGATTCTAAGCTCAGCTTCACGCTCTTCAATCACAATATACCCTTCGTACTTGGAACGTCCGTCCCGATAATACTTACCGCAGTACCCAGCGACTTGCCCAGTCCCTTGAAAACAGCCTCCGCTATATGGTGACTGTTCGTACCGTACGGCACGTTTATATGCAGATTAAATCTGCCGTTATTCGAAAAACTTCGCAACATTTCCTCCAGGCACTCGACGTCAAAATCGCCGATTTTATCCGTTCGGTATTCGACGTTATATACGCAGTTCGCCCTTCCGGACAAATCGACCGAGACATTCGCCAGCGCATCCTCCATCGGCACGGAACTATGGCCGTATCGGGCGATGCCCTTCTTATCGCCGAGGGCCTTGAGCAGAGATTCGCCAAGACATATCGCAATATCTTCAACCGTATGATGAGCATCCACATCCAGGTCGCCTTTGGCCTTGACTATAAGGTCTATCTTGCTGTGCTTGCTCAGGTGTGTGAGCATGTGGTCCAGAAAACCGATGCCGGTATCAATTTCGTATTTTCCAACACCGTCCAGATTCAGTTCCACACTTACATCGGTCTCTTTCGTTTGTCTGTGTATTTTCGCGGTCCTGCTATCCATAAAAATATCCTTTTTTTATTGCGACATAATGTCATTCCGAGCGCAGCGAAGCGGAGCCGAGGAATCTTATTTTAATAGATTTCTCCACTTCATCCGCCTATGGCGGATTGCGGTCGAAATGACATAGGTGCAATTTTTAATCATAATTGGTATTATAGACTACTATGTAATAATCTCTTTCAAAGCAGCTAATAATTTATTGTCCTGTTCAGGCGTACCTATTGTGATTCTCAGTTTATCTTCGAGTCTCGGATATTCAAAGTACCTCACAAAGATATTTCGTTTAGTCAGTTCTTCATAAATCTCAGCCGCCCTGCCGTTATTGCATTGTGCCAGTACGAAATTACCGGAACTATCGGGGACATTAAAACCCCGTTCGGTTAACTGTTCGGTTAATCTCGCCCGTTCGGATTTGACTTTCCTGACGTTCTCCTTGAAATATTTTTGATCTTTTATCGATGCGGTCGCCACGGCGACAGCAACGGCATCGACATTGTAGGAATCCTTGACCTTCATAAGACCTGCAATCATTTCAGGCCGGGCGATTGCATAACCAAACCGCATCCCTGCAAGCGAGTACCCTTTGCTCATCGACCGCAAAATAATCACATTGTCAAAATCCTTAACTAATGCCGTACAATTATTTTCTGCGAAGTCAACGTACGCCTCGTCAATCAATAGGACACCGTCGATTTCATCGGCCAACGAGGCAAGCTCATTGACGCTGATAAAACTGCCGGTAGGCGCATTCGGATTGCACACGATAGTCATGGCCGCATTAGTACCGGCCAATTTCGCCGGCAGATTAAATTCATCGTCAAAAGGAATTTCAATCGCCGTGCAGTTTTGCGTATCGGCCAAAACCGGATACAGAGAATACGTAGGAACCGGATAGGCAACCGCTCGATTTTCGTCACAAAAGGCCTGGAAGGCCATACGCAGCAAATCGTCCCCGCCGTTGCAGCACATAATAAATTCAGGCTCGACGCCGTTTACTTCCCCCGCTGCCCGGCGGAACCGGCTCCCAACCGGGTCGGGATATCGACGCAACTGCTCGGGATTTATTTCCGTGAGCAACTTTAATGCCTGCGGCGAAGGTGGATAGGGATTTTCATTGGTGTTGAGCTTTACGACTTGCGTCTGGGATGGCTGAAATCCCGGTTCGTAACCTTTTAACTTCTCGATATTTTCCCGAAAATAGCCCATTTTTTTCTCGTTCTGCGTTCTGAGTACTGCGTATTGCTTTCTATCCATTTTTGAAGATTATACGCATATTTACACAGAAGTGAAAGAGAAGATTTTACGATTATTCATAAGGAGATGACTTAAGTTGTCATTCCCGTGTAACCTGTCCTGAGTAAAGTCGAAGGAACGGGAATCCAGTCCGCATCGGGCGCGTAATTTCATAGGACGGTTTTTAACCAAAATTGTCTGTAAGAAGGCACATTTTTTTTCTTGCCCACCCGGCCGCCGCAGTATATATTCAGCCTTGCGACGATTTCCCTGTTTTTCGAGCCGGCCGTTTAAGCTCTCCGGTGTGCTTGCTATTTGCGGCACGCCGACGAGGGACGAAGTTTAAGAAATATCCATGCGGTTCGGATTTGATACGGAAACCAAATATACATAGTTAGATCACACATTTTGGAGAATTTCACATGAAACGAAAACTTTACACTCCTATAGTTCTCTTTCTGATTGTATTGCTTCCACTAATCGCATTCTCTGGTACAGAACAAAAAGCATCAGAGTCTTACT
>CAZMZR010000146.1:0-5779 GCA_964570855.1 uncultured Pirellulales bacterium
TTAGCAAATCCGTAAATGAGATTTTTTTAGCCCCCCGGCGAAACCGGGGGGTTTTCATTTATGCGTTTTATGTCATTCCGAGCGGAGCCGAGGAATCTAATAAAATATCATTGCGAGGCTTCGTAGCCCAAGCTTCTTTGACGAAGAAGGCAAGCGAAGTAGCAGCGGTCACTGGGATAGCTCACGCCACAATCCACATTTTTCGTTGTTGGAAAACAAACGGTTAGCAGGTAGAATATCCTTATCGAACACTTAATGTTCTCATCCATTTACAAAGGGGCTATTATGAAAAGGAACACTGCTCTTAAAATTATAAATCCGATTCTGCTTGTATTGATTATCAGCCAAGCGGCCACGGGATTGTTTCGCATGAAGCTCTCGTCTGAGACATTCGAGTTTATTCACGAAGGCGGCGGCTTGATTTTAGTCGGCCTTGTTATCGTCCACTTAATATTGAACTTCAACTGGATAAAGGCAAACTACTTCCATGAATAACACACGATTCACGAAGTCTCGAATAGGAGGCAATTTTACCCCGTGAGATATTTTTTTAATTTATCTCACGGGGCGAATCAACAAATCCCATCTCCTAAAAGCTATCTTTTTTCCCTGCCTGACCCAGCATGCCTCTATCCGAGGATGTGGAAACCTGAAGCAAAGAACGCTTCACTTTTTTTATGCAGCAATCTCCACCCGTATTGCGCTTTGCGCATATTTTATTTTTTATGATTTTGTCCCACTTTTCTGCCGATAATATGTGTTGAAAGAGAAACAACACCCAAAGCGAAAACCATCCACGAGATACGCTTCACGAAATAAGAATGACGAATCTGCTTGGCGGGAATTGCGGTTTGTAGTTTGTTAATAGAATTTGGATCGGAAAAAATAGTTGATTCTTTTTTCAATTTTTTCCCGATTTTTTCAAGTCGGAGATTGTATCCATGAGAATGTGGCAGAATCCTATCTATAGGTTGAAGACGAATGAGGGAGTATATATTTTTGTTGATGTCACAACCTCATGCTGTCCTGGCTTGGGACCGAACATGGTGATTTGGAAGATTGCTGAATTCTTCAAAAGCAAAGGTGTAGTTTCAATCCTTGATTTCGGGGCTGGCGCATTGCGTCATACGTTTCCTTTGTTGGATATGGGATTTCAAGTATGCGCGGTAGAATTTAAGGAACAGTTCGAAAGAAAAGCCTGTCGTCTAGCATTGAATAAGGCGAAAAAGTCTCCGGATTTTTCTGCACTGATTTTTCCTGACGAGTTCATTAAGAGTAAACATAAATTTGATGCAGCATTATTAACATTCGTCATTACGACGATGCCGAGAGCGGACGAAAGACGCAAATTATTAAAATTTTTGAAAAAGAGATTAAAAGCCAACTCGTTCATTTTTTGGATGTCTCAGTATGGGAAGTATGAACAGATCAAGAGACTAGAAAACCAAGTCAAAGATGGATGGTATTTACATCCCGAACGAAAGAATCATTCCTTTTATACTGAATTCAATAATTCAAAGATCGATGATATGTTAAATAGAATAGGATATAGACGTATTCATGTGTTCAGTCAAAGAGGTAATGATCAATTTAGACTATATTCAAGAGGAGCAGGCAAGTGGCCATAGAACCAAATAATGACGCCCATAATGTGGCGCTAGAGTGGATAAAGCAGATAATTACTTTGTCTACAGGTGTAATCGCATTAAGTGCTACTTTCATGACTCACATCTTAAAAACCCCTAACTGGACTGTTTGGTTATTAATCTTATCTTGGATTTTACTGTTACTAGCGATCATTCTTGGGCTCGAAACAATATCAGTGATAACAAACAGCCGCATTCATCAAAATAATGATTGGACTTCTGAATCGGGCAGAAAGAAGGCAAAAGCAGGCAAATATTCGTTTATATTAGGAATCTGCTTTTTTGCTCTGTTCGCACTTATCAATTTCTTCTTCTACACATACTCTTTGGAGTAACTAATTCGACTAGGACTTTGTCTATATGTTGAATTTAGTTTCTAGTAAATACCTAAAAGCTGGTTAAAAGAAATCTTGAAACTTCCGGAGAGACGATATTAGTAGGTATGTATGCTATTTCCACTTCCAGTCTCTATTTTCATCACCTATTTCCAAATACTCGTCATCATCCTCGGTATCAATGGCTTCATTTGTGAATAGTACCGTAAGTGTTTTTCCATAATGTCCAAGACCAACTACATCCTCTTTCATCTCGATTTGTGGTCCATCCTCAAACCAATAATCAAGACGGGTCCAAGCCTCCACTCGCTTTGCCATCAAAACATTATTCTGATCTTGGTTAAATTCAGCGGTAGTAGATGTAGGCGTAATCAAAGAACCTTTTTTTATCCATTGCATAGCACGACAACTAATTAAAGCACTTGACATAAAACACCAGTCAACTTTGTTTCTGGAACTCATGATGACTGCTACAGGATTTTCTGAAAGTTGAGCATAGCGAATAGCCGTAGAAGTTATAGATGTTCTACATTTAATTGCAAGTGACTTTATTGCGGCGAAACCTTCACCAGCTTTCCTCAGAGCTTCCAAGAAAATATCTTCCGGCATTAATAACTCTTTGGCGAAATAGTCTGCCTGTTTTTCATATGAATCATCCGAAATAAAACCGCTTTTTGACATATGAACTCCATCTTTACCGTGAAAGAAGTGTTCTGGATGTCCAGATAAAAAGTAATGACCAAGTTCGTGAGCAACAGTAAAACGAATAAATCCATCATTTTTTATATGAGATGCGTATTTGATACCAAACACATTGCCTACTCGAATCAGAAAACCAGAAACACCTGACTTGTCTGAATTCTTTGGTTCTACGACTATGTTTTCTTCTCTCGCAATTTTGAAAGGACATATAGGCAAACTTATTATATTGAGCTTTTTAACAAGTAATATTGCTTCGTTCTCAGCTTCTCGTATTTCCAGCTTCAAACTCATGACTGATCCTTTTTTGTTTTCTCCTTATTTTTATTAACAAGCATGGATGCAAATTCTGTCAATATTGTTTGGTCATCTTCCGTCATTTGCTCGAAATTTCTGAAAAGCTGATCTGCTACGGGGCCAGAGCTTTTTGGTTCCTCAGCACGACCAAGTAAATAATCAATAGACACAGAAAGAGCATCAGCAATTTTTTTTAAATTCCCAAATGAAGGTGATCTTCGCTGATTCTCAAAGTGAGAGATTGCAGATGGTTGAAGGTCTGTTCTCTTGGCTAGATCTGTCTGGCTTAAACCTTTTAGTTCGCGCGCTGTACGAAGCCTGTCTGAAAAAATTTTTGACATAATATTTGGCTCCTAAAACCATTCTGTGTAGTATAGATAAGAGTGCAAAGCACTATTTTTTTTGGTTCGTTTGTATACAGATGGTAATATTGTACATGACGTTTACGACTTAATCAAATGTTTAAAATTCTGAAAAAATGCTTTTTTCACAAAATGATATCGCATTGCTGTTTTACGCATGTAATGTTGTTGCTCTAAAGAAGTTATTGAAAATTACATAAGATCAGTTATATCAAATACTAACGCTGTTTAGTCGAAAAAGCGAATTAAATTTGTATTTTTTTAAAAATTTATAATTGACCCTTTGTGACTTATTGTATAAATTATTGTTACATGATAAAGCAGTTTTTTATTTGTAATTTCTATATACATAGAGTCTTAATTATTGTGACGTATTTAGGTGGTCCAATAAGCGTTTTTAGAATTGAAGAAGTAGCCGAAACACATTTTTTTTGAAAGGTTTAAAGATATGGCAAAAAAAGTAACCAGTATGAGAGTTGCAAGAAAAGCTAGCAATGTTTTGCGTGATAAACGAACTGGCAGAAATTCCAAGTCTGCAGCTGGTAGTGCATTGAGCCAGCGCGAAAAGCTAAGCAAAAAGAGAAAATGATCTATATTAAACCTTATACAAGGTTTTCATGAGTTCTGTTTAAAATACGTCGCGTAAACGGACCATGAAGAATGAGTATTGCGGCGTTTGGAGATAACAAAAATGAGTTTTTCATAAGACACTATTCAGAAAGTATGGGAAAAGGCCACAATCGTGAACGGATATGATCATAGGGTTTATCGAAAGGATCAATGTGGAGCATGGATTGGTAGAAGTTACTATGGAGATCGCAATTCGCAGTATGGATGGGAGATAGATCACATAACACCTGTGTCAAAAGGTGGTGGAGATGAACTCTCAAACCTACGCCCTCTTCAATGGGAAAATAACGCTGCGACTCAAGATGGTCGTCTTACATGTGTTGTAAGAGGTTAGTTTTATTAAATTGGCTTTAGCCTACCGAATTAAACTGTTTGTAAGTAGATACATCGGCTGGGCTCGTATAAAAAAATCCATATACGTAAAGCGCGTACGCGCTTTACGTACGAAGGCTATTTGAATAATTGAAAGCCGCTATTTTAGAATAATTCTATTTCCAGCAAATTTAGTTTAGTCGTTAGTGATTAATCGCTGGTATTTAGCCGTTAGCATTAATAGGAGTAGATAAGCGGATGAGGAGCAGATTAAAAATCAAATCGCAAAATGCAAAACCATAACTAAAATATCAAAATTTTTTAACTTTACGTTTTAGTTTTTTGTAAAAGCCAATTCACTAATCAACTTACCTTGGGCATCCCGCAGGGAAATTCGCTAATCCGCTTTAATCTGTGGTACTTGTGCCAGAGGTATCTGTGGTTGGGAAATTAAGTGATGCGAATTGGCCGTGATATTTTTTGGCGGCTTTGTCGTATGCCTTTGCAGCGGCCAACTCATCGGTGAAATAGCCAAGGTGGTAGGATTTGTTATCGCATGAGATTTGGGCCGCCCATTTTTTACATCTTTTATTCCAGTGGACTCCTTTGTATCTTGAAGTTTTGTGACGACTGCTGCGCAGGTTACGGCAGTTCTCGGCGAACGTGCAGATGCGCAGATTTTCCTTTCGATTGTTCAGGCCGTTATGGTCGATGTGGTCCACAACCAGATGGTCCGGGGCATTCATTATCTCGCGGTGCATCTTGATACTTTTGCCGTTTTCTTTGCGAACGGCGTAGCAATTTTTATCCGTACCCTCAGCGAACCATGTATATCGGCTCAGCCGCGGATAATCTTCCGCATCGACGATAGCGAACAGCCCGCGGGTCAGAGGAATCCGCCTCGGCGATCGGCTTTTCTTATCGGCGACTCGTGACGGATAGAAGTTGGCACATCGGCCACGGAGAGGGCGGACATTCCATCTGCCTTCGGAGCCTTTTTTCTGCCTACATATAAGAGCGGCCCTGCCGGAACCGACAGCAAAAGTGGAAAAGCAGCAGTTGTCGCACCTGGGTTTGGCCGTCCTGTGAATTTTTTCGCCAGTCATAAGGTCTCCCCCCTGCCGGGAAACTTAAGTATGATAAATTGCAGTGTTTATGCTAAAAACTATATGTCATTTTGAAATGTATAAAGTCAATATTCAATTTTGGGGTATTATACCATAAAAGGTGGGATTTTTCAAGTAAATTTTCGTCGAAGTTAACAGATATACATTGGCATTGACGCAAAGGGCAGGAGCTGATAAAATGGCCGCTTTTGGTGGGTAGAAAATTGCGGTGAAAGTAGCTCAGTTGGTTAGAGCACCGGATTGTGGATCCGGGGGTCGGGGGTTCGAGTCCCCTCTTTCACCCTTTTATAACTGCCGGTAACGGTTCGGCGGTTTAGTTACAGCGATACTAATCACTCCTGAGATGGCGGGATTGTAATATCAACTTCGTT
>CAZMZR010000147.1:0-5735 GCA_964570855.1 uncultured Pirellulales bacterium
AGCAGTAATACCACCCACCTCATTCGATCATAACCTGCATCGGTTTTTCCTTTGATCTTCATGTGCCGTTAAATCAATTTAATAAAGTGCCTTAATTTCATCTTCTGGCAGGGCATAGCTATAAATTCGAACGTCATCAATTGTGCCCGCGAAAAAGCTCTCATCACTTGCATGCCTGCCGAATTTTAAAGTTTCAATTTCAGAGTCGGCCTTTCCGGATAGGTCAGAATTGGTTGTGATTAATACGCCATCTTTGTATGCTTTGAGATTCTCGCCGTCGTAAGTTGCAGCGAGATGGTACCATGTATTGGCCCGTAATTCGCCAAAGCTCGCATTGTACCACGTTCCATCTGTGCAGATACCCGCCGCTCCACGGAAGCCGTCATCCACGTGGTTCCAGTTGATTTGATAATTCTTCTCCCGGCTTATAGGCCCGCTCGGCATTTCAGACGAAGGTGCTTCGGGGCTCTTTGCCCAGACAGCGATGGTCCATGTGGACATATCTGCTGTGTTGTCAGTGTTGACGTAGTCGTCTATGCCGTCGAATTCCAGAGCACCGTTAATTTTTCCGCCGGATGGTTGCCATTTCGGATTACCAACCAGCCGACCGGTTTGATTGTTATCGGATGAATCGGCGGCATTGTTTCCCTGTGTTTCGTCCAGTTTCCACCAGCCGACAAGACCGGCTAACTCGGCGGTACCAAAGACTTTTGGATTCTGCCAGGCATCGTCTTGCGTGTCGGACCATGTCAGCTTGGTATCACGTTCTCCGCCATCGTCGTCATCGTTGACATGAACATCAAGGCCTATCTTAGCACCGGGGAAAGGCTCTGTTCCAAGGGTTGACCATGGAAATTTTATTTCCAGTCGATAACCGTCGTCGGATGTTACTAACGCATATTTTATGTCGTCTTTTTGGTATAGTTGTCCCCGCGCTTCCATGTTAGGAGTGGTTCTATCCCAGTTAAAATCGTATGTGTAATCTTTATCGCCGTACTCACTTTTTCTGGAATTGTCGGCATCGATGAAAAGTTCAATGTTGTCATCATAATAGAATTCCATTGAATCATTTTTCAATTCGTCGTCGGTAACATCTACCAGCAGATAGAGATTTTCCTGGTCCCACATGACTTTGTAATAAGCGGAGCAATCTTCGTCCGATGATATAGGTGAATATATCACGTTCTCGAGTTTATACTTCGGTGCATCGGACCAGATATCTTCTTCTATTCCGTCGATTACGGGACTCTGGTCGGCTTTATTAACTGTTGCTGTTTTTGTTCCTTGTTTTTCATCCCATTGTTGTCTTTGGGCGGATTCGAGAATCTGTACCAGTTGCATTAATGGCACGAATAAATCATTAGCAGGTGGAATTCCACTGATGTCGGCTCTGATGTTCAAATTATTTGGTTTTTCATCTGTATGTAACTGGAAAAAGGTTTTATCACAGCTTGTTGCCAACTGAGTAAAGATTTCTTTAAGGTTATTTTCCTCCGTCATCGGCCCCATATTGGATTCGGTAATCTTTATGATGCCGCCGACGTTAATCAAAACTAATTTACTTGTATATGGAGATATTTTACTAAGTTGTTCCTGCAACGGCCCGGCGGTTAGGACTGATTGACGATTTTTCAACGCTGAAGTTGAATCTTTAATCACGTCCGGATTTAACGAAATAATGTTTATTTTCTTGCTCTGGTCCATATAGCAGAAAAGCTTCTGACCGTCAACGAGTTCTATTTGATATTCGCCGGTAGTTTGTTCATTTGATTGTTCTGTAGCATTGTCTGCCAAAAGATTCGACGAAGACAATATTTGGAGCAGTATCTGGCGTGTTTGCTGGGGATTATGGCTTGTTATTGCAAGACCGATTGAAGATGCCGCCGGAGGCACCTGCGTGTTGGCTGGATTTGGAGAATCGCTTACCGGCGTGATGAAAAGGCTTACCTGTTCGATATTGGCAAATATCTCTCTGGCGATGTCAAGTCCTGTCTCGCTTTGAATCTTTTGGTTTATAGCCTGCGCTTGGGGACTATCTGCCTCTCCTAAGGCGAAACTGATTAATCCGATTGCGCTGGAAGGGACGGCTTCGAAACTGGACTTTTTTAGATTCGGCGTACGAATCATATTATATGCGAGGCTTTGTTGGCCGTCCTTGAATGATACGTTTGTTTCAACTGCGATACCGGTTTCCTGGAGGGAGACAAAAGAAATAATATCATCGATACTTGAAAAATTGGCTATACCGTCGGCAAGATGTATCTGTTCCGGCATTTCGCCCTCTGGAAACACCTTTTTTATTTTCGCAAAGAAGTTGTCAGCATCCACCCAGACAGTCAACAGATTTTCCTGGCGTGCCTTTTTGGAGATTTTTGTAAATGATTTGTTACTTGATGCCAGTGAAGGCTCGTTTATGAGGCCTTTGTATTGTTTGACAGACCATGCTAATTGTCCTGCTTTGTATGCCTTTGGGGTAGCGAGGATTACTACGATGTCGTCATAAACAGCGCAACCACCCTCGGGAAGCGATAAGGTTTGCATACCTTCGATAGATTCCGTGGGTTTTCCCGCCATACCGAGTGCCATCTGGAGCAAGCCCTTTAGGGCGTCACTCTTTCCGGGGAATAATACGATTATAGCCGGTGGTTCATTTTCCTGAGAGATACCGGTGACCCCGACACCCATTCCTCTTATTTTCTTAAACTCCGCCATCATACTTGGATTTAACAGGGCAGATATCATAGCTGCAGGTGAATTAAATCCCTGAGATTGACCGTTACTGATAGCCGCAAGGGGATTTTCCAAGGGAGTGCCCTTGAGCATCTTCAGGATGGTTTCCACTTGTCTGCCGGGACTGCCGATTTCAGCATAGAATAATGTTTCAGGGGGCATCAGAGCGGCCGGATCGGCGTTGCCCAAATCCTCCAGCAGCGGTTTGACCTTACCGATAATTTCGGTTTGTTCACTGTATTGAGCGACCAGTGTGCGAAACATTTCCTGAGCCTGCGGGTCTTTTTGCTGTTTGAGATAACACATCCCTTCTCGATACATTGCCTGAGCGACGTGGGATCTTTGAGCCGATTTGTCATTTATTATCTGCTCATAAATTCTAATTGCCGCATCAATATCTCCTTCGATTTCCTCTGCATACAGAGCTTCCTGAAGCAGAACGCTTGCCGGCTTGGCTTTGCTGCTTTGACCGGCAAGGCAAAATTGCAGCCCTACTAAGGCAAGCACGCCCAGAGCCAGCAAAAAAATGATTGTGATACTTCTGAACTTTTCCATAATCATACTCCTTTCAAAGAGATTATCATAAAATCTATTGTCTTGACAGGAGTATTTTACAGATAAAATATTACCGTTTTGTTACGGTTTTGTCCTTTTTTGAATATTTTTAATATGTTATCTATTGTTATTCATCAGAGGAGGATGGATAGGTAAATTTATAGTGAAAGCAATGTTTGTTTTATAAAGAATCGGTATAACATTCAATTGGGCCGAGGGTGGATTTTTTCATGCAGTTCTCATAGAAATATTGCCGGATACTTGTGCATAAATGGCATTTGCTGGCGTATGCTTTAGACTTTATATATCCCAGCTTTTCGGCTCTTTCGAGCAAACCGTGTGGGCCGGAATTGAAAAGTATATTTATAAACTCGTTTTTTTCCGGATAGAATTTCTTCCAGGTTTCTTCGAGCGGCGTTTGATTGACGTTCCCGAAGATGATGCCGCTGCATGTGCCGCTAAAGATATTCCCGAACGGGTCGATATGTACGCCTTTGGCGCCGAGGAAATCCGGTTTGCAGTTCATCGAGGCAAGGGCTTCTATCGGTTTGGAAGCAACCAGCTCGGCTAATCTACCGGCGGCTCGGCCTGTGAAACGACAGGGATAGTCATTTATCGCATCGATATATTGCTGCCGGCGTTCGGCAGGGGGGATATCTTTCATTTTAATTGGTTTGTCCAGATATTGTTGCCAGCGAACCAGCACGCGCTGCGGCCCCAACATTTCGATTGCTGTTTCAGCTAATCGACTGACCGGTTCTATATCGACATACTCCTGATGGAAGGGATCGGTGCTGATTTTAAATCTATGCATTCCGAGCTCGTCGAGCCTTTTCAATCGTTGCTTTATGATTTTATCACTATCGGCCCAGAAGCCGTTCGTCTCTATCAAATCAACTTTGCCCATGTTTTGTTTTTTTGCTTCTTGAAGTATTTTTTGCAAATGGTCCCAATACAGGAATGCTTCGCCGCCGGTGATATGAATTTTAGCATAGTCACCGGCGAGGATTTTCAGAGATTGCCATGCGCTTATGGCAGTATCGACAGGCATTAGTCCACCTTTGTCCGGGTTGCAGTTGTAATAGCAGAACTCGCAGGCGCAATTGCATTTGTATGTCAGAAGCAGTCCCGCCGAACGCCAAAGCTTGAATTTGGCTTCGCTACGTTTGGCCCGGCTGTTGTAAATGTTCTCGGATAAATCCGTCATTGTTTCGGTTGCCCCGACGATAGTGTCTTTTTCAAATGGATTTGTATCACCGTGATATCGGCCGGTGTGATGCCGCTGATTCGGGAAGCCTGGCCGAGTGTGCCCGGCTTAAATGCCGAGAGTCTTTCTTTGGCCTCCGGGCGAAGATGCGAGATACTGTTGTAATCCAGGTCCGCCGGGATGCTCCTGTTTTCAAGAGTTTGTAAGCCGATGACCATACGCTGCTGTTTGGTTAAATAGCCTTCATATTTGGCATCGATTGTCACCGCCTGAAATACATCTTCATCGAGATTCATACTCCTGATATCAGGAGTATCAGACAAAGTTTCTGCTATGGTATTGTGCGGCTGGCGAAGGTGGTCCCACAAACTAATCTGGCCGGAGCGGTTATCTTCGAGATATTTTTTGAGCTGGCTTATCTTTTCGAGTTTATTTTGATATCTGGCCCATCGTTGTTCGTCAACAAGTCCGACCGATTTGCCGATTTCCGTCAGCCTTCGATCTGCGTTGTCGGCCCGCAGTGACAGGCGGTACTCGGCTCTGGATGTAAACATGCGATAGGGTTCGTTGATGCCCTTGGTAAGTAAATCATCGATCATCACGCCGATATATGCCTGGTCTCTGCCGAGCACAACAGGTTCTTTACGCTGTAATTTTCTGGCTGCGTTGATGCCGGCGATAATACCCTGTCCCGCCGCTTCTTCATAACCGCTGGTCCCGTTTACCTGGCCTGCTAAGAACAATCCCGATATTTTTTTCGTTTCCAGGTTCGATTTGAGTTGAATTGGCGGGCAATAATCATATTCAATCGCATAGCCGAAGTGGATGATTCTGGCGTTTTCCGTACCCGGCAAAAGCTTGAGCATTTGTGCCTGGATATCCTTCGGCAGGGAGGTACTTATTCCGTTGCAGTAAATAGTCTTTATTTCTTCGTCTTCCGGTTCCAGGAATATCTGGTGTTGATTCTTGTCTGAAAATCGTACGATTTTCGTTTCGATACTCGGGCAGTATCGCGGGCCTGTGGAGGTGATTTGTCCGGTATAAAGCGGCGCGCGGTCCAGGTTGTCTTTGATTAATTTATGTATTTGTTCGTTGGTATATGTGATCCAGCATGGAATTTGCCGCCGGATTATTCTATCGGTCATAAACGAGAAGGGCACGGGTTTTTCGTCGCCATGTTGTATTTCAAGCTTGTCCAGATCGACTGTTTTCCCATCCAGCCTTGCCGGTGTGCCGGTTTTAA
>CAZMZR010000148.1:0-5683 GCA_964570855.1 uncultured Pirellulales bacterium
CTGGGTGGACCGAATGGCGGCGTTTAATGTCGATCCGGAAGAGATTTTGACATTCCGCAGTCAGGGCCATCTGCCGGGAGGTGACCAATGAACGAAAGACTTCTCTCAATACTGGTAACGGCCCTGTTGGCATTAATGTTATTTTCCGGCTGCTCGGAGGTTTCCGAGATTGGTACTAAGTTCGCCCGTGATGCCGGCATGATTTCCTCCGACCAGGCGGATTCGCTCACACGCAGCACAAAAGCCATAGAAAAGACGCAGCAGGAGCTTACGCCCGAACAGGAGCATTACATAGGGCGTGCGGTGACGGCAAAAGTGTTCCAGAGTTACCCGCCGCTGGATCGGCCGCAGGCGAACGCCTATCTGAATCTGCTCGGTCAATCGCTGGCAGTTTTCTCCGATCGGCCCGAGACGTTCGGCGGCTACCATTTCCTGTTGCTCGATTCCGACGAAGTCAATGCGTTTGCCGCACCGGGCGGGCTGATTCTTGTGACGCGTGGGATGTTACGCTGCTGCGAGAGCGAGGACGAGTTGGCGGCGGTGCTGGCGCATGAAATATGTCACGTTGAGATGAAACACGGACTTCGTTCGATTAAACAGGGACGTTTGACCGAGGCGTTCACGGTTATCGCGGCCGAGTCCGCCAAGCAGTTGGGCAGTGAGGAGCTGGCGTCGTTGACGCGTGAGTTCGAGGCCTCGGTGGGCGATGTTGTTATGACGCTTACAACAAGCGGCTACTCGCGTACGCAGGAACGGGATGCGGATGCGGCGGCCGTAGAGCTTCTGCGGCGTGCCGGTTATCCGGAAGCGGCGATGATTACGATGCTACAGCGCATGGACGAACGCCTGGCTGATGCAGGGGGGCTTGGCTTTGCAAAGACACATCCTTCGGCAAAGAGCCGCGAAAATGCACTGCGTTCGACGGTAACGAATACGGTATTTGTCCCTGATGCAGTCAGGCGGGAACGGTTCTCTGCGGTTATGCGGCCGATAATGGTCGGCGGATAGAATCCCGCAGACGAAAGGACGGCATGACTAAGCACAGTAGCAAATGTCTGCGTGGAACGGCGATTGGTCTTATCGCCGGGGCGATTGCGTTGCTTGTATGGGGGCTGGGTCTGCTCGAATCATGGGAAGCGCCGACATGGACATGGCGCGCCCGATTCTTTTCTCAAAGAGAGAGTCTTTCACAAGAGGTCAAGCTTATTTTACTTGATCAGGCCAGTTTGGACTGGGCCCAGCGTGAGAACGATTGGGGCTGGCCGTGGCCGCGTGAGGTATATAGTGCGATTTCGGCATTCTGCAAACGCGGCGGAGCCAAAGTCCTTGCTCTGGATTTGCTCTTTACCGAGCCGTCGGTTTACGCAGTTTCAGACGACCAAACGCTGGGGGAAGCTCTGCGGACCGGTGTGCCGACTGTATTGGCGGTACAGCCGGGGGGAAGCCGCAGTACATGGCCGCAGTACATGCCGCAACCGAACATTCAAGTCGATATACCTGATATCGTGGATTCTGTTAATTTATTGTTCCCTGTAAAGGAGATAGCCGCCGGTGCCAGGGCTATAGGGCACGTCAGGGGTGTACCGGATAGTGACGGTGTGTTCCGGCGGATGTCGCCGTTCTGCCGTTTCGACGACGTTAAAATCCCGGCGCTCGGATTGGCGGCGTGGTTGTTAGATAGCACGAACACCGAACCTGTCACAGCGGAACCGGGGCGGCTCCGCCTGGGAAATAAAATCATTCCTCTGGATAAGAACGGATATGCAATCCTGCGTTTTAAGGGTGGTGACGATTTATCGCAGGCGGTTTCCGCCGCTGCGGTTATCCAGTCCGAGCTTCGATTGCGTGACGATGAAACCCCTTCTCTGTCACCGGAGATATTTAAGGATTGTTTCCTCTTCGTGGGATGCAGCGCGCCGGCTCTGCTGGATTTGCGTCCGACTCCTGTAGATCCGAAATGTCCCGGAGTTGTCCTGCATGCGACGTTCGTCGATAACCTGATAACCGGCTCCTTCATCACTGAAGCGGCCCTGCCCTGGGTTATTGTCTCTGTGATGGCAACGGCTGTTGCCGCGTCACTGTCTTTGACTTACGGCGGCAGATGGTGGCAGACCGGGCCGCTTTCGTTTGTGTGGCTTGGGGCGCCGATGCTTGTCGGCTTTGCTGCGTATGCAAGAGGATGGTGGTGGCCTATCGTCGTGCAGGAGACGGCGGCGGCTTTGGGGCTCGTCGGTGCTCTGGCCGCAAATTATTGGGCCGAAGGACGTCAAAAGGCATTTATCAAACAGGCATTCCGACATTACTTAAGCGGCGAAGTCATTGAGAAAATCCTCCGCGATCCCGCTCATCTCCAGCTTGGCGGAGAGAAGCGCGAACTGACAATACTATTTACCGATTTGGCCGGTTTTTCCACGTTCTCCGAGAAACTTGGCCCGGTCGAGCTGACGGCTTTGCTCAACGATTACCTCAGCGAGATGACCGATATAATCCTTGATGAGGGCGGTACGCTCGATAAATACGAGGGCGATGCCATCATTGCGTTCTGGAATGCGCCGTTAGAGCAATCGGATCATGCTTTGCGTGCCTGTCGCGCGGTTTTACGCTGTCAACGGCGGCTGGCCGAACGCCGGGAAGACTACCAAAAACGCACCGGTGCGGTGCTGCACATGAGGGCAGGACTTAACACAGGACAGGTCGTAGTGGGCAATATGGGGTCCCGCAAACGTTTCAACTATACGATTCTTGGAGATGCGGCGAACCTTGCGTCCCGTCTTGAGGGTGCAAATAAGGCTTTCGAGACAGAGACTATGATTTCCGAAAGTACCTGGTCTCTGGTCTCGAACGAGTTCCGCGGCCGAAAGCTGGCGGACTTGCGTGTAGTCGGCAGAAGAACCGCCGTGCCTGTATATGAACTGACCGGGTTCGCTGCGGATGCCGTTCCCGCCGATTGGGAAAAGTTTACCGCCGGGCTGACTCGTTTTAAGCAGGGTGATTTCGCCGGAGCGATGGACATTTTCGAGCAGTTGCCCGACGACCCTGCGGCGAGTTGTTATGTTCGTCGTTGTAGGCAATTGATTGCCCGTCCTCCGGAGTCGTGGGACGGAGTATGGGAACTGACGGAGAAATAAACATGCGACTTTTCATTGGTGGAATGCGTGGCAGCCGGCCGTGTACCGGTAGTCGCTTCGAGGAGTTTGGCGGTGACACAACATCGCTGTTGCTCGTAGGAACTCACGGCGAACGACTCGTGTTGGATGCCGGAACGGGGATGCACGCCGTGGCAGGGCAGTTGGCGGCAGCAGAGCCGGGCGAGGTGACGATACTGTTTTCACATTACCATCTTGACCACATGGCAGGGCTGATGATGAATCCGCTTTTCCATAGCTCGGACTGGTCTTTCAGGTTAATTGGGCCGACCTTCGCCGATGGAAGTGTTTGTGATGCGGTCACGCGCCTGCATGCGCCGCCGTATTGGCCGATATCCTGCGAACAGATGAATGCGCAAATAGAGTTTGCCGATTTCGATATCGATGGAATCCATGTGGGGACTTTTTGCGTGCAAGGATGTGAGGTGCCGCATCCCGGCGGGTGCTTGGCTTACCGTATCGATGACACCGATAACGGCAAATCGCTGGTGTTTGCCACAGATATCGAATGGCAAAATCGAACGGATGTACAGGAGAGGGCATTTATAGCAATGTGCTGCGAACCTGAGCCGGTTGATATGATGATTATAGATGCACATTTTTCCCGGGCCGATGCGGCGGCGTTTGCCGGGTGGGGACACACGTGCTGGGAAGACGACCTGGAAATGGCGGAATCGTTAGGCGTCAAGCGTGTGCTCCTTGGTCATCACGCCCCGGAAGCGGAAGATCAGGTGTTGGGCACCCTGGAACAACAAGTGAAAAAACGTATGCCCGGCGCTGCGTTTGCGCGGTCCGGACAATGGTTAGAAATTTAACGAAAGATTCTAATGGATCCGGACCGGGACTGATGGGCCTGGACCTATCTCGTAAAACGACAATAAAATACCGACTATATAAAAGGAAGGAATGACCGTGCTTCAAGGGCTTGAACCGATACTACCTTACATTCAGAATGTTGCTTTAGCGGCAGCGGTGCTGCTGATTGCATATATTCTGACGATTTCGCTGCGTCGTAAATATGGTTCATCCTACGGCGTTGAGATAAAAAAGCGCACAGGCAGACAGTTTGTCGGTGTATTGCTGAGTTATCTGGCGTTCTCAATTCTGGTATTGGTGCCTTCTGTGCCGTTGATCTACTGGCTCGGTCGCATTACAGAGCCGGATATTTGGTCGCGGTACTATCAGGCATGGCTGTTGTTCTGGATTATTCATTTGATTGTGAGGTTTGTTGAGGGATTGTTCGTCGAGATTTTTGTGCAGATGGGCAAAGAGTGCCCCCTTACCAGGCTTAGCAGGGGTTTGCTTCGTCTGGCCATCATGCTTGGCGTTGCCTTCATACTTATCAAATATCGAATCGGGTCCAATATCAGCGTGCTGTTGACATCGACGGCCATCGTGACCGGTGTCATTGGTTTTGCCATGCAGGGAGTGCTCGGCAATCTGCTGGCTGGTATGTCACTTCATGCCAGTCGTTCCATGTCGGTCGGTGACTGGATTGAAGTGGACGGCCAGATAGGAAAAGTTATCCTTGTTAACTGGCGCGAAACGCGTATACGCACTCTCGGAGGTCACATTGTTATTGTCCCCAACGGCAGACTCGCAGATTTGACCATCAGAAATTTTTCTTCCCCTACGAACTTGCGACGGCATGAGGTAGATGTGGCGGCCAGTTACGGTGACAAGCCCGGCGACGTTATCGAAGCGCTTCTGGAGGCCGCACAATGCGTGCCCATGGTGGAGAAGCGTCCAGCGCCGGATGCCTACGTTACAGGATTCAAGGATTTCTGCATCGAATATGTTTTGCGTTTTTGGTCGAGGCAATACGAACAGTACGTTATGATCGAAGGAAACGTGATGCGGATGATCTGGTATAAATTCAACCGGCGCGGTATCGAGATACCTTTCCCTATGAGCGGCCGTCTGCTCGGCAACTTCCTCGAGGCGGTTCATGCTCAGAAATTTGAGAAGCCGCTGGCCTCGGAGATCGAAAGTATTGTGGATGATTTGCTGTGTAGTGACTTCGGGCGCAAGCTTTTGGCCGATTCCGAGGGTATCTGTATGCTCAGCCGCGAAGAGCTAAGGGCGGTGGCAAGGAACATCAAACGCACTAATTTCACAAGAGGTGAAATCCTGATGTACCAAAACGACGACGGCGAATCGTTCTATGTCCTGGTCCGGGGTAAATTACAGGGCAGTATTGCCGGTTCCGATACCGCCGGTAACGTGGAATTCGAACTGCAATCCGGGGCGCTCTTCGGCGAGATGAGTCTTTTAACCGGTTTGCCGAGGAGTGCGACCATGACGGCGGTCACGGATTGTGAACTGCTCGAATTCGACCGGGGTGCGTTCACATCTCTGCTGTCTGTCCGGGAGGAGATTCCCAAAGTACTCTCGGACCTGGCGGCGGCCCGAGCGGCGGAGAATGCCGCGGCGTTCGAGAAATTGCGTGCCTCTGTCAAGAATCCGCCTGACCTCGGAAGTGACGGCATTCTGCATCGTCTCAAACACATGTTGAGTCTTTGGCGGGCAAGACGAAC
>CAZMZR010000149.1:0-5446 GCA_964570855.1 uncultured Pirellulales bacterium
GTAGAATTGCATGATTACTCACCTTGAAATGAAGTTCTCCGACAGACTCCTAGGGCTATTTAGGAGAATTTAAAAATTTCAGAAATATTTATTGCTAGTCGCATTGCAGGAGTTATAATTTTGAGAATTTTAGGGATCGAGATCGGGTGAGTCGGTGCGATTGGAGCGAGTGAAGTTTTTAAAGGAAAGGACCTAAAGGGAGAGACTGAATGGTTTTTGATCGATTGTCAAGGAGGATCACATTGTTCTTAAGCGCCTTAAGTCTCTTTGTTAGTATCATCGCTCTAGTTTACCAAAAGCCTCAGACATGGTATTTACTGCCGGCGGTTGCGTTTCCTCCGATTGTCGTTTTTGCACTTCTTATACCAAGGCGAAAGAACATCCCTATCAAAGGTAGCCGGGTCTTGGCTAAATCTAAAGCCGAGCAGTTGCTCGCTGCGTCATTAGCCCCTCAGGATTATCCACCATGTATACATTTATGCAGTGCTCATGCTCATGCGGCAAGTGTAGCAGCGCTAGTGTCCAGAACGGTTCTTCTAAGTATCGAGCAATTAGAATTAATGATGGTTCATGAGATTAGAGAGATGACGAAGTTAGAGGAAGCATTCTGCATTGATGTTGTTGAAACTCACTTAAGGATTCTAAGAGGTATTCACTCAAAAGTATCTAGTTTGATGAGTAAGGGCAACTTGGTGGCGGAATGTTACCGACAGCTACGAGGAGGTGAACCTGTGATGGAAACTATTGAGGAACTAGATTACATGATTGAAAATGACATCATAAACCCTATGGATACATTCCTCCAGGATATCCCCCCAAATGTGAGCTGGTACGAAGAAACTGACGACTATAAAGATTACATTAAAGAACTTATAACAAAAGATATACCTAATGCATTATCAAGTGGAGTAGAGAAACTTTTCGAAGCAAAGGAACCTGCTAACAAAATATATGAGGACATGCGAAAAGACTGGCATATGGATGTCCACGAGCAAAAGCAAAATGTCTTATGTAAACCTATCAATATGGATCCGCCCCGGAAAACAGGAATGGCGATCGACTCCATACTGAAATTGGTCAATATCTGGAAAGAAGAGGTGGAAAAAGCACTGGATTAAAATTAAAACAAATTACCAAGATATTTCGTAAAGGATTAAGATTTGGGGCGGTATTTTGCCGACAAATATTCGTTTACAGGCCAATTTTGGCCTTGACTTTGAGTAATTTCTATGGTAATTTAAGTAATATAGAGCTTTTGGGCAATTATTGCTCTTTTGAATATAAAAAAATAGGGACTGTGTATGAGATTACAATTTTTTAAGAATAGATTAGACTCACTGCTGAGTGTGCCAGCTGAAGAAAGAGATAGTATTTGGGCGTACAATATATGTAAATTAACCAGATTTGCGATACAGAAGTTGTTTGAATGCTGGCCCAATCCAGATGAAGTACAGGTTTTAGTCGAAGATCTCAGAGTTCTACCAAAAATGGTCAAGGAAGCAAAGAGAGTTGGTCCATACGCAGACCGTCTTGAAAAATTCGCAGAAAATATGGAACTCCGTCTTTCTGAACTGAGTGAATATGTAGACAAGATGGATCCCGAAGTTGCTGTTGCTAAAGGAAAAACAGATATATAGACAACATTGTTGTCAAGAGTGATCACTGAAGAAAGTTGGGTGAGAATCTGAGCACACTGCTGTTTACCTACCCCACCTATCCCACAAAAAGGATTTTCCGACTTTTCGAATCTTCTAAGAATATTTTGTGGCAGTCGTATAGCATACCATTAATATAAAAGTTGCTTTTTATATTAAATTCTTTCATTTTTTATCGGCAAATCTAATTTATAAACCATATAATTATCCATTCTTGCAAGGTTAAAACCTAAATAAAGTGACTTTTTCAACAGCCCCGCTGTCCCTAGTTTTCCATAGACTTTATAATGTAGTTAACGGTATCTATGAATTTGTGGCCTTCTTCAAATTCGCATTCTTGATTAATATTTCTTTTTACCCAATCGCATGATTTAATGTAAGCCTTTTCTTTTTTTTCTGCTTTAATGATTTGACAGTATGCTTTTATGTCACTCAATAACCTTCCTTTATTATCTTTTATATTATTGAAAAATACAATTGCTATGCTTTCACCAGTTCTTGATTGCTTGATAACAATTGCACCTCTTCCTTTGTCTGATATAATGGTATAAGTTTTATCGTCCATTGTTTTCACCCATATTATGATTTCTGTCTACCAAGCGTTACTTTGGTCAGAAATTTCGATTTCAGAAACCATAGTTGTATTAACTATGTTGCCCCTCATTATAATATTTTTAGCATCTGAACTAATTCGGAAGCCAGAACCCTTAGAACCAATGCAGCTACGATAGTATTTTTCTACCGCATCAGAAAACTGATCGTGATTTATCGGGCCGTTATATGAACCCACTGGGGGAGAAACTTCGACAGGATATTTTTTAAAATCCGTTCCAAATGGTTGTTTCACATCAACATACATTTCTTCAAATTTCTTGTCATCCATTTCGAGAGTAAAAAATACCATTGAAATCATATGATCATCCCTAACTTTATCGGTACCTAAGTCCTGCGAATCTTGTATGCATCTATGAAAAGTTATTCGCGCTTTCGCCATGATATTATTCCCCTGTAATAATTAATTCTTTTATTTTTAACTATGTATATATTGTTTCGATATTACATCTCTTTTATCTCAGCATCTCACCGTTTTATGCACACTGTCCCAAGCTATATAAAGAAATTGTCATTTAGGTTCTATATCCGTACTTCCGCATTGTGGACAAGAGATTGGATATGACGGGAGCCTTTTTTCTTGTGCCTCGCCAGGTTCAAACGCATTCTTCTCGAATTCACACTTATAATTCTTGCATCTAAATCTTCGCTTTTTCATGTTAGCTCCAAATTTTATTTAAGAGTCTCGGTTAATACACACCAAATATACTCAGCTGCTCTTTCAGCACTAACGAGTTTACTTTCATTGGTGATTGACTTTGCCGCCCACAAACTTGATATATCAAATCCGAGCTTGCTACCGTCTTCACTTATGGATAGCCATCCATTACATGAGCCGTCAGAGTCGATATCAAAGTGCCCAGAACTATAAGATATTGAATCGGAACCCATGGGGCCACCCATCCAAATCTTGCACTTGTTCTTAACTTCGCCATGTATGTATATAGTACAAACGAACTTAAAACGATGTATATCGGTAAAATCTGTTTCAACTTCTGAATGTTGCTTTTCGAGCCTTGCTAAGCCTTCTCGTAAGTAAGCCTTGATTATGCCAAATGATGTCTTGAGGAAAAGGTCTTTATCTCTTTGCGTAAAAATCTTTTTTATTTGTGTTATTGGTATATCGAAAGATTTCTTATTTTTAGTCTTGATATTTATACCAACTTGGGATTCATTCGATGACAAACGGCGTTTGAGTGATTCAATCACAGCATTGACATCATTGTTCCATATAATGTATGCCTTATCATTCAAGATAGGATATTTTTTGATAATGAGATTGCTGATTCTTTTATCTCCATATAAAAGTGGGAGAACACGTACCTCCATAGAGGAAGCTTCAATATTAAGAGCTGAATTTAGTTCACGTTGGGGCCAGTTTTTAGAAATGAATGCTTCACTAAGAATAACGACGACATATCTTGATATTTTTAAACCGTCATTGACTTTTTGAGTTATACTATCTCCCCATTTTATTTCTGCTTGGTCATACCAATAAGTAATCCCTGCATTATCTAAAGCTTTTACTAAGTGGATAACGACTTCATCTTTGTCCTCACTAGCATGGCAAATGAATATATCCTTTTTATCAACAGACATTATCTAATCCTTTATTCAGAATGAGAACAAGTTAATAATTCCTAACGGTTTTATTTAGTAGGAACAGTCAATAATGGCTATCCCTAATATTTATGATCTAATATTTTTCTTATTTGTTATTTTTTCCGTCCTTTCTTTTTATCTGGAGCTTGTGTTAGAGCAGATGCTGCGACACTCTTGATAGTCTTTGAGCTTTTAGGATTGCTCAATAATTTAGATGCCTTTGAGGCAACCTTTTTCGAGGTCCTTTCGTTTCTTGCCATTTTTGAATCCTTTCAAATATTTAGTAAATTCACATCTTTTTAAGGTCAGTTGGGAAACCAAAAGGTGGAGGAAAACACGCCTCTGGTCATCCCTGACCAGAGAATCAAATTTATTAAACATATATTGAGCAAATATTATGCCAATTTACTGTTATAGGACGATAAGTTCCTTAAGTCTATTATATGCAATCACTTACGCAAAATAGGTTTTAAGGCATATTTTTTATTATTCAAAATGCCAATTTCTTTCTGCCAAAAAGGCAGAAATTAATAATTAAAAGACCTTCATCGCACACATTACGTCCTTTTGTATATAGGCGAATCTCACCGGGTAAATATTGATAGGAAAAGTGAATTATTTTTTAGTATTTGTTAATGGAAGTTTGCCGCGCAATTCTTCGAATTGCTCGCAACGACATTTTTCTATTGGATTCCTCTGTTCCGTCCGTCTTTGACGGACTTCACTCGGAATGACTGGGAATTCCTATGCCCTAAACGCTGTACGCCGTACGCTATAGTCATATCACAAGGCCAATAATCCATGTATTTTTATGTATAATTATATTGCTAAATATATGTATTGCCGATAAAATATATGTATGGCTAAAGTCCATTTTGAATTGGACAGCGAAAAGGACAAGGATAATCAAAAGAAGCATGGCGTTTCTTTTGCGACGGCCCAATATGCATTTGCCGACCCGGATCGTGTGATTGCCGAGGATATCAGCCACAACCGGACTGAAAAACGCTATTATTGCTTCGGTAAAGTCGGCGGCGGCATACTAACCGTACGTTTTACGTATCGCAAGGATATGATTCGAATCATCGGAGCAGGATATTGGCGAAAGGGAAAGAATATCTATGAAAAAGAAAATAAAATACACGAATGAGCCGTTAGACGATGTAAAAATCATCGACGACTTTCTTCCTTCCCCAGGCGAGCTGGCTTTTAATGAGGAACAGGTCAAAATCACGATCGGGCTGAGTAAAGCCGCCGTAAACTTCTTCAAAAAAGAAGCCAAAAAGCATCATACTCAGTATCAGAAAATGATAAGACATCTTCTGGATCTATATGTCGCCCATCAGAAAAGGCGTAAAACCGGCTGATGTTCCCGCCCACTGACTAAGCTGGTTTTTATACCGCCGAGTCATGGACATTTTTCGGCTGAAAATGGGGATTTTGATTGCATTTTGGCAAAGTGCGAGTACAATTTATAATTAGCCAATGGAATGGCACAAAATAGCAGAGGGAATAATACAAGTTGTCAAGTCCTGGTTAAAAGTTGTCACCTTTGTTTTCATATTCCTGTTGGTGTT
>CAZMZR010000150.1:0-5418 GCA_964570855.1 uncultured Pirellulales bacterium
ACTACCCAATCATTGCACCCAACTACACTGAAGGATAGCAAAATAACAAAAAATATGTATAAATAACACTGCGTTCGTAATAAACGAACAATGAAAGTGTCATACTTCACGAAGTTCACTTTAGACACCTCCTATAACTTACTTGCGAAAGATGCCGTCTCCCTCAAACACCAATCCGCTTCAAATTTATTTTCACAATAAGGCTTTTCTCCTTAAAAACCTGTATGACAACTTGTTCTTTAATGAATCTTCACTTTAACTATTTGCAACTAATCAAGCCAAAATTTAAATCTCACAGTTGTTCACTAAATTACTACCATGAAATTTAGACAAACACTCCCTGCTGCCAACTCACACCTTGTAAAGTGTCGGAACAAAACAGAATTCAGCTACGCACAATTAACCCACAAATTCAATCGTGTAGTCACATGCATTTATTAGGGTATTTGTACCAAAGGTGGCCTAAAATAACTCCGTAACGCCGGCCTAATCGGTATTCTAATCGGAGGTCGTGTTACTACGCTTGAAACAACCGCATCCGAACCACTTCCAGTCACAGATATTAAAATCGTGTTCAGGGTGAAGGGATCAAAGATGCCCCTATCATCTTGTAACTGTATGCCCGGATTGCTGCCCGAAGCCGCATAAGCCGCCGTGCCAAAGCCAGCCATGACTGCTATAGCCAATGCAACAATTAAAACTATTAATTTTAAATTACTTTTCCTCATGTTCTTGTTACACATCCTTCTCATAATTAACTCCTTTCTATTAAAGTTAATAGCTCACACCATTGAGCCAGTTATCAGTCATAATATTCAAATCAATGAACTCTACTTTCCCATTCTTGTCGATATCAGCACCGTAACAACCGCAATACTCACGACAATCAGAGGCATTCCAATTGTTAATAAAAAGCGCATAGTCGGAGTAATTAATACTTCCGTCAATATCCAAGTCACCCGGAACAATCAGTTCCCCAAGAACCTGTAACATTTCTCCGGCATATGTGTAAAAAAATGAACCTTCTTGAGAGAGGCGCTCCCATACCTCACCATCTGAACTAATGCCATTCAGCAATGCCGTACGAGACTTAAGAATAGCAGATTTAAGATTAGGATCAGGATTCGCCCAATAAGCCGCAATAAGTCCACGTGTGGCAAATATCGCATCTTCCGTATAACCATTCGGGCTGTTATCCGTGTGCCCAAACTGCCAGTAAAAACCACCGGCACCAGGTTGTCCATCCTGCACCTGATGACTCAGTAGAAGATAAGGTATATCTGCCAGCTTCTTGAGTTCCCAATAGGGAGCGCCCTCCCCGGAGGAGTGAATGCTTGTTTCATCTAATGGGCCTGTCATTGCCAGTGCCCATGTGGCCGCGCCAAGTGCCATTACCGGATAAAATGAAGAATCATCAACCCTTGAAAGCAATTCTATAAGTCCATTACGCCAGGTTTCTTTATCCTCGGCATTTACATAATATGCAGAAACGACATGGTTTGCCATATAGAAAACGGCCGTAGATAGTTCGATACCATAGAAGTTAGAAATGTAATTCTCAGTACCACCGGCATTATATTTAACATTGTAATAGAACTCAGAAACAGAGGTATGCCAGGAATTATTACACGGATCAGATGCAATTTGACTCAAACGTGTTAAAGCAAAAAGTTCATCACCATAGAAATTGTTTTGAGCAGCCCAAAGAATATAATCTCCACCCCATTCGGCAGATCTTTTACATTCTTCATCACAATTCAGTTCATAAGCACTGACCATTCCTGATACGATCGAGCCGGTTAAATTAATTTCACCGGGCCAACTCCCCTTGTTACTACCATTCTTAACCTGTTCAGCTACAAGCCTATTTGAAACCGCATTGATTGCTTCACCGATCAATGACGATGCAATTAAAGGTGTTTGAAGAAGTATTACACCTAAAAAAACAATTCCAATGAGAAAAAAAGCCGATTTCATATTTACCCAAGCACAAGTTTTCTTTTCATTTGAAATAATCATCGCTCCTGAAACTCCCATTTATTTTTATTATGCGTGGGAGTACATTCAACCTCATCAAGGTTACCTTACATCCTCATTAAACAACTCCAGTCGATAATAATTAATAAAGCTAACTTACTCTGAAAGAGTTTGAAGCAGTTCTCCACCGAAAAAATAATATATTTGACTACCTGACCAAATATGTTCTTGAACCAAACCACGTCGGACAGACTGAACCAGCACTTCTCTGGCATTCTGAATCTCATCTTCAAAATCCCATCTTACATCATCATTGGCTTCACTATTCTCATCAACTGATCCGGTATCTTCAGGTAATGCTGCATCATCAGTTGATCCAACAGCATCCGCAGCAATCATGCCAAGAAGACCGAATATTGTATCTTCGGTATATCCGGCAGCCTCATAGTCGGATCCCGGTGCTCTATGGTCGAATCTTACATAAAAAGAGCCAGCGTACTGACCAGAAAGAACTTGATGTGTAGAAAGTAAATCCGGCAGATCTCTCAGGGTTACATTTTTCCAATAGCTTCCCCCTAAACCGAAAGGATCTATCCTCGTATCGTCCATTGGTCCTGTCTGCGACAGAGCCCATGTGGCAACACCAAGAGTCATCACCGGGAAATAGGATAAATCGTCGCCTACCAGAGAGAGGTAACTTATAATAGCCTCACGCCAAATTTCCTTATCTTTTGCTCCAACCATATATGCTGCTACGGTATGGTAGGATATGAAAAAAGTAGCCTTTTCTGATCTAGTTGCATCGAATCCGCTAATATATGCATATGTATCCAAACTATTGTAGAAATCTAACACCAGATCTGCATAAGCCTGTTCTCCGGTAACCTCGGTCATACGGGCCAAAGCATATGCCTCATCGCCGTAAAAATTACCTCCATAGGAATTCAGAATATAATCAATACCTTTTTCTGCGGCCTCTTTATAAGAATCTTTACCCTTAACCTGATAGGCTTGAATTAGTCCTGCCACAATTGAACCTGTATAGCCATACTCACCTTGCCAGGCCCCGTTACAGGATGGACAATATTGGTTATTAGTATATTGTTGACTCACTAACATATCTGCCACCGCCTCGAGTGTTTCACTTAGTGGTAATGCAATTGTGATTGTCGGAGTGAAGAATATTGACAACGTTACGCACATTATCCACATAGACTTTATATTATTTTTCATCAGTGTTCTCCTTTCTCTAAAATGTTACATGCACCTTGTTTTAATTGTAAATGCAAATCAACTTAGTAATGTCCTCTTTAGTGATGCCTTAAGTGCCTCCTGCATCATCCTCTCTTTTTTCTGAAGATCGAAAAAAACACACAACTTTGATCAAAATACTATGCAATATAAAATCAAGCTTCAGTTTTTATTCTTTTGGTGATTAATACAAATTGTTCAAAACACAGATGTGCTCTGACGTGCAATAAACATCGATATACATTGTTACAGTGCTATAAGCGATTTATTCAGAAGTTTATATCATCCTCAAACTCACTCGGTAATTCATAGGTGGCAACTCGCCATCTTCGTGGAGATAATTGCTGATTAAAAATAACCTGATCTTTCAGCCATTTTGACATTGTGTTCCGGTGAACATCAAAAATTCGCGACAATCCCTTGACACTCATTGGCTGAGACCATTTCACTTTAGTGACATCCAAAGTACTACTATGTTCCATACAATCTCTCCCGCCCTTTCTGTATATTCTCGTAGAAAACATTTACAAACGGATTATATATTACCGGTGACATACTATCTGAATAATATCTCATTTGTTATATATTTACTGTTTTTTAGAACGAAGGATATTTCATTATATGACAGGTGTAGGAATACAAATATGCTTTTATTATCTCTTGCTGCATTGTAGAAACTTAAATGACATGTTCTATAACTTTTGTTAACAATTGATGAGAAAAATGTTATGCTCTCCATAGTCCTTTCTCCCTTTGATTTTAGAAAAAAATAAAGACGGAACTTTGCAGAGAAATAGAAATCGCTTGAAGTTAGTTACCTATTATCTTTCTCCTTATTGATATATTAAAAAATAGAACATTAAATAAATGTGCTAAAAAGTGCAATAAAAAGCGATAATAGTCATTATGGTGCTATTTTTAATACTCAGAAGTTGTTTCTACTATCATAATCCTTAGGCAATTCATAAGTAGCAATTCTCCATCTACGTGGTGACAACTGCTGATTACAAATAACTTGGTCTTTGAGCCATTTCGACATCGTATTTCGATGAATATCAAATATTTTTGACAATCCTTTAAGGCCCATCGGCTGAGACCATTCGATTTTAGTGACATCGACAACAGAATTATTTTTCATAAGATCCATCCACTCCTTTCGTTTTGTCCATAAAGAAAAACCTTCCGTTGTTATCGTTAGTAATGAATGTAACGCTGTCATATGTCTGCTGAAAGGGATCATATACTTCATGGGCAACCACACCCTTTTAAGATCACTTAGGGGACATATTGTATAACATCTCATTAAAAATTCGATGTGATTAACGTTAGGTTCTCCATCATCCTTTCTCCTTCTGCCCACACCCGAGCAAACCTTACTCACGAAGGCTTTAATTCCTCTACCTTAAACTCTTCCGTAGTTTAAGTAATTAACTCTTTTTTTAGTCTAACAGATTCTTATATCATAAAAAACTATATAATTTATTAAATGGTCATAAAACTGAATGTCAAGTGCGGCAACTACGTATTTTAAAAATTTTCCCCGTTTTTTACGCCTAAAAACGCAAAAAAAAATTAAAAATAAAAAATTTAGCCAGAAGAAAACTATACAAAAAGATGTGAAAAAACAAAAAATCTAATATATTATCCCACCCATGAAAATATAAAATGCCTCTAAGGGTCTGGATTTTCATCCGGATTGTGTGACGGGTGTAATCAACAGGATTGCTGGAGTTACATACAGACATATACAAATAGTCTCAGAAAAGGAAAAGGTTAACCGGTTTGAAAAAAATTTGTTATTTTAAAAAAAGATGACCGATCCTGAACAGCTTATTGATAGTCAGATTCTGGTAAACCGATATCTCAAAGAAATGACACCTATAATTATAATGATCAATATTTGGTTATTACTAAGTGACGATAGTAAGAACATTAAACTAAACATGTAAAATATATATTGTCGAACTCACGGCCGTCTGTGGGTGCTGAATAATTGTCGTACTGCTGGAACTTGATTCTCACATCGGAGGCATCCGTAATGCCGGCGTCAATCTTTGCCTGGGCGATTATGGCGTCCAGAGAAAACGACTGGCCGGTAAACGAGCCTGAAAGGTCGGTTATCTTGACCCAGTTGCTTCCATCGACACTTAAAACGATTCCATCACCCTTGTAATGGCCGGTGAAGCTCGA
>CAZMZR010000151.1:0-5294 GCA_964570855.1 uncultured Pirellulales bacterium
GAGCTATTTATGTAACCAATTATGTCTATTTGACTTATAACGGGACAGTACTGATTCCAAATAACTTATACAATTACCTGCTTTGTGTATAATCCATGGTAATGAGCGTTTTTTTGATACTCAAGCTAATTGTTAGTCAGTTTGGGGACCTATACCATGAATGATTGAGGTGGCTGTTATTCTCCCGGCGATCTTTGGCTGACCTGCTCTCCAAAACTGCACCATTTTAAGTGAGAGTGTAATCGATTAATATCGATTATTTTGGTGTAGCAAAAATAGCTAAAGGAAAGCAGCTTACTTTGACTGCGACGAATTCCCGCACGTTTGATCGGGATTTGTCCCCGCCCAGAATACATACGAAAATATTTGCTTCGAATAAGGCATAACGGTAATATATGAGTATAGTAGATGTAATTATAAATTAGGAAAATGATACATGCAAAAAGACAATATTTCAAATGATGAACTCCTAAAAAAGTTTGATGTTTCACCACAAGAGGGCCTGTCTGACGAGCAAATCGACTCCTGTATTAAGGAATATGGTTATAATGAGCTAACTGAAAAAAAAGTTCACCCTATCCTGAAGTTTTTATCATTCTTTTGGGGACCTATACCATGGATGATTGAGGTCGCTGTTATTCTCTCTGCAATCGTTGGCGACTGGACTGACTTGGGGATTATTCTGATATTGCTAATCGGGAATTCTGTTGTGGGATTCTGGGAAGAATACCAGGCAGACAATGCAATTGAAGCTCTCAAGAAAAAACTGGCATTAAGTGCACGTGTAAGACGAAACGGAGAATGGAAAAAAATTCCTGCCCGAGAGTTAGTACCAGGTGATATTATTCGTCTTCGTCTTGGTGAAATAATACCCGCAGATGTCCAGCTTCTGGATGGCGACCCGATTGAAGTAGATCAGTCGGCTTTAACGGGTGAATCTCTACCGGTCGAACTGGAAACGGGAAAACAAGCTTATTCCGGAACAATCGTTACACAGGGTGAAATCGAAAGCGTGGTATATGCAACAGGTAAAGATACTTTTTTCGGTAAAACCGCTCGGATGATCGAAGAAAAGCAAAATATTAGCCATTTCCAAAAAGCCGTTCTGAAGATCGGGGACTACCTGATCATCTTAGCTGTAGTGCTGGTTCTGATAATTCTTTTAACGGCGATGTTCCATCATGAACATTTTATTACTGCTTTGCGTTTTGCTCTGGTTCTGACGGTAGCTGCCATTCCGGTTGCTATGCCAACTGTTCTGTCAGTAACCATGGCGGTTGGAGCGCGTTTGTTGTCGGCTAAAGAAGCCATCGTCAGGCGGCTCGCATCGATTGAAGAACTGGCAGGCATGGATATTTTATGTTCAGATAAAACCGGCACACTTACACAAAACAAACTCAAATTGGATGAACCTGTGGTCTTGAGCAAAGGAGTTTCGATAAATGACATTATCACTGCCGGTGCTTTAGCATCACGCGAAGAAGACCAGGATCCGATTGATCTGGCTGTGCTCAATGCCTTAGAAGACAAGGAAACACTGAAAAACTATCAGATTTTACATTTTCAGCCCTTTGACCCAGTTCATAAACGAACGGAAGCAAATGTCAAGACTCCTGACGGGAAAGAATATAAAGTCAGCAAAGGGGCGCCGCAGGCGATACTTAGCTTATTAGAAAACCCCAGCGCCGATTCTAAGGCTCTCAACAAAACAGTTAACGAGTTTGCTCACCGTGGTTATCGTTCTCTTGGTGTTGCTCAAACCGATGATCAGGGCCATTGGCGGTATCTCGGTGTACTACCTCTTTATGACCCGCCGCGCGAAGATTCGGCTAAAACAATCAAACAAGCTCAAGGCATGGGTGTCCGTGTTAAAATGGTTACTGGCGATCAGGTTGACATCGGAAAAGAAATCGCCCGTCAAATTAAGATGGGCACGAATATTCTGGATGCAACGGAATTTGGCGACACAAAACATCACGAAAGCGGACTCTTAGCTGATAAAATTGAAAAGGCTGATGGATTTGCTCAGGTTTTTCCAGAGCACAAACACCATATTGTCGAAGTCCTCCAAACGAATGGTCATATTGTCGGGATGACCGGAGATGGTGTCAATGACGCACCCGCTCTTAAGAAAGCTGACTGTGGTATCGCCGTCTCCGGGGCAACCGATGCTGCTCGTTCTGCTGCGGATATTGTATTGATGAAATCGGGCATCTCGGTCATTATCGATGCTATCCGAGAAAGTCGAAGGATTTTCCAACGTATGAACAGCTATGCTACATACCGAATTGCTGAAACCATTCGCGTGCTGTTGTTTATGACATTGAGTATTTTAATCTTTCAGTTTTACCCTTTAACTGCGGTAATGATCGTGCTATTGGCCTTGCTGAATGACGGGGCTATTCTTTCAATCGCTTATGATAATGCGGTAGTATCACCCAAACCGGATACCTGGAATATGAGGCTTGTTCTAGGTATCGCAACGCTATTGGGAATCGCCGGTGTGATAGCAAGTTTCAGCTTGTTTTATGTCGCTGAACACACCCTTAACATAAATCGAGATATCATTCAGACTCTCATCTACTTAAAACTATCCGTTGCGGGGCACTTGACGATTTTCTTAACACGAACACGCAAAGGGCACTTCTGGTCAGAGCGTCCGGCTAATGTCCTAATTGCAGCCGTCCTGGTAACACAGATAATCGCAACGCTGATTGCCGTCTACGGTATTTTTATGCCGCCGATTGGCTGGAAATGGGCCGGTATTATCTGGTTGTATGCCGGAGCCTGGTTCATAGTAAATGACTTTATTAAAATAGCAGGTTATAAAATCTTTGAATCCTCTGAAATACCTGTCCTCGGAACTCGAAAACACAGAGCTAAACATTTACCACAATAATAAAAAACGAAAGGAACGTTACTATGACACTGACATTTAACGAAACAAAAAAAGGGAAAATGATTCACGTTACAGTTAGTGGAAAACTAACAAAAGAAGATTACAAATTATTTATTCCCAAACTTGAAGAAGATATTCGGGAAAATGGGAAAATCCGCATTTTATTCCATATGGATAATTTCCACGGCTGGGAAATGAGTGCCTTATGGGAAGACATCAAGTTTGATATGAAGCACTTCTCGGATATAGAACGGTTGGCTATGGTCGGAGATAAACAATGGGAAAAAGGCATGAGTTCTTTTTGTAAACCTTTCACAACTGCTAAGATTCGTTTTTTCGAATTGAATGAGATCGAACAGGCCAAAACATGGCTGGAAGAATCGTGATATAGATAACTCTTTCAGGAACAGGATTCAATCAGGATTTGGATAATAAACGATGATGAAACAGGCAGCAAAGAACATTAATTTCTGGTCCGCCTCGGCTATCGGTATCGGAGGAATGATTGGGGCAGGGATTTTTTCGATCCTCGGAACAGCAGGTCAATTGGCAGGCGCTGCTGTTTTTATCTCATTCATAATTGCCTGCATTATTGCGTTATTATGTGCCTATTCATTCGCTAAATTAGGCGCAGCTTTCCCTTCGGCTGGGGGGGCTATCGAATTTCTTGTCAAAGGTTTGGGGGATAATATTTTCAGTGGGGGCCTCAATATTATGCTCTGGGCAGGATACATCTTCGCACTTGCACTCTATGCGAATGCTTTTGGTTCCTATGCGGTCACTTTTTTTCCGGAACAACATGCTCTTTTGTGGAACTCGATTCTTGCTGCCCTTGTGATCGTTGTTTTTACCGGTGTCAATTTTGTCGGTGCTAAAGCCGTTGGTCAAATGGAACTGGTTATCGTTGTGATAAAACTCGTCATTTTGCTGTTGTTCGCCTTAAGCGGAATGTTTTTCATTAACACCGCATATTTATCCCCTTCCCAATGGCCGCCAGTCCGGGATATTTTTTATGGAGCAGGTTTGGTGTTTCTGGCCTTCGAAGGTTTCGGATTAATCACCAATGCCGCTGAAGAAATGAAAGATCCGGCCCGAACATTACCACGCTCTTTATATACCAGCGTTTTGTTTACCGGCCTTATTTACGTGCTCGTATCACTCGCCGTGATGGGCAATCTCAGTGCCTCAGAAGTTGCGGAAGCGAAGGATTATGCCCTGGCTGCTGCCGCAAAACCCTTTTTAGGTGACATCGGATTTAACATTATTACGATTGCTGCGTTATTTTCCGTTTCTTCAGCGGTAAATGCGACTCTATACGGCGGTGCAAATGTCTGTTATACCATCGCCCGTCATGGCGAACTGCCAGAATTTTTTGAACGAAAAATATGGCGTAACGGAAAAGAAGGCCTCTTTATTACCTCCGGATTCGTTATATTCTTCGCACTATTTTTTGATCTGGCTGAAATTGCAATGATGGGCAGCACCGCATTTCTGATTATTTACGCAATGGTGAATGTGGCTCACTTATTTCTCTATAAACAGACGCGTGCCAAACTGATTGTGATTATCCTGTCATTTTTCGGATGTATTACTTTTCTGGCAATTTTACTTTATTACGAATGGTTTCATTCAAGACGAAGTCTTTGGACATTGATGATTGTTCTTTTAGGCTCTTTTTTAATCGAGTGGATTTACCGAATATGCACTTCCCGAAAAATCAAAGAACGTTGTGACATTCATAATCATATTCCGACCTAAAAGAATGATATTTGCTCATTGCGGGAAGGCAAAAATGACTGTCGCTGATCAAATAAAGTAAAGCAATCTTATTTGGGTATTGATGCGAGTGCCGTTTCAGATGCAAGTAGAATTGATAATTCCGATTCCATACTTCGCAATACATTAAGAAGACATAAGCATTTTTCATTTTTTATATTATATATAAATTGGTAATTATAAGACAAATGATTTGCTTAAAAATCCATCCAATATTTTCTTGGATTATAGACATCCTGTTATAATTGATAAGTCTTCATCAAAGGGATTAGTACGAAATAAGGATAAGTATGATTACGAATTTATTATAAAAATAATTCCCGAAAATCATCCAAGTAGAACATGGATATGCTGCTTTGGGATTGGAGAATGGGCTCTATAACTAATTTCTGCATGGTGCTATTATACCCATGCAAAAATACTGCCTGATCAAGATAACTTTCAAGAGCCTGCTTTCTATCAGAGCCAAAATAATAAATGTATCCCCTGATCTTTTTACAGTATTGTCCAGTTGGATGAAGTGTGAGTGGAAATTTGTCTGAACGTCTTTTTCTAGTTGAATTTTTCATGATTTTCTCCTCCTAAAAATGACCTATTTTGTAACGATATTTTCGATTTA
>CAZMZR010000152.1:0-5188 GCA_964570855.1 uncultured Pirellulales bacterium
GAAGGGATTTTGTTCATCGACGATATTCGCCTGCGCTATGTGGAGCAATAACTGTTAAATTTAAAACTTAGATACTCTGCGACAGGAACGTTATGTGATAAAGAGTATTTATAAGTTTTTGCATCGTTAAAAACTAAGGGTGCTGTCATTGTTAATGTTCTGTTTGTTAAATTGTCGTACAGGACTTCTAACCAGGATAGCAGTAATAACACTGGTTATACCGACAACAAAAGCAATGACGGCACCCTTTTCTTATGCGGGATAAAAGAGGATCATCCGTCCAAATGAGGGTGTCGCAGACGATAGAACCGGACAGATAGGCGTCTGGGAAGTAACCAGTGTCAAGAGAATAATGATACTCAGGCATGAGTGTGACGTCTACTCCGTCGCATTCAGTTCGGACGGCACAGCTATAGCTCCATTTATTTATCCACTTTTCCAACGCAACTTTTCCGAATAAATATGGCGGCTCAATCCACTGAAGGCGGATAAATATTTAGCGACTCAATTTATTGAGGGACGCGAGAAGAACCCTCCAACATTGCCTGCAATATATTACGCGCCTCGATGGAATTAGGGTCTAACTCAAGAGTGATACGAAGCTCTTTGATAGCAGCGTCTTTATGTCCCTGCTTATGTAAAAGAAGGCCAAGACTGAAATGCAGAAGAGAACTATCCGGTATAAGCACTAAACCCTTACGACATATTTCGACTGCCTCATTAATCTTACCCTGTCGATAAAAAACGTCGGCTAAACTATTGTATGCAGCAACATAATCGGGCCAGAATTTTATTGCTTTGGCATAGTGCTTTTCTGCCAACTTTATTCTGTTTTGCTTTTGATATATCCACCCGAGAAAATAATGCGCCTCGCCACAAGTGGGTTTTATTCGTATAGCAGTCAGATAGTAATCAACAGCATTATTAAAGTTCCCTGTCGCCCTAAACACAGAGCCCAAGGCATTATACATTACATAGGAATGAGGTATGGATATTTGAATAAACTGAAACTGTTCAGCAGCAGCTTTGTAGTCTTTCAAATCTTCGGCTAAAATCCTGCCATATTTCCATCTTAGGTATATATCTTCCGGGGCGTTTTGAATCGCCTGGCGGTATTGTGCAGAGGCTTCTTTAAGCGTCTCCGGATTTAGGTTAGCCTTGAGAGTCCTGCACTCCTGCGTCATTATTCTTACTCGCTCTTTATGATATAGCTGATTAGTAAATGGCGGCCTTGTAATAAAACTTTTAAGAACTTCATCAGCAATTATATATCGGTCCCATTGGGTATAAGCCAAACGTTCGGCGCATTCAGCTTCAGTTAAGGGTAAAGAATTATCAGCTTGATGATTTGTCACCTGCTGAGGAAGCAGCTTTTCTACTTTCTCAAGTACGGTCTTAGCCAGCAGATAATTTCCCGTAAAATTCAAATGCACGTGCTCATAAAAAAGTTCATTGCCAGCAATTCCATAAGGGTTGTTGCTCTCGAATTTCGTTACAGCATCAACCATATAAACACCTTTGCCAGCCCAAGAATCCGCCACACTACGAATAATTTCATTGATCCGCGTATCAGCCCTGAACCTCAGCGTATCCAGTTCTCGCGCTTTTATATACCTTAGCTTCGCAGAATCATAATCCTGCAATGCCCAGTAACAACGCCCAAGGCGAAACTGAAGGTTCGCAAAAGAACCATCTATCTCAGCAGCTGCCAGATAGGATTCCACTGCCTCGGCATATCTACCTGCAGATTCATACTCCACTGCTTTTGTGTAAAAATTATCCCATCGGGCTTTATTTTGTTCGGTCAAATCCAAACGATGCAACGACGCAAAAGGGGGACTGTCTTTAAGGTTGCTACCCACAGTACAAACAATTGTCTTCGCTCCAGAGTTGCAGCTAATCCGCACAATATCCTCAAGATTCCCGCGGAAATGCCTATAGACCATTTCCAATCGCCTATCATCCGCGCGTACCTGCTTCTCGAGAAACATTTCTAATCCGCGCCAGGCTTTCGGCCTACCCTTTCTGGCACCTACCCATTCTGTAATATCAGTAAGTAATTGTCCCAACTTAGTAGCCTTAAAAGCGATGCCCATCCGAATCATGGACAAACTCGGTGATAGCGGTGAAAAGACCGTGCCTGCTCCGTATGGGCCAGTAACCTCATTATTACCAAGATATACAATGAAAAGGTCTGGCTCATGTTTAGCACAATCTTTCGCTATTTCCAAAACAACATGCGAATTTATCGCTGCCGTTGCAGCTATGATAACTTCAAAATTCACTCCGGGATACCTATCCTGCAACATCACCTTCAGGAAACGACCAAAACCAAATGCTCCGTCTGGTTCACCTTGAGCAGCGGATGCACCTAAGACGAAAATTCGATAAGAATCTTCTGATTTACTCGCAGAAATCTTAAATGGATTAAATTCTCTGGCTATTTCTTTCGGAAAAAACCGCCAGCAGAACTTGACATTATCACAATAAAATACCCTACCGTTCTCCTCATATCTGCTCATAGCATTAGCAGGAAAACCATAACCGGCGACACGTAGCACCAGTTCCAGCAGAATAAATAGCAAGACCGGAATGACGGTAAGAGCAATAACGCGAAACAGCCAGAGACGCCAGCCGGTTATTCGCTTATTTGGTAATTCTTTGATATCTTTGTGTTCGCCTTTGCCCACTGATAAGTGCCTGATGCTTTTATGGCGCTTGATGTCTCCCTCAGAGTAGCTTTTCGATCTTTTTCTCTGCTTGGCAGACACTTACGATCCCTTCAATTACGCCCTTCGATAGACCTTAGTACTCTACGCACCTTGGGGGAATTAGGATCTATCTGTAAGGCTATGTGCAATTCTTTAATGGCTTCATCTCTATGCCCCTGGGCTTCCAAAATAAGCCCCAGATTATAGTGCATGTCCCGATCATCCGGTACGAACTTTAGGCCATCTCGATATGTTTTGGTTGCCTGAGCAATCTTACCCTGCTGATAAAGCACAGTCCCTAAATTATTATATGCCTGTGCATGATCCGGTTTCAATCGAATTGCTTTAAAATACTGTTCAACAGCCTTATCAAGGTTACCCTGAAGTTGATATGCCAAACCTATATTAAAACATGCATCAGGAAAGATAGGATTGATATTTAACGCCTTTAAATTATAGTTAATAGCCGTATCTATGTCACCCTGAAAACCGGATAATAGGCCCAATTTAGCCCAGGCCTCGTAACGATAAGGCATATAATCAAGAACCAAACGAAACTGCCTGAACGCCTCTCCATAATTTTTCATTTCTTCGAGGAATTCACCGAAATTCCAATGTAGCCACCAATCCGATGGATTTTGCTCAATCGCCCAGAAATACTGCCCTTCGATATTTCCAATTACCTCTGGAGAAATAACCTTCCTAAGGACCTGAATCTGTTGCTCCATCCGGTCAACCTGTTGAACATGGTAAAGTTGATTGATAAATGGTGGCTGTTTGATAAAAGAATTTAAAACATCCTCCACAATCTTGTATTGATCCCAATCTGTATATGCTAAATAACGAGTACATTCAGCTTCAGTTGGTAAATCCGGGAAGTCAGGATTCGTACTATAACGTTTCACCCGGTTCGGAAGGATATTTTGTATCTGTTTAAAAGTTGATGCAGCGATAAGATAATTGCCCCTGAAATTCATATGGACGTGCTCATAAAACAATTCCTTCCCGGTTATTTTGTGAGGACTGTTTTGTTCAAATATCCTTACCACATCCAACAGATAAACTCCTTCATTGGTTTGGTCGGATGCTATATCACGGATAATATTATTAATTCGATTGTCCGCTCGAAAACGAAGCGTATCTAGCTCACGTGCCAGAATATACCTTTCTCTGCTCCTGTCAAATTCATCCATTGCCCAATAGGAACGGCCCAAGCGAAACTGTAAATCTGCGTATCGATCATCGATTTCGGCAGCTTTCAAATATCGTTCGACCGCTCCAGAAAAATCTCCATCCTCCTCATATTGAATCCCAAGCTGATAAAGTTGATTCCAGCTTTTTTTCTTCTCGTCTGTCAAATCCGACCGATGTAGTGAAGCAAACGGTGGATTATCCTTTAAGTTGGCCGGCACTGTAGTAAAAATTATCGGCGTTCCACTTTTAGAAGCAAGACGGCGAATATCCATAAGGTTCCTTTGGAAGTGCTTGTAAACAACCTCCATACGAGGTTCGTCCGCTCTTACCTGCTTTTCGAGAAACATTTCCAAGCCGCGCCAAATTTTAGGAGTATTGTTACCATGTACCGACGTCAGAATATTGGTTAAAAGTTGACCCAGTTTAGTAGTTTTAAGGGCAATTCCAAAACGGATTAATGACAGATTGGAACTAAGGGGAGTAAAAACGGTTCCTGCTCCATAGGGACCGACTACCTCATTATTGCCAAGATACACGATGAACAAATCGCTTTGATGTTGTGTACAATCCTCTGCTATATCCAGAACCACATGGGAATTTATAGCCGGCATCGCAGTATTAATCACTTCAAAATTTATCTGAGGATATTGCTGTTGCAACATTGTCTGTAAAATTCTTCCGAAACTAAATGCCTCTTTCGGTACACCCGCTGCAGCAGAAGCCCCCAATATAAAAATTCGATATGTATCTTTCGATTTACTCGAAGAAAATGCAAACGGATTTGCCATCCGAGCTATATTGGGCGGAAAAAACCTCCAGGTATATCTAATATTGTTACAATAAGAATCTGTGTCATTCAATTTACATTTGATAAACATATTTGTGGGGAAGCCGTAACCGATTACTTGCAAAGTAATCTCCAGCAGTAGAAACAAAAAGATCGGAATAATGGTAAGTGCAACAAAACGAAACATCCAGAGCCGCCAATGGGTTATGGATGTACGTGTCTCATGGTGACCGGCTTTTTGTTTACTTCTGAAGAGCTTATAAACTCTTTTTTTTGTTTGTTGGTGCTTACTTATTCCTCGCAATTCGACCGCTCTTTTCGTATTTAAATGATTTTTCCTTCTTTTCCGGTTTTTGGCACTCATTTTTTTCGTCTCTTTGATTACAGTTCACACTCAAGCAAATATTTATAAGTTAAGGGTGAACTTCATATTTCTTAGACAGTTAATCATCTTTAGATTAACTGTTGGTAATTTTCTTCAGATACGCCACTTCGG
>CAZMZR010000153.1:0-5153 GCA_964570855.1 uncultured Pirellulales bacterium
TTCTACATATTTATTGACTCTGTCCTTAAGCTCATCTGGCAATGTGGTATGGATCATGCACAAATGACCTGCAAGCCTTAGTGCTGTTTACAGAGCTTGTAGCTAAGCATATCGGCGTATTTGAGACAGACAATAAGCAGAGACAGCCTCAGCAGCTAATCTTATTGATAACAGGCAGGAGGGTTTAGAACATCTCAGAGAACAGATCAAGTTATTGGAGCAAGTGGAGCAGGGCCGGGGCTGCCGATAAAAATCTTCTGAAAGATGCTTTAGCTTAAACTTTCTCTTTGAAGGTCTTGCCGTTTTATTATCCATTGTATTTGTCCCCTTTTCAAATTAGGACAGTACCTTATTTTAACCTTGCGGCTGTAATAAATGCGGTTAACGTAAGCTCTTTGAAATATGAAGATTATAGTAAAAACCGTTTATTCCGCGTAATTTATGCCATAGGTATCCGTGGTTAATTTGAAAAAACAAAGCCAATTCAAAGGCAGATGACGGAAAACAGAGGACAGAAGGCAGAAGACAATTTGAAAAAACAAACCCAATCCGGCTTCGTCTGCGAATACCTGTGGCACAAGCTTCGCCGGGACAAGTTTCAAAATAGTGTGCCCGCAAACGGATTACGGTAATTCCCCGACTCTCGGCCAGCCGTTTTCCCATACCATAGTGGATATTTTCAGTTCAGACCTGCCCGTTTGGCCGTGGTAAGCGTGAAACAAAAGATAGTCTTCGCCCGGTTCCTGGAGTACGGCCTGATGTCCGGGGCCGCGCCAGCTCGGCGTTGTTGCTTCAATGACAACAGTTCCGCCGCCCTCGGTCATCGGCTTGCCGCTTTTATCAACATACGGACCTGTAACTTTTCGTGAGCGGCCGACGACGACGTTGTATGTGCTTTTAGTTCCGCGGCAGCAGAAATCGAATGATACGAACAGGTACCAGTACTTGCCGTGCCGGATTATGAACGGCGCCTCGACGGCGCCCTCGACCGGAGGAGTCTGGTGCTCTTCTGTTCGAGAACGGCTTGACAGGGAATATAATGTCGTATCTTTGGTGGAGAGCTTTCCTGTTTCGGGATCGATACGCTTCATCTTAATTCCGCTCCAGAAGCTACCCCAGCAGAGCCAGACATTATTTTCATCCTCGATGACCAGGTTGCCGTCGATAGCGTTCCAGTCGTCCTTGTCCTCGTACGACCGGACCACAAGACCATGATCAATCCATTTGTAATCAGGGCTGTTCGGGTCTAATGTTTGGTTGGTGACCAGTCCGATGGCGGAATTGTTTCTGCCGAAGGTGGAAATCGAATAGTAGAGGTGATATTTGCCGTTGTAGTAGGAGATATCAGGGGCCCACGCTCCCCTTGTACCGGAAATTTCTTCTGTGCACCACTCGGGCAGCCTGTCGAATACGTGTCCGCAGAGGGTCCAGTTATACAAATCTTTCGAGCAACGTATAGGTATGATTCCTCCGGATCGTCGCCCGCCGCCGGTTGAGAATATATAGAATGTATCATTCTGGCGTATAATGACCGGATCGTGCACTCTCAAATCGCCGTCAAGCTCAAGAACTTCCGGTTCCGGCGAAACAGTCGTACTGCGACAGGATAAAACCGCGCCTGAAAAAACTGCGAACAGAATAATCGAACAGGTCACTAAGAGTACTCTTGTGATGTTATAACATGATTTGTCGTTGCTTATCAGACGGTCATTGTCGGTAATGTTTTTCCTGTGAGCATTCTTCATTTTCAAAAGTAGCATGATTACCTCCTTGTATTTTATTTGGTTTGGCTTTCGACATAAAACTAACCGTATTCTACGGGAAAATTTACTTTTAGCGTATTATACATTTATATTGAAGCAACTCAAGTATTCCAGAGGAATGTTGCTCGATATCCCGTCAGAATCGAATTGGCGAACATCTGATTTGATGCAGTCGGCCTGACCCGGGGATTAGCTTAGTCTGAATTCTGTGCGGGGTGTGTAAAGTTGTTAAAAATAAAAAAAGGGCTTATACCTTTTTTCGGCATAAGCCCCGAACTGTAAATTTATAATCCGGCCGATTGCCGTCCCGTGCGTTACAGAGTAATGCTCTGCAATCTCAGGTTTTTATAACCATATATCAATGCCGAATAGCACACCGATTATAGTTGCTATTCAGAAACGCTGGGCAGATACAGCCGGATATCGTCAATAAACAACACACCTGTACCTCCGGTTGTGCCGGTTCTTTCCAGACCGATAGTAAAAGTCGTGACATTACTTAAATCAATGCCTAAAGAAGCCAGGTCAACATGAAACTCCTGCCAATCAGGTTGCCTCAAGTCACCATCGTATATCACCTTGGCACTATTAACTTTAACATACATCTGCTCCGTGGCGGGATTATTCGGATCGCCATAGAACCAAAGTCTCAGTTCCTGGATGCCGCCTTTGGTCCAGTCCTTTCCCACAGACAGGTCGCTCGTATTCACTGTGACCTCGGAATAGCTTGCAGTGCTGTTGTCGTAAAATAATGGAGCTGATTGACTGCCGCCGTGAACAATTGTAATTTCGACAAAGTGTTCACCGTCGGGGAAGGAGGGCTCGGGATAACCCATTGTCGAACCATTTACCGTCGGATTATCATATCCGTCTAACCACTTCAGGTATATCCTGTTGCTGCCTTTTTCTCCGGGAGTAATGTCATTGTAAGCCTCGAAATCTTCCACAACGGCATAGTCATAAATTGTAAAGCTCCATATCCTGCCTTTGCCGATTGTACCGTCGGTATTGTATTCATCGATACGCCAGTAATAGGTCTGGTTCCAATCAAGAGATTCGGGTAAAGTATAGTTGTTGGCATCTTGTCTGCCCCGGTATATATCTGCGGTTGATATATCGGCATTTGCCACAGCCTCTTCGTCTGTGCCGAAATATACATCATGCTCAACTGCATTATCTCCGGGTACCCAGCTTAGAGTCGCTGCACTTATTATATCAGCGGTTGACCTGTTAGCAGGTTTGGGATCCCCGGCAAGGAGCGGGTAACCTCTCGAGACGGTTATGATCTCATCTTGTGAAAGTTCGCGATTATAGATGCGGAAATCATCCAAAGTACCGCTAAAGAATGCATCGTTAGGCCACTCCGGTTTACCCAACCAGTTCTCATTGGTCACTCCAAGATTACTTAAGGCATAATCTGTTACCATACTCCCAACGGACTGGCCATCAAGGTATAGCTGCATACTATTGGATTTTGAGACTACGGCTATATGATGCCAACCACCGGCAAGTGTGCCGGAACCTGAATCTAAATCAAATGGTGTGTTGTCAGCGGTTATTGCTACATGCATTGCCCCGTCTTCTCCAAATCGTGGGCTGAGGTATGCGTAGTTCGTTGTATCCGTACCGAAATTAAAAATGGGGCGTAATACTCCACCTTCCGGATTGGTGAAATTTGCCCATATTGCCAGGGTGGCCTCATTGAGTGTGCTGATGAGCTGGCCAATGGGTAGATCCACATAGTCATTGGTTCCGTCGAATTGTAATGCACCATCTACCGGTCCAAGTGTCCACTCAGGGCCGTTCATCAAAATGCCGTGATTGTAATTGCCGGACCAGTCAATGGCAGTTGTTCCCTCTTCCTCATCAAGCTTCCACCAGCCGACAAGGCTGGGATCGGTAACCAGTATCTCAAATATTGTTGTGAAACTCCAGACTTCACCTTTCCAAATTGTGGCATCTTTTACACCGTCAATCCGCCAGTAATAGGTCGTGTCAAATTCCAGGGTTCCCGGATCGTATGTCTCACCGCTATAGAACGTTTTGAATTGTAAGCCTGCATGGCTGGCTCTGGTGGCGTTGTTAACATCTTCAAAACTGGTGCCTAAATATATATCATACCGCGTCGCCTGGGCACCCGGGCTCCAGGCAAGCTCCACGTCGGGGCGTATATAACCGGCTCCATCCGATGGGCTTGGATCATAGGATATATACGGTTGAATTCTAAAGCTCCAGATATCGCCTTTCCAGGTATTGACGCCATCGGTCTCGTCAATCCGCCAGTAGTAGGTTAGACCCTGCACAAGACCAGTCAGGGGAAATGTCGTATTGCTGGTCAGGCCTTTGTCCGTACTTGCGGCGCCTTCGTTGACATCGTCCCAATTGTCACCAATGTACACATGATGGCCATTGACATCAGCGGCATAAATACTGGGGTCCCACTGTAGGGTCACGTCGGTTTCGTTGATTACTTCGCCGTCAGCCGGTACGGGGACAGATGCCTTTTCAGGCTCTGCCACCTTGCTTAACTCACCCTGAGACAGGACTCGGTTGTAAATACGGAAATCATCCAAAGTGCCCTCGAAGTAAGGATCGTCGTATTGCGACCTGCCGAGCCAGTTGTTGGTGGTTTCTCCCAGATTGTTTATACTGTTGCGGCAGTTGGTTTTTGAGCCGACTATCTCATTATCTACGTAAAGAATCATAGTCGTATTGCTCTCACTGACGGTAACGGCTACGTGATGCCATCCGGTAGGTAGGATACCGATGCTCGCATCGAACTCGTCCCATATGCCGGTACTGGCATTGACAATGGCCAGGCGCATCGCCATGCTCGTCGTGCCCGTGCTTGGACAAACATAGATGTAGTTACTCTGACCTGAGCCGATATCGATGAATCGTTGCCAGCCCAGCTCGTCATCCGGACCAGTTCGACCGGCCCAGTTCACCCATATCGAAAAGGTACACTCATTCAGAGTAGGGATGAGCGAGTCGATGTTTAATTCGATATAGTCATCTTCATCAGACGGGTCGAATTGGATTGCCCCGTCTCTATAGCCATCGACCCATTGAGGATTCCCCATAAGGAAACCGTTGTTGCTGTTTCCGCTCGAGTCATAAGCAGTGCCACCGAAGGTCTCATCGAACTTCCACCAGCCGACAAGGTTTTGATCTTGAGCGTAGGCTATGTTTGAAAGAAACAGGCCGACCAGCAGACAAAAAGAGGTTAAATAAAACAGTTTTTTGTACATAATACTCTCCTTCAAACAAATAAAATAATATCCATCCCAAAATCCAGGGACGGTCAAAATCATGAACCGATATTCTGGTAACGCACCAAAACAATAATTGCTCTTAATTATCCTGTACCTTCCATGCACAACGTTTTAT
>CAZMZR010000154.1:0-5061 GCA_964570855.1 uncultured Pirellulales bacterium
ACCGCCTCTTTGACGGAGAAGTGACTGAGTTGCACTTCCTTAGTGAAATTCAGCTCGTCCAGAGTCATCCCTGCCATAATTTTCGCCGCTAATTTAGCTAACGGCACGCCGATGGCCTTGCTGACAAATGGAATCGTCCGGGACGCACGCGGATTGACCTCGAGGATATAGACCTGGTTGTCCTTGATGGCAAACTGGATATTGATTAGACCTTTGACTTTCAGCTCCAGGGCCAGTTGTTTGGTCTGCTTTTTGACCTGCTCCAGAATCTTTTTGCTGATTGTCACCGGCGGCAGGCAGCACGCGCTGTCACCGGAATGGACTCCGGCTTCTTCGATGTGCTCCATAATCCCGCCGATGACGACTCGTTTGCCGTCACAGATGGCATCGACGTCAAGCTCGGTGGCGTCGTCGAGGAATTTATCTATCAGTATGGGATGCTCGCCGGAGACTTCGAACGCCTGCTCGACGCAGGCTTTTAGCTCCTTCTGGTCGTAAACAATCTGCATCGCCCGGCCGCCTAAAACGAAGCTTGGCCGGACCAACAACGGAAAGCCGAGCTTTTTGGCTATTTTGAGTGTCTGGTCGTAATTTGTCGCCGTGCCGCTGAAGGGCTGGCGCAGATTGAGCCGGGTGACGAGTTTGTTGAAGCGTTTGCGGTCTTCCGCGTGGTCGATACTATCCGGTGACGTGCCGATGATTTTTACACCGGCTTTTTCGAGCGGCACCGCCAGCTTGAGCGGCGTCTGGCCGCCGAACTGGACAATCACGCCGTCGGGATTTTCCTTTTCCACGATGGACATGACATCCTCGAATGTCAACGGCTCGAAGTACAGCCGGTCGGAAGTGTCGTAGTCGGTGCTGACCGTCTCCGGATTGCAGTTAACCATGATGGATTCGACACCGATTTCTTTTAGTGCGAACGCCGCATGAACGCAGCAGTAATCGAACTCGATTCCCTGGCCGATGCGGTTCGGCCCGCCGCCGAGGATTATTACTTTTCTCCTGTTGGTCGGGTTCGCTTCGCACTGGTCCTCGAAAGTCGAATAGAGGTAGGGCGTGGCAGCCTCGAATTCGGCGCCGCAGGTATCGACGATTTTATAAACGGTGTTTATACCGAGCTCGGTCCGGCGTTTGCGCAGGTCCGGCTCTTTAACGTTGAATTGTTCGGCAAGATACTTGTCACTGAAGCCGTACTGCTTGGCCTTTCTCAAAAGGCCGGAGGACAGATTGCAGATGACAGATGACCGATCTTTAACCTTCTGTCCTTGCCGTAAGGCATCCTGTGGACTGTCTTCCGTCTTCTGTCTTCCGATTTGTTTTATTTTCTCTTCGAGTTTGATTATGTCTTTTATATTGTCCAGGAACCACGGGTCGATTTTGGTAAGATTGAATAGTTCCTCGGTGGATATTTTTCTTCTAAACGCCTCGGCAACGTACCAGATTTTGTCCCAGCAGAATGTCCGCAGCTTGTCTTTCAACCGGGTCGTCGAGAGATTTTTGGCGTGGCCTTTTATATGCTTGCCGTCTAACGAATAACGGTCGATCTCCAGCGACCTGATGGCTTTCTGGAAGGCCTCCTTGAAGGTTCTGCCGATAGCCATCGCTTCGCCGACCGATTTCATCTGCACGGTCAGCTCCGGATTGGTCTTCGGGAATTTTTCGAACGTGAATCTCGGCCATTTCACTACGCAGTAATCGATGGTCGGCTCGAAGCAGGCCGGCGTTTTCTTAGTGATATCGTTTGGAATCTCGTCCAGGGTCAGGCCGACGGCCAGAAGCGAGGCAATCTTGGCGATGGGAAATCCAGTGGCCTTGGAGGCCAGGGCCGAGCTGCGAGAGACGCGAGGATTCATTTCAATCACGTATAGCTTGCCGTTTTCGGGATTGACTGCGAATTGTATGTTCGAGCCGCCGGTTTCGACGCCGATTGCCCTGATAATCTTCAGGGACGCATCGCGCATAATCTGATATTCTTTATCGGTGAGCGTCTGGGCCGGTGCGACCGTTATACTATCGCCGGTGTGAATGCCCATCGGGTCGAGGTTCTCGATGGAGCAGACAATAACGACGTTGTCTTTTCTGTCCCGCATCACTTCAAGCTCGAATTCCTTCCAGCCGATAACCGACTCCTCGACAAGTACCTGGTTCTTCGGACTAAGGTTCAGGCCCCACTGGATATATTTTGCATATTCGTCGATATTGTATGCGACGTTTCCGCCTGTCCCGCCGAGGGTATATGACGGCCGAATAATGGCGGGGAACCCGACGTACTCGACGATTTTCTTCGCCTCGTTCCAGGAGTGAACATATCCGCTTTTCGGCACTTCGAGTCCGCAGTCGGTGATAGTCTTTTTGAAGAGGTCTCTTTCTTCGGCCTTTTTGATAGTCCGCAGGTTCGCCCCGAGCATTTTGACGCCGTGTTTTTTCAGGACGCCGCTCTCGGCCAATGCGACCGAGGTGTTCAGGCCCGTTTGTCCGCCAAGAGTCGGCAGAAGGCTGTCGGGCTTTTCTTTGGCGATGATTTTCTCGATAATCTCCGGCGTGATAGGCTCGATATACGTCCTGTCGGCCATGCCGGGGTCGGTCATGATGGTGGCCGGATTGCTGTTGACCAGGACAATTTTGTAGCCCTGCTGCTTGAGAACTTTACAACCTTGCGTGCCGGAATAATCAAATTCACAACCCTGCCCGATGACTATCGGGCCGGAGCCTATAATCAATATCTTGTGAATGTCCCTGTGTTTTGGCATTCCGTATTTCTCATAGTCGGTATTTCGTATTCCTTTGCACGCTATACGCTCGATGCGACGACCGAGTTCATACCCCCCCCCAGCTTACTTTATAGGTCCCCTTAGGGATGCCCTATGGTAGGATTTCTGGATACTTTATCGAAATTCAACCAGGACGTCAAATAGAAACAGAAAGAAAATTCATGTCCTTTATGGAAAATGTGCTGTTTTCATTATTCAGATTTCTTGCAAAATGGACGATGAATATGTAAGCTGGGTATATAATTGTTATATGTTAACTTTCCGGAAAGTTAAAACCGATGGTCAGCCTGATCAAAAAATATGAAAATGAATTGACGCAGTTGTGCCGAAAGTATCATGTCAGGAGATTGGATGTCTTCGGCTCAGCCGCTACGGGCGAATTCGAATCGTCCAGCGATATCGATTTCCTGGTCGAATTCGACAGTAAAGTAAACCAACGGCGGTTCGACAACTACTTCGACCTGCATCGTGCCTTGGAGAAGTTGTTTGCACGCCCGGTCGATCTGGTCGAGCCGGGTGGATTACGCAATCCGTATTTCATTAAGCAGGTCAATCAAACGAGGAAGCAAGTTTATGTCTCATCGTGAGCCTGAAAAATATCTCTACGATATGCTCGGCAGTTGCCGGTTTCTGCTTGAATTTACTGAAGGAAGAACGGTTGATGATTATATAGATGACCGTCCGTTTCGCTCGGCACTGGAACGCGAGTTACAGATTATCGGTGAGGCCCTTATCCAGTTGGAAAAGATAGCGCCGGAAGTTGCCGATAAAATTCCGGAATATCGCAATATTATAGGTTTTCGTCATGTACTTGTTCATGGATACGATAGTCTTGACCCTGCGACTGTCTGGAGTGTAATCGAGGCAAAACTTCCTGCTCTCACCGAGCAAATACAATCTCTGCTTGAGAAAAAACAATAAAAAGGCAATATTAAACCCTAAATCCTATCCCCTGAACGCTTTTTTTCATTTGCTCATTACCCGGTTACGGCTAAAATACCGAGCATCAACAGCGAGCTAAAAATTCATCTGGGATTTTAAAAATGTAGGATGGGCAAATTGTCTTTAAGGAACTAATTTGCCCATGCTGAATTATTATTAAATTAACCGTTGAGAACAGAATGACAAATTATCGACGGGCAAAATTCCGTGGAGGTTACTATTTCCTGTCAAACATGGAATTGTAAAGGCCGTTGAAAACTGGCCCTGGTCAACGTATCATAGATTCGTGCGTGACGGTTTTTATAAACAGAAAGTATTGAATGATTACGATGGAAATTTTGGCGAGGATTTTGCCGGACAATAATAATCAGCATGGGCAGCAAACCTGCCCATCCTACGACTTAACTTAAACCAGTGGTTGATCTATAATCTATATGAATGGTAAATATGCTTGTACATTATTTTTAATATAGAATCGTTCACCAATTACAATTTTATTAGTTCTGCTTTCGATTGATGTGTTCCAAATTTCTACATTAGGCTTAGCCAACGTAGTTATAGTTTTTTTAAGAATTTCTGGTGTTCTTAATCCTAAAAAAATGCTTTTTATTTTTGTACCGTTTTGAATGTACTCATTACTTGATAATAAGCGAACTTCTTTCTCAACAGACCATTCTTCAGCTTTCTGGCGTAAAATTAATCTGGGGAATTCTCGTCTTAGACGAGCAACATTGTTATTAAAGCAAATTCTTTGATCTGAATATTCCACTTCCATTATTTCAAAATCTGGGTAATTTTCATCTATCTCAACTTTTATACAGATTCCTTTGAATCCATCTGCATAGTGTGCCCAAAGAAGAGGATTTTGAAAATCTTTGGAAAATGCGCATATGCGAAGTTTCTGTTTTCCTTCTTTAATATCATCTATATATTCTTTCTTAGTTCCTTCGTCACAATTAAACAGACCTTCCATTGGATCATTTAGGTCATAATATTGTGCGGCGTAAAAACGATTGTTACAGATTATTTCTGCAACATACTCGAAATTATGAAGTGATTTGTATTTATATAGCTCCATTTATGTCTAAAACTAAACTATGGATAATTTACATATATTAATTCGATTTGATTCAAGATGCACCTCGTTTTAATGCGTCAGGAGTATCACCAATAATATTGCTCATCCCTTTTATTTATTAATCATTCTATTTTTATATGATTTCGGATATTTTTGGATGCTATATAACTATTTTTTTAGTTGTACGTATAAATACTTATAATGGCGGGTAGCAGCCACTGAGTGAACATAGTGAGCAAAGTGGATGTTACTTAAGCAAATGCTTAA
>CAZMZR010000155.1:0-3467 GCA_964570855.1 uncultured Pirellulales bacterium
GTGTGGCGGTTCCGCGAGCTGCTGAACTTTTGCAAAGATGAATATAAAGTGACCATAGGCGAAGGCCAGACCATCCTGCAGCAAAACGACGCCGTCGCAAAATATGTCGATGTCAAGCCGGGCTGCTTGTTCCTGCAGTACGAAGGGCTCAATCCCTCCGGCTCGTTCAAAGACAACGGTATGACGGCGGCGTTCAGTCACGCCAAAATGGTCGGGGCCACTTCCAGTGCGTGCGCATCGACCGGCAATACTTCGGCGTCGGTCGCATTATACGCTCAAAGCTGCGGCGTCAAATGCACGGTCTTTATCGGCTCCGGCCGAATCGCATTCGGCAAACTCAGCCAGGCAATGGATTACGGCGCCCAGACAATACAAATACTCGGCGACTTCGACGACTGTATGCGACAGGTGCAAAGCGTCTGCAGCAAGCTCGGATTGTACCTGCTCAATTCGCTGAATCCGTTCCGGCTCGAAGGGCAAAAGACCATAATGTATCGCATCATCGAAGGCCTCGGCTGGGAGGTGCCGGACTGGATAATCGTGCCCGGCGGAAATCTGGGCAACTCCAGCGCATTCGGCAAGGCATTCTTTGAGCTTAAAGAATTGGGCCTGATCCAAAAAATACCGCGTATGGCGATTATCAACGCGACCGGGGCCGACACTTTGACCGATCTTGTCAATAATAAAAAACTCTCCTGGAACGACGGCAGGGTCGACCAGGAAATCATCGATAATTATTATGCTGATTTAACCGCCCGCAATTTCTCGCCGCACACCTGCGCATCGGCGATAGAAATATCCCGGCCGGTGAATCTGAAAAAATGCCTGCGGGCGATTAATATATGCAACGGCGTCGTTCGCGCAGTCACCGATGAAGAAATTCTCGATGCCAAGGCGCTTATCGGCAGGCACGGCCTGGGCTGTGAGCCGGCTTCGGCGGCGACTATCGCCGGGCTAAAACATCTGCGGGCCGAGGGCCTAATCGGCGCCGACGAGCGTATCGCCTGCGTGCTGACCGGCCACCCTTTGAAAGACCCTAATGTCACCGTCAATTATCACAAAGACAATAAGGGCCTGTTCAGCAATCCTCCTATAGAGGCGCCGAACGACCTCGATGCGATAATAAAACTGGTATCGTGTCCACCGGAAAACAGATAAATATTAAATCAGGCGTATTGAGTATATCTACACATAACTGTCCTGGTTTCCCGCTTGTCACAAAGAAAAAAAACGGTTAAAACCCGGAAAACATAAAAACATCTTGACATCAAAACATTATAATGCTACAATAGCGATAATGAGGTGATATATGAAAAACAATACAAAAAGAACAACTTTCTATATAGATAATCATTTGCATCACGCTTTACGCATAAAGTCGGCGGAAACAGAGCAATCGATGTCTGAATTGGTTCAGGAAGCAATCAAGCTTTCTCTGGCCGAGGATTCCATCGACCTGGCAGCTTTTGAGGACCGCAGGAAAGAATCGAGCCTGCCCTTCGAGAATGTCCTGAAAAAGCTGAAGAAGAATGGAAAAATATAGAATAACCATCAAAAAATCAGCGGCAAAAGAACTGGAAGAGGTCCCCGTGAAAGACCTGCGTAAGCTGGTCAAACGTATCCAAACGCTTTCCGCAAATCCGAGACCACACGGCTCACAAAAGCTCTCAAGCAGGGAACAATACCGTCTTAGGCAGGGTGATTACAGAATAGTTTATTCCATCGACGACCAGAGGCTGTTAATCGATATAGCCAAAATCGGCCACAGAAGAGACATCTATCGATCCTGATCAGCCATCTTAACGTTTATGAAAACGCCGAACGAACTCGACGCGATAATAAAACTGGTAAGCGTCTAAGAATTTGGCGCAAATCTTAATCACAATTGGTATTACAGGGGCTTTCAAAGCGGGATTGAAAGTTCTTTAAGAGCTTTTTCCGTCAGGCCGGAGAGCCTCACATCGTCACCGAAAGGCTTGATACTGACATTATGCAAACCAACAACCTTCGTCAGCTCGGCCATCGATTCGGATATCGAGACACCGCCGTGGCGGCCGAATATTTTCGGTGTGATATAAACATGAATCTCATCGGCAAGATTTTCCCTGATGAACGAGGTCAATACCGTCGGCCCGCCTTCGACCAGCAACTGGGCGATCCCGCGCTTACTCATTTCGTTCAGCAGAAAAAATAAATTCGATTCGCCTTTCGTATCCGGATAGGTAAGCAGCTCGGCGCCCATGCTGACAACCTGCTGAGCAATCCAGGGATTTTCTTTGGCCGCGGATTGACTCGCAACGATTAAGACGGGGCCGTCTTTGGCCGTCATAAGGAGCTTGCACTCCAGGGAAATCCTAAGAAAGCTGTCCAGTACGATTCTGGTGGCCAATTTGCCTTTGCCCGGCCGGGCCGTCAACAGCGGGTCGTCCGCGATTACAGTATTGATGCCGACCAATACCGCCTGGGAGCGACGTCTTAATTTATGCACATCTCTCCTGCTGATTTGGTTGGAAATCCACTTGTGCTTGCCGCTTATGTCGGCACTTGTCACTTTGCCGTCGATGGTCTGAGCCCATTTCAATACTACCCAGCATTTTTTCGTGGAGGCAAACTTCATAAAAGGAGCATTAAGCAGCTTGGCTTCATTTTCGCAGGCGCCCACCTGCACTTCTATGCCCGCCTTTTTTAACTGCTCGATACTCTTGCCGTTGGTGTGTTCCGACGGGTCCTTCGTTGCGATAAAAACATTTGCCAGGCCTGCATCGATAATGGCCTTCGTGCAGGGCCCTGTCTTGCCCGTGTGACAGCACGGCTCAAGCGTGACATACATAGTGGCGCCTCGCGGATTTACACCCAGGGTTTTGCAGTCTTCCAGAGCGTTTATTTCCGCGTGCGGCCCGCCGAATTTTCTGTGCCAGCCTCTGCCGATAACCTGATTGGCCTTGGTGATAACGGCACCGACCATAGGATTCGGCTCGACAAAACCGATGCCCCGCCTGGCCAAATTTAACGCCATCCGCATATACCTGTCGGCATCATTTATCTTCGCTTTGTATCTCTCTGCCATGATCGCATTTTTCGTTAACATATCAACCATTGAGCATCTCTAAAAAATCCTTTTCATCTACTATTTTAACACCTAAACTGCGTGCTTTGTCAAGCTTACTTCCGGGATTTTCTCCCGCCAGCACGAAATCTGTGTTTTTACTCACGCTCGACGACGTCTTTGCGCCCATTTGTTTAACGGCCTGTTCGGCCTGCTGGCGGGTGAATTTTCCCAGCGTTCCCGTGATAACAAAGGTTTTTCCAGCCATTTTATCGGAACGCTTCGTCACCGTCCGTTCCGGCGTGACGCCGGCGGCCAGCAATTCTTCGATAACCGACATATTTACCGGATTGCGAAAATAATCGTAAACGCTCTGTGCCATAATCGGCCCGATTTGATCTATCGCCGCAAGTTCGTCACA
>CAZMZR010000155.1:3567-5058 GCA_964570855.1 uncultured Pirellulales bacterium
TCACCGGCTTTTTTTATATTGGGATTGACGGGCAAACCGAGTTTTTTAAACCTCTGCAAGCTATCATAATGATTATCAGCTAAAGGCTCGGAAAGCCGGCCGGTTGCATAAGCGAAGAACGAAAGGTTTCTCGCAGCGGTTATCCTGGCATCCAGCAGTTTCAGGGAGCCCGCCGCGGCGTTTCGAGGATTTGCAAATACCGGTTCGCCAGCCTCGGGGCGAAGCCTGTTCAATTCGACAAACGAGTTGGAGGGCATGTAAACTTCGCCGCGAACCTCGAGCACATCCGGAACACCGCCGTCGCCGCGCAATAAAAGCGGTACCGCCTTTATTGTGCGAACGTTCGCGGTGACATCGTCACCTACGCGCCCGTCGCCGCGAGTGGCTGCCGTGACAAGCCTGCCGTGTTCGTAACGAAGACTAATAGCAAGACCGTCGATTTTCGGCTCAATGACATAATCATAATTCTTACTGCCGAGCTGCTTTTCGACTCTCTTGTCGAAAGCCTCAAGCTCTTTGTCGTTGTAGGTGTTATCAATGCTTAGCATCGGGACGGCGTGCCGTACGGTTCCGAAACCTTCGAGCGGCCGACCGGAGACGCGCTGAGTGGGCGAATCGGGCGTTACTAACTCCGGATTCGCTTCTTCCAGAGATTTTAACTTGGCAAAAAGCTCATCGTATTGCCGGTCGCTGATTTTCGGCCGATTGAGCACGTAATAAAGATAGTCGTGCTCTCGAATCTGGTTGCGCAACCGCTCGATTTTCTTGTTTACGTCTTCATTCATAAGAGACTAATTGTACAACTGTTGCGATGAAAATTAAACCTAAATTCCTGAACGTTATAACAACTGTCGTCCGCACAGCGGTCTGGACGATATGACCTCTTCTGAGTTTACGGCCGGATGTATTGCTCCGGCTACGCCTTCACTTCAATAATACATGGAACTAAATGTGGATATCTCTCTAACCAAATGTGGTACATAAACCGGGGTCAGACTATATTATCCATCAGCTTGTGAAAATAACTCGGCACTTTGGCCTCGAAAGTCATCTGCTCGCCGCCGGTGGGGTGTCTGAAGGAAATCGACTGGGAATGTAGCGCTAAACGCCTGTACCCATCTTTGTCTTTTCCATATTTACGGTCGCCTGCGACCGGATGTCCCTTATCAGCCAAATGCACACGTATCTGATTCTTCCTGCCGGTCAAAAGATTAACCTCCAGCAGACTAAACTGCTTAGTCTCTTTAAGCACCTTATAAGCAGTATGTGCCAGCTTGCCTTTTGTGGCATCAGTTGTGGAATAGACTTTATAAGCCTTGTTCTCAGTTAGGTATGAGCTGATAATCCCCTCTTTTTCAGCCGGTCGGCCATAAACCACCGCAATATATTTCTTTTCCGTGTCTTTCCACTGGTCCTGCAAACGCTCCTTGACTTCCTCGCTTTTTGCAAAAACAAGAACGCCGGATGTCCACTGGTCCAGCCTGTGAACGG
>CAZMZR010000156.1:0-4979 GCA_964570855.1 uncultured Pirellulales bacterium
TGCTCCTTTCGTGCCTTACCTATTTCTTCTCGGTTTTAACCTCAATCTCGCAGGCTACACAGGGATCCATGTAGCACATCATATCGTCAAAGTTTTCCTTTTCTAAGCAGGGTGGCGTGAGATTCGTGCAGCCGCCACAGATTGCCTTTTCCGGCTCATTGTACGTGCAGCGAAGCTGGCAGGCCGGGCAGACATACATGCAGCCGCCGCAGAGTCGGCAAACATCGGATTTGACATCAAACGGTGTCCCGATACTTCTGTTCTCGCCGCGGTTGCGAAAGCCGATGGCTTTGGCCATCATTTGTTCGGCGCACATTCGCACACACAGGCCGCAGAGAATGCAATCCTCGTATTCCTGTCGGAATCTCTGCTGGCGAATTCCGTGTGCAGAAGCAAGGTCTTGAATAGTTTTAGACTGGGGACAGGATGCCAGCAACAATTCAAGAATCATTCTGCGTGCTCTGAGCACTCTATTCGATGCCGTACGCACTTTGAGCCCCTCTTCAGCCGGATAAGTACAGGAAGAAACCAGCTTTGCTCTGGATCCTTCTCCAATCTCAACCACACAGAGCCGACATGCACCGTAGGGTGACAATCCATCCATATGGCACAAGGTCGGGATTGGAAATCCCAAAAACTCAGCGGCTTCGAGTATAGTAGTGCCCTGCTCAACTGAGACATCCAAACCATTTATCTTCAAAGTAATCATACGGATTTCTCCTCGAGTTCAGCGAATTCACATTCTCCATCGTTCTTAGGCTGCGTGAACTCCAGATCGCATCTCAGACACCTCCGGGCCTCCCGTGTTGCTTCTTCGACTGATAGGGCCATCTCCACTTCGGCAAAGCTGTTTCTCCTGGATGTGACAGAGATGGTTGCAGGCTCTACTCTTGCTGCCTCCTCAAGTTCATCGTCCCTGATTGCGGCGGGCTCTATGAAGAATTTTGGTAGTTTAATTTCCGGAGGTTCTCTTAGCTCTTTGCCGCTCAGATAGAGATTTATCATTGCGGCCGCCTTTTTCCCGGCGGCGATGGCATCAACGACAGTATTAGGTCCGGTGACAAGGTCTCCACCGGCGAATACACCCGGTCGTTTTGTGCAAAGGCTCTCGCTATCAACGTGGAGCCTGCCGCTCTTGCCAAGTTCCAGCCCCATTGATGTCAGGCAGTCGCTGTCCGGGCGTTCACCAATAGCTACTATCAGCGTGTCTAAAGGTATGGTAAATTCGGTACCTGGAATGGGAATAGGCTTGCGACGACCACTTGAGTCCATCTCTCCCAGCTTATTTCTAATGCATCTGATATCAGCCAAGCGTCCATGCTCGGAATCTATCTTTATCGGTGATACAAAAGTTTCGACTCTTACTCCCTCGGCCTCGGCCGCTCCTATGTAACGTATTTTAACCGGGGAAACCAGCGTTTCAAGTTTGATACCCTCCTCTATAGCTGCGTCAACTTCTTCGGCATAAGCAGGCATTTCCTGGGTCGTTCGGCGGTAAAGAAGGGTGACACTTTTGACTTTTTTCTGGCGAATAGCCACCCTTGCCGCATCCACGGCGGAATTGCCGCCACCGATGATCCCTACATGCCCTCTGGCTAATTCTTCGCCCCTCAAATTAAACGCTTTGAGGAACTGCATGGATGGATAGACTCCCTTAACATTTTCTCCTTCCAGACCCAAATGCCAACTCTTGTCTGCTCCAATGGCGAGGAACACCGCCTTAAAATTATCCTTCAACAGCTCGTCGATAGTGATGTCACGTCCGAGCATAATTCCACATTTGAGTGTGATATTTGCATCCAGTAGTGATTCCATCTCCCTGCCGAGGACCTCACGTGGCAGACGGTAAGCAGGGATACAACTGAGAAGCATTCCGCCCGGCTGATTTTCGGACTCGATGAGTGTCACTTTATAACCGGACAGGGAAAGGTAGTGGGCTGCCGCAAGCCCGGCGGGACCAGCTCCCACGACCGCTACATTTGTAGGATTGACGATATCCATGTGCTTTCTGACAGGCTTATAAACCGCAGGATCAACACGATCGGTGATAAACCTTTTCAATGCTCGAATTGCAATGCCCTGACCCCCGCTGACAGCGTGATTGCACCTGGTTTCGCACTTGCGATCACAAACTCGGGCGCAAATTGATGGGAGGGGATTAGGCTCTCTGATAACCTTGTAAGCCTCTTCGTACTGACCCTTTTCGATGAGAGCTGTATAGCGCCAGGCTTCGGTGCCCAGGGGACAGGCACTCTGGCACGGTGCACCGACTAAATCTTTACACACAAAAGCGTCACACTTTTTATCAACGACATGACGTAGATACTCGTCACGGAAGTAACGCAGGGTACTGAGCACCGGATTGGACGCGGTTTGTCCGAGACCGCACATTGTTGTATCCTTCACAACTTCCGCTAATTCTTTCAGAAGGTCTAAGTGTCCGAGTGTCCCCCTACCCCTGGAGATATCGTCGAGAATCTCGTACATTCTCTGTGTGCCTTTTCGACAGGTATAACATTTGCCGCACGACTCATCTTTAAGGAAATTCATAAAATACTTGGCAACATCGACCATACAGGTGTTTTGATCCATGACTATCATACCACCCGAACCCATTATGGAGCCTGCCTCGGTCAAGCTGTCGTAATCTACGGGTAAATCAAACTTCTCGGCGGGGATGCAACCGCCCGATGGTCCACCTGTCTGGACCGCTTTTATTTTCGCTCTACTGACAGGACCGCCACCGATATTATAGACAATTTCCTTGATGGTCACGCCCATCGGGACTTCGACCAATCCGGTATTTCTGACCTTGCCGACAAGACTGAATATCTTCGTGCCGGAATTGTTTTCAGTGCCTATTTTTGCAAACTTATTCGCACCAAGTCGGAAAATCAGCGGGATGTTGGCCCAGGTCTCCACGTTATTAATGGCGGTGGGCTTGCCGTCAATTCCTTTTTGTACCGGGAAAGGAGGTCTCTGACGCGGCTCCCCCATCTTGCCCTCGATTGAACGTATCAGTGCCGTCTCCTCGCCACAGACAAACGCTCCGGCACCCCTGACCATCCTGATATCGAATGAAAAATTAGTCCCGAGAATCTTCTTGCCCAGAACTCCCATGTCGCGTGCTTGTTGCAATGCGATGTTGAGATGCTTGACTGCTATGGGGTATTCATTACGAACGTATACTATTCCTTCGGTCGCCCCAGTTCCGTAAGCACCTATGAGCATACCTTCAATGATACTGTGTGGATTGCCTTCGAGTACGCTGCGGTCCATATAAGCGCCGGGATCGCCTTCATCGGCGTTACAGACAAGGAACTTACCGCGGTCGCCGGGTTGTTTAGCTAATAGTTCCCACTTTCGGCCCGTGGGGAATCCTCCTCCTCCACGGCCGCGTAGTCCGGAGCTTATGACCTGCCGCACCACCCACTGAGAATCTTTCGTCGATAATACTTTTTCCAGAGCGCAATATCCGTCTTGTGCTATGTAGTCATATATTCGTATCGGATCTATTTTCGGATTTGCACCCAGGATACTGCGTTTTTGATTCTTAAAGAACGGTATATCATCCCGACATAGATACTTCTGACCGGTATCGGGATCTTCGTAAAGCAGGTCATGGACATATTCGCCTGAAAGGAGAGCGTCAATAATCCTCGGTATGTCATCAAGTTTGACCTGGGTATAGAATGCCTGTTGTGGCTCAGTGAGAATGAAAGGTCCCATTTCACAAAAACCATGACACCCTGTTATTCGAAGTGCAACCTTACCAACCAGACTTTTTTCAATAATGTATCTTTTCACGACTCGAATGATATCATTTGAGCCGCTGGCCTGGCAGGCAGTGCCTGCACAAATGACTACACAAGGTTTATCTACGTCGACAGCATCGAAAAGGACGCTGCGTAATTCTTTCAGTTCATCTACAGAAGATAGTCTTAGCATTCTGCTACCTCACACATATCATTGAGTCAAAAAATTTTCCCCTTCGATCTTGTCAAACTACATCTAAAGAATGGTTTCTACAGCCGCGGCGTGAACAAATTTTTACTATGCCCCCACCATCTACCAGCATTGGCACCATAGGTGCCCCGCACATTGCACAATCGGATGTGCTTGGTATTTCCACGCCACAGTGCGGACAATGGAATTTCACTATAGTTTCCTCCGGGACGTCAAGTTCTGCCGAAACATTGTAGCTACCATATAGACAGGAGAACCTGAGACAGCCATCTTTATGGTCATAGGAAATGTTAACTTTTATTGACGGGTGGCCGTCGATGGTAAACGTGTCGTCCATCAGGCTGCGGTTACAATGGGGACAATTTACGGCGATGGGGAAAATGCGTTTGTCCTTGCCTATTTCGGTCTTGTCGAATCCCGTCCGGGCTTCGTCCAGGAGCCGACTGATCCCGGATTTTCTGACTTTCGAGAAATAGTGGCCGTCGATAACCACCACCGGTCCGAGAGCACAAGCACCCAGGCAATTTACTGTTTCAAATGTAAATTCCTTATCCGAAGTTGTTTCTCCCGCTTTGATTCCAAGTTGTGCCTCCAGCTCATCGACGATTCTTGGCGCCCCTCGAACGTGGCAGGCCGTCCCGAGACACGCGCAGACAAGATGCTTTCCTCTGGGTTTAAGACTGAAAGAGCGATAGAATGTGGCAACACTATAGACGTCCACCAGGGAACGTTGCGTGCTGTCACTGACTATTCTGAGCGACTTTTCAGGAAGATATCCATATTTAGTCTGGATTTCCTCAAGGATTGCAATAAGGCCACCTCTATCCTCGTTGTGCTTCTCAACGATACTTAAGATATCCTTAGTATCAATCTCTTGCTCCATAGTGATATCATTCTCGTTTGAAAGAACAGCTTTTCGTCTCATTCTACTGATACTCCTGACAATGCCAGATTCCCCCCTCGGGTTTTGGGAAAACACAATTTTGCCGGTTCTCACAATCGCAGCACAGTCC
>CAZMZR010000157.1:0-4949 GCA_964570855.1 uncultured Pirellulales bacterium
TTCGGCTGGCGAAGTCTGTTCATTATTGCCTGGTCGGCAGCCGTTGGTTTTATCGTTGAGCTGATTTTCACTCGACTTCGCAGCGAACCTGTAAGCGAAGCCGTCTTTGTTACAACAACGATATTTTCTTTAATAATGCCGCCGACAATTTCACTTCACGTTCTGACAATAGGTGTGGTATTCGCAGTAATGTTCACGAAGGAGGTCTTCGGCGGTTTCGGGCGGAATATTTTTAATCCGGCACTGGCCGGCAGATGTTTTGTGTATATCTGTTTTCCGGTAGCCTTAACTGCTACCTGGTCACCCGCTGCAAGCGGTACGTGGGGCGCTCTTGACAGATGGACTACGGCTGTGGCACGGACTTCCAGCCCGCGCTTGCACGGCCAAGATGGCAGTGCCACATCGGATGCGGTTACCGGCGCTACACCGATGGCACATCTCAAGGCAAAAAATATCATAATCGGCAGCGGTGATAATGCTGTAAAAAAGATTCCATTCGATATCGAAAAGAACCAGGTTGTCACCGTCGAAAAATCGACCCTTCTTAAAAGTCTGCTCTTCGGGCGCATCAGCGGGACAATGGGAGTCACCGGCGCACTTTTGATTTTAATCGGAGGCATTTATTTATTCGTTACGAAGACGGCGAGCAGAACCATCATTCTCTCGGTTGTCATAGCTTATGCCGTTATTAATCACGTATTGTTTTTGGCCGGCGTCGAACCTGTCCCCGGGGCTTTGGTAGCCGTACTCGGTGGCGGCTTTTTGTTCGGCGCCTTCTTTATGGCCACCGACCCGATAAGCTCGCCAAAGACCGAACCTGCAAAAGTGATTTATGGAATTATCATCGCCCTGTGTACGACGGTTATCAGGAATTTTTCCATTTTCAACGGCGGCTTGATGTTCTCCATCCTGATTGGAAATATGTTCGCCCCGATACTGGATTACGCAGTGCATTCAATCACGGGCGGCAAGAAGAACGAGAAGTAAAAATGATACGAAAAAAATCGTGGTTTCCTATTGTTTATATGTTTTGCCTGACGGCTTTTTTCAGCACGTTAGTCATCGGCTTTACACAGGCAACAGGTGAAAGAGTCGCAGCAAACGAAAAGCTCGCTTTTGAGAAAGCCGTGCTGGCCGCCCTGCCGGGATTGTACGAGGAAAATTTAAGCCGGCTCGAATTACATAAACGATTTACCGAATCAGTCGAGGAACCGGATGAATTTTCCGGGGGTGCTTATGTGCTGCGTCAAAACGGGCAAACGGTTGCTTACGCCCTGCCGATTTCCGGCCAGGGGTTCTGGGCACCGATAAAAGCCGTTATCGGAATCAAGGCGGACAAAAAAACAATTACCGGGATAGCCATCTATCAGCAAAATGAAACACCGGGACTCGGTGCGGAAATAGCCAGGACCGCTTTTACCGAGCAATTCCGCGATAAAGTAATTGCAATCAACGGTGAACCAATAAACATAAAACGTCCCGGCGCCGTTTTGGGCGACAGCGACGTTCATGCCGTCACCGGTGCCACGCAGACAAGTACCCGGCTGGAAAATATAATAAATATGGGATTGAAAGAATGGCTCTCTAAAATGTCCGAACGGGAAAACTTAAAATAACAATGAAAACAGCGCAGACACATAAAACGTCAATAGCGAAAGAGGGACTCTGGAGAAATAATCCCGTGTTCAAACAGGTCCTGGGTATTTGCAGCACTCTGGCGGTGACAAACCTCGTGCTCAATACCGCTGTAATGTGTGTTGCACTGATATTTACTCTTTCTCTTAGTTCATGCACGGTTTCAATCCTGCGGAAATTTACGCCTCGAAGCATCCGGATGATGGTAGAGACATTGATTATCGCTTTCTACGTTATCATCGTGGACGTCGTACTCAAGGCCTACTGGCCGGAGATGAGCAGCAACCTCGGTCCTTATGTCGGTCTGATTATTACAAATTGTATCGTCATGGGCAGATGTGAAGCCTACGGAAATTCCAATCCGCCGGGCAAAGCCTTTTGGGACGGTTTTTTTAACGCACTCGGCTACACATTTATCCTTCTGATTATAGCAACCTTCCGCGAGATACTGGGTATGGGCACTTTTCTCGGCCTTTCGGTACCCTACTTCGGCGGACCGCACTGGGACAAATGGATTATCATGGTCATGCCGCCGGGGGCTTTCTTCATGCTGGCTATAGTGATATGGATATTCAGGTCGATTCAAACAGCCGGGGAGGACAAGGCAAAATGAACGGAACATCGCAGTTATCTCACGCTTTTATCGTTTTTGTTTCTGCCATATTCACACAGAATATCCTCTTGAGCTACTTCCTCGGATTTTGCCCGTTTATCGGCGTCTCGCGTGAAGTCAAGACGTCATTCGGCCTGGGGATAGCGGTTATATTTGTAATGACCTCGACCTGTCTGCTCAACTGGCTTGCATATCAGTACGTGATAGAGCCTCTCAATCTGCATTTCTTCCGTTTCATTTTGTTTATTATTATAATCGCCGCATTCGTACAGTTTGTCGAAATGGTCATCGAGCGATATTCTCCGTCACTATATCAAAGACTCGGCGTTTTTCTGCCTTTGATAACCGTCAATTGTGCCATCCTCGGAGCTTCGCTTTTTATGGTGATTCGTGAATACAGTTTCATTGTCACTTTCGGATACGGACTGGGCAGCGGCATCGGTTGGTTCCTTGCCATCATAGCAATGGCCGGTATCAGGCAGAAACTCGCAAACGACCGGATACCCAGAGGCCTGCAGGGTCCGGGTATTACACTGATTATCGCAGGTCTGATGGCACTGGCTTTTATCGGATTTACCGGTGTTCTATCGGGGAATTAATTTCGGCGACCGTCGGAGCTTGGAATGATTCTAACAATATTTACAGCGGTTATAGTTGTCAGCCTGATCGGCGCTGCTCTGGCCGGAGTTCTGGTTATTTCCGAGCACTACCTGAATGATTACGGCCGGTGTCGTATTATGATTAACGATGAGCGGGAGCTTGATATCGAAGGCGGCAGAGATTTGCTTTCACTGCTGGCCTCTGAGAAAATATTCATTCCAAGCGCATGCGGCGGCAGAAGCACATGCGGACTGTGCAAGCTCAAGGTCCTCGAAGGAGCCGGCCCGCTGCTGCCGACCGAAGAACCATTTCTTGATGAAACCGAGAGGCAATCGAACGTACGACTCGCCTGCCAGGTCAAGGTGCGCGGCGACTTGAAAATCGAAATACCAAAAGAGCTTTTTGCCATCCGTGAATATACCTGCAAATGTACGGAGATTACGGATTTAACATACGATATAAAACTGTTCCGGTTCGAGCTTATCGAGCCAAAGACGATAGATTACATTCCCGGTCAATATGTCCAATTGCAAGCTCCGGCTTACAAAAAAAGCAGTGAAGAAGTTTATCGAGCTTATTCAATAGCATCCGATCCGGCTGAAAAAAACCTAATTGATTTGATCATTCGACTCGTTCCGGGAGGAATTTGTACAACGTATTGTTTCGAATATCTCAAGGTCGGTGATGAGGTTAAAATGAACGGGCCTTATGGCGAATTCAGACTCTCCGAAACGGATGCTCCAATAGTTTTTATCGCCGGCGGCTCGGGGATGGCGCCGATTAAGTGCATGTTGCACCAGATGAAAAACACACAAAACAAAAGGAAGGCCACCTACTTTTTCGGCGCAAACCAGCCGCGGGATTTGTTCCTCCTCGATTTAATGAAAGAATTCGAGAAACAGTTGCCGGATTTTCACTTTGTGCCGGTGTTGTCCGAGCCAAATGGCGCCGGTCATCTCGAATACGAAAAAGGTCTGGTAACAGATGCGGTCCGAAGAAATCTGAAGAATGCAACGAAGTCTGAAGCCTATCTTTGCGGCAGCCCGGGAATGATCGAAGCGGCAATAAAAGTCCTACTCGAACTCGGAATGAGTGAGGAAAAAACATTTTATGATAAATTCGAATAACAGAATCAGGGGATGAAAATGAAAGAGTCACCCCAAAATAAAAAACTTGAGACGATGCTGCGGTCTTCAAAGCTGGTTGCCGGCGGATTCATGGGTTATGACACCCGCAGCGTTTCGGAAATTATCGATTCGGATACAAATGAACTATCAAGATTCGGTTTGACAAGCGAGCAGGTGGCCGGTCGTATGCAGCAAATCACCGATACTGCAAAATCCGGACTGGGAACATGGATGCGAATAGACGATAATCTTCAAGCAAAGATAGATGAAGCCAGAGGATTTTTACCCTGTCCCTGGCCGCACTCCGGCAGATTCGTAAAAAGAATCACAATCCTCAGGCGTGTAAATACAAGTGACACTATCCGATGGTCGGATTTAAATATTCATCTGATTGATGAACATGGTTTCTTTCAGGGAAAAGGCTCAAGTTTTAGAATCGAACCGAAGAAACTTATAGAGATGATATTCTGATTCGCTTTATGGATTAGCCCTTCAATCATTCCAGCCGGGTGAGCCGCCGATGTTTGTACTCGCCTGCCAGGAGGCTTTATCGCCCCAACTGTTCGGATCGGGATTTGCAGGATTTATTATAGTCAAAGAAAAGCCATCCCCGTCGGTTATCGAATACCAGCCGTCTTTATAGTCAAACTCCAAAATCGTCTGGCCGACGGCATCTACAAGCTCGATTTTTTCACCGGCATTGTTCAGTCTGCCGGTATATTGGCCGGCGATAGTTATATTCGTCCCGTATTGGGCCTGGAAAGCATCTTCGTCCTGGACTACCACTACGTATTCGCCGGGAGCTAATTCGAGGCTGGGGAAGGTAAAATCGATACCGTTGGTGAATCTTACCAGATTCAAATTGATCGTCTCGTCCCCGATATTGGTCAGCTCAACGAACTCTTCATTCGGGTCGTTTTGAGGATGATACATAATCTCGGTAATACGAAGATTGTCCGCTACGGGGCCTACTG
>CAZMZR010000158.1:0-4816 GCA_964570855.1 uncultured Pirellulales bacterium
AGAGCAGCTGACTCTTAATCAGCGGGTCACAGGTTCGAGTCCTGTATCGCCCATTAAAACGAGTGATTCGAACAGGGGGACACTAAAGCAGGAGTACATTTTCCTTTTTGTTCGGATAATTCATCCGACCTTTGGCGGTTGCGTTGTATATATGGGGGCTTAGTAGTGGAATAATTCATTTTCGGATGAAAAACCGCCATTGCGTGCTTCTGCATTGGACGTGGAAACTTCGTCCGATAGAAATTAAAAGGTGCTGATAATTATAAAAATGCGGCCAATAAAAAAGCAATATTAGCGCCTGCAAACCGCTTAAATTGCGCCGAAAAGAAGATTTTACCGGTTCCTGGATTATCCTCGGTTTTACGAGCTTTCTTAGCACGATATATTAATTATATTTTAAATGTGACTCTATAGACGAAAAACAGATGCTCACCAGGAGCAGGTGCTCGAAGTGTTTCTTAAACGCAGCGCTGCGGATATTGTGCCGCTGCACTCGAATGAGAATTATGTGATTGATTAACCGAAGAAATATTTACATACGCAGACAGAATCGGCGGGAACAACGGGAGTAAAAGAGTACCAGATGGAAAGACGTATGAAAGCTAACAAACCGGTTCAAAATTCACCCCGTAATCGCAATTGGATTGCCGCTTTATTCAATCCGAAGATATGGGTGTTTTTCCTGTTTGTTCCGGCGGCGATAGTCGCAATGCCTGCATGGCATGGCTGGCAGTCGTACATACTGATTGAAGCAACCGAAAACCAGCTCGAACAGATTGTGACAATGGAAGGTTCTTTTATGCATCGTGACGAAGTGCTCACGATGTCGTTGAAGATGGCCGCCGCGACCGGCGATACGGAGTGGATCAACCGCTACGAACAATTCAGCCCCAGGATAAAACCGAGAGTCGAGCAGGATTGGGATATTTCTGAAAATGCCATCGGTGCGGATGCGGTTTTAGCAGCCTTTGTCGACGATAAACTTGTTTCAATGGAAAAGAAGATTATCGATTTGATACGCCGGGGCAATAGTTCCTACGCCGCCGTTTTACTAAAGGATACGGAGTATGAGGACCAGAAGGATGCGTACAACAGGGGAATGAAAACGTTCATAACCAATGTCCGCGATATCCTGAAAGAGCGGCGTGACATGCACTGGAGGAACGTTCAAAAGGCCCTTGCGGCGATTGGTATAATCCTGCCGGTGATTGTATTGACGTTGTTGTTTGTGCAGCAGGCGGGAAAACGGCTTTACGAACGCGTGGGGACAAAAAAGAAAACCGGTGCTTTTGGCCGGGAATGGCAGGAGACTTTCAATGCTATTACCGACGGCGTCTGTATCATTGGTAAAGAAGGCGGTAAAATACTTCAATGTAACAGGGCGATGACACGGTTTCTGAAGAAGCCGTACGAAGAGATCCTCGGTCAAAGCTGCTGCGAGCTGATTCACGGCTCGTCGGAACCGGTAAAGAAATGTCCTTTTTCGCGTATGCTTCACAGCCGCCGCAGCGAGGCGACGGATTTCCAGATTGGTGATAGCTGGTTCAATATTAAGGTAGAGCCTTTAATCGACAGTGACGGGAATCTTACCGGGGCTGTTCATATTATTTCCGATATAACCGGGCAAAGACAGGCCAACAGGGCGTTGAGGGAAAGCGAAAACAAATTCAGACTTGCATTCGCCAACGCGCAGGATGCAATCGTGTGGATAGACGGCGAAAGCGGTGTTATCACAAACTGCAACAGGGCGTCTGAACAGCTTTTCGGAAAAAGAAAAAACGAAATCATCGGACAGCATCATACAACGCTTTATCCCGAGGACAAGGTTGAATCCTGTCGAAATTTGTTGGGCGAATCCAGTAAGAATCTCAACAGCAATATCGAGGCCCAAATCCTAACAAAAAGCGGACAGACCAGGACGGTGACTATCGCATTCTCGACGATGGTGGTGGACGAGAATAAAATTGTGCAGGGGATAATCCGTGACATAACCGAAAGTAGAAAAGCGATTGAGGATGTCCGGAACCTGGCCAAATTTCCGAGCGAAGATCCCAATCCCGTTTTGAGAATATCGAAGGATTGCACGATTCTTTACGCCAATGATGCCAGTTCGCCGGTGCTTGGGACCTGGCAGGTAGAGGAAGGCCGGTCTCTGCCGGAGCCGTGGAGTGCCAGAGTAAAAGAAGTTTACGCCTCCGGTAACGGTTCGACGTTCGAGCTGGACTGTGATGACGGCCATACTTTCTTTATTACTTTACAGCCGATTGTCGATTCGGGCTATGTGAATGCCTACGGCCTTGATACTACCAATTACAAAAAGGCCGAGAGGGAAAAGATGGACCTGGAGCTTCAGCTCGGCCAGAAGCAGAAGATGGAAGCCATCGGGACCCTGGCCGGCGGTATTGCCCACGATTTCAACAATATTCTGGCGGCGGTGCAGGGCTACGTGGAATTGTCACTCGATGACCTGCCGGACGATAGTCCTGTGCGGGACAATCTCGAGCAGATACTCTCCTGCAGCAACCGCGCGACAAAACTGGTCAAGCAGATATTGACCTTCAGCCGCAAGGACGAACAGGAGCAAAAAAAGGAGCCGGTGCTAATCAGCTCCATTATTAAAGAAGTGCTCGATATGCTTCGCTCTTCGTTGCCCGCCACTATTAAGATTTGCCGTAAGATTCACGCGGATTCCAGTAAAGTTCTGGCCGACCCGACCCAGATGCACCAGGTGTTGGTCAATCTGTGTACCAATGCCTCACACGCGATGGGCCGGGGGGGCGGTCTTTTGGAAGTCGGCCTTGAGGACGTCGAGCTCGAATCGGAGACCAGAGTCGGGGACGAGTATCTCAGGCAGGGTTCCTATGTAAAGCTCAGCGTCACCGACACCGGTTGTGGAATGGAAAAAGAAATAATGGAACGTATCTTTGAGCCGTTCTTTACCACGAAAAAGGTGAACGAGGGCACCGGACTCGGGCTTCCTGTAGTGCATGGAATCGTTAAAAGCCATGATGGTGCAATCGCCGTCACCAGCAAGCCGGGCGAAGGTACTACCTTTGACATATTCCTGCCCAGGCTCGAAAGCGACAAAGTTCAGGAACCTCAGTCGCCGGAGCCGGCCGGCAGTAAAAAAGAGGTGGTGCTTCTGGTGGATGACGAGGAAATGATGGTTGACGTGACGGGGCAAATTCTGGAACGGCTCGGATTTACCGTCGTTGCAAAGACCGGCAGCATTGATGCACTGGAAGCATTTCAGGAGAAACCCGATGAGTTCGACCTTGTCATCACCGACCAGGTCATGCCGAACATGACCGGCACGGAACTTGCCCGAAAGCTCATTTCCATCCGGCCCGACATCCCGGTGATTCTCTGTTCTGGATTTCCGGAGAATGTCCGGCCCGATGAACTCAAGGAGATAGGAATAAAAGAGTTTATTACCAAGCCCATCAGCAGGCAGGAGATAGCCGCGATTGTTCGGGCGGTATTGGACGGTAAAGAGATAACAGTATAACATCATTACTCGCAAATCTCGCCGGACATCTCAAGATCACTGAAACGCACTTAAATGTCCTTTGTATAGCCGGTCGAGTTAAGCACTAAAAATAATATCGGATACACTCTTATCCGCCATGGTATGGTCTTCGGGGGACATGCCGGAGAGTGTCAACACTATATGCTTTATATCTGTTATAAATTATGGAAAAAACGTTATATACGGGGTCAAAGATGGCACTTAACTATAGAAATTTATATTTTCGGATACTTTCGCCCCTGCTTTGTGGATGTGGGGGTATATTAAAGCAGGGGCTTTTTTTATAACCTGTTTTTTTATCTTCCATCCTTGAACACTTAAAAGCTTTTAATTGGATCTTTAAATATAATTACCCGTTCGTGCTCTTGCCGTACATCTTATCAATGCTGGCCTGTTCACATGGTTTTAATGATAGTGGTTCATCAAATTGAATAGCTACCTGACGCAGGTTTGCATTTACCGTTTCCACTCTAAGGACACGGCCTGTTCGAGTAAAGCTTGTCATAGACAGGGAATTTTCTTTTTCACTACTTGGAATACTAAAGCGGGTAGCCAACTGTTGGCCAACCTGGGGACAATTCTCATCTACATTGCACATGAATGACAAACCCCCGCTGGAAACATCGACCATAAGTCCTTCAGACAGACTTTTTTGAAAATCCTCCGCAAACCAGACAGGCCACTGATACTGCAGTCTTTCCTCTCTTCTTCTGTTTTTGGTGTCATTCATGAAATTGCTCCTAAATTACATCCCAACTGAAAAATCGACTCATTAATGTGGTTACTTTAGGAGAATTGGTTTCACGCTTTTGAAAAATCCCCATTTGTCGGTCGAAATAGACACTTTTTGCTACATTTTTAACATGGACCTTTAATGTGTGGGCCATCATTGCGTGGTATTATGTGAAAAATCGTTAAATGCGTAAAAATCGTTACATATATAATCACAGGTGGCACTCTACTATAGCACGAAAGAACATATTAATACACGAAGGAGGCATGATAGTGTATCGAGTATGCACTATCATTCAAGCCCCTGCTTTATACTACCCTCTCCTCTGTAAAGCAGGGGCCTTTTTTTACGGGTCTGTCAAAACAATTCAAGGTAAAATATATCCAATTTTACTATTATGCCGACTTTTACATAAAAATTCATGTTTTTTACTAAAAAATACGTAGTTCCCACAATTGACAACATACACCCGTAAATGTGAAAATATAATAGTTTTGCTTGTGCAAAGCCCCTGCTGTCCACCTTTCCTCCTTCTAGCGGGGGCTTCCTTTTTT
>CAZMZR010000159.1:0-2165 GCA_964570855.1 uncultured Pirellulales bacterium
GCATTGTACCGGCGTATAGAAAAATATCAGATTCAATAAGATGAGATTCGAACGCCAAATTCTGGTTCGGTCGTTAGTTAGCGGATTTGCAGGGTCCTTGATAGCGTTGTGGTTTGTATGGGCGGGCGACTACTCACTTCAGACGCAAGTAACGTTAACTGTCCTGATTCTCCTGTTGTGGATTGGATTTGCTTTTGGCCTCAAAGCCAGAGTGGTTTACCCCCTGCGTACGCTTACAAACCTGCTGGAAGCGCTGCGGGAAGGTGACTACTCCCTTCGACTTCGTGGTGCACACCGCGATGATGCGCTTGGTGATCTGATTTTCGAAGTCAACGCATTAACTCGCTCTCTGCAGGAGCAGCGTTTCGGGGCGGTTGAGACGACCGCACTTTTGCGTAAAACGCTGGCACAAATAGATGTCGCCATGTTTGGGTTCGATCAGGATGGCCGCATATGTCTGGTCAACGACAGCGGCCAACAGGTCTTGGGTAAAAGCAACGAAAATATTCTTGGACATAAAGCAAAAAGTTTAGGGCTCGCAGACTGTCTGCAGGGAGCGACCCCACGTGTGGTGGATCTGGCACTGCCGATAGGTGTACGTCGCTGGGAATTACGCCGGACTACTTATCGAGAAAAAGGCCTGTCGCATCAGCTAATTTTTCTGTCCGACCTGACACGTACTCTTCACGAGGAAGAACGCCTTGCATGGAAGCGACTGATACAAATCATGCGTCACGAGATTAATAACTCGTTGACCCCAATCCAGTCGGTGGCACAAACCCTGCAGGACCAGGTTAGAAAAAATACGAATCAATCTCAATTCAAAAACGATGTATTAGAAGGACTGGAGATTATCGCCTCCCGCTCTGAAGAATTAAGCCGGTTCATCGCATCATATACGAAACTTACACGTCTGCCCGATCCTGTATTCGATAAAGTAAATGTGCGTATATGGATTCAGCACGCAATCAGCCTGGAAACGCGTCTAAAGGTTGTCGTTCAACCGGGACCTGATTTGACTATTGAAGCGGACCAAGGTCAATTGGACCAGTTACTGATAAATGTGATTTCCAATGCGGTGGAAGCGTCTCTTGAGACAAAACCCGATAGTGACGGCGAAGTGGTGGTTGGATGGCAGATTAACGGGCAGCACCTGCAGGTATGGATAGATGACGATGGACCCGGCCTGATTGAAACAAGAGATGTCTTTCTGCCGTTCTTTACAACCAAAACGCATGGTTCGGGGATTGGTCTGACCCTCAGCCGCCAGATCGCCGAAGCGCACGGCGGACATTTGACGCTTGAAAACAGAACCGACAGCAAAGGATGCCGTGCGTGTTTGTGGCTTCCTATCGCGGCAAATAAGGGGCAATCCGAAAATCGTTAAAATAAATTATGGAACTTGTACCATTCAAACAAAAATACATAAGAGATGTTATTTCGTGGATTAAAACTGAAAGAGATTTAGTTCAATGGGCAGGGGCGACATTTTTCTGGCCTCTGACGCAAAAGCAGTTTCGCGAACATCTCAAGGCCGCCAAGACAGCGATCCCGGATCTTTACCCTTTTGCTTTATGTCAACGCGGAAAGATAGTCGGTTATTGTGAAATATCGGATTTGAAACTCGCGTACGATTCGGCCATGCTCTCACGTGTCTTAGTAAATCCTCGCAGTCGCAACAAGGGACTGGGCCAGTTTATGGTTAAACAGGCCGTGCGTTTTGGTTTTGAACAACTCGGTCTGAACCGGATTGGACTCGGAGTATTCGATTTTAATATACCCGCTGTTCAATGTTATATTCGGGCCGGATTTGTTTACGAAGGCACATTGAGACAATCTGCGCGGGCCGTTGGTGAATACTGGAACTGTCACATGATGAGCCTGTTGAAAATGGAATGGAAGGCGGACAACAGTCGATAGAGGACAACGAACAGAGTTTTTTACTTTTAATTTTTTTAAATAGAATATTTAAGGAAATGAAAAATGCCGCATATCATTGTAAAACTTTATCCGGGACGCTCAGAACAGCAGAAACAACAACTGGCGTATGCAATTACTAAGGATGTAATATCAATTGCCAAATGTGAAGACAAATCCGTGTCCGTGGCATTTGAAGAGGTCGATCCCGCCGATTGGCCGGAAAAAGTGTATAAACCCGACGTCCT
>CAZMZR010000159.1:2265-4587 GCA_964570855.1 uncultured Pirellulales bacterium
AGGCAACCGAACTCATCAAGGCACTTAATATCTACAACTCAAGTCAAATCGCTATTTCATAAATAAAGCAATAATATTTTCATCATTTTTCTGTAACTAAAATGCGTTTCATACATTATGAAAATGCAATAATTTGAGTACTGCTGCGACTATATTAAATATGGGCTTATTAATGGGCAAAGGTGCAAAAATGGAACGCTATACAAAAAAAATGTTTCTTTGGTTTAATAACGAATATCCCTCATGTGTAATATTACCAGTTTGTGAGCAATGAAAGACAATTCATTGAAATCCATCCCGATAATCCTAACAGCTTCAATCAGCCATAATTATATTACAGCACATACTACTAAGAAATTGTCCATTATCGGGCGCAGAACACACAGAACCGAACACAATCAAATCCGTTCCAAGACCTGCAGATATGAAAAAACGCTGTATTTCGGTCATTATAAGGGATTTCATTAATATAAATATCTGGCATGGCAGTTGCTAAATAAGACGGCATGGATATACAACGAAAAAATATAAAACGAAAACGCTGGATTCGCAGAGGGCTTTATATCACGTCCGCCTTAGTCATACTGGCTGTGGCAACTTTGGGGCTTTCTCGTCTGGAACCGGCCGCACCATCTGTTGACAGGCGTACACTCTGGATCGATACGGTTAAACGAGGTCCGATGTTGCGCCAGGTTAGAGGTGTTGGGACTCTGGTTTCTGAGGACGTATTAGTCGTACCTGCCGCGGTGGCGGGACGTGTTGTGAAGATTCTGGTCGAACCCGGTGCGGTAGTGGATGCTAATACCGTTATTTTAGAGCTTAGCAATCCTGAATTAGAGCTTGAGTGGCTGGACGCCGAATCTCGATTGAATTCGGCAAAAGCACATCTGGATGCTCAAAAAACCCAGTTGCAGGACCAATTATTGGGTATGGAAGCCAATATCGCCCAGATGGAAGCCTCTCTGAGGGAATATAAACTCAGGGCACAGGTGAACAAAAAACAATACGATGATGATCTGATTTCCGAACTGGAATTTGAGCTTTCCCAGGCCAGCGTGGAAGAACAGGAAAAACTGCTGGAGTTCAATAAAAGACGCCTGATTATGTTTCGTGACCAGACCAGTCCTGCACAGTTGGCCGAATCGGAGGCTGGCTTACATCAGGCCGAATCTTTGTTTAATCTAAGACAAAACCAGATCGAATCTTTACACGTGCGTGCCGGCACGGCCGGTGTTCTGGCATCTGTGAGGGATAAGATAGAGCTGGGCCAGTCGGTCTCGGCAGGAGCAATACTGGCAAGGATAACAAGTCCAAAAAAACTTAAAGCTCAGTTAAAGGTCCCGGAAGTACAGGCCCGTGATGTGATTATCGGCTTATCTGCAGAGGTGGATACGTACAACGGAACTGTTTCCGGAACGGTAACACGTATTGATCCGACAGTCATGGAGGGCAACGTAACGGTGGATATCAAATTAAACGGCGAACTACCCGAAGGAGCCAGGCCGGATTTATCCGTAGTTGGTACGATAGAAATCGAGCGCCTGAACGACATAATATATGTAGGCCGACCGGTTTTCGCATCCAGCCAAAGCACTGTAGAATTGTTCAAACTGGTTGAAGACGGTAAATATGCAATGCGTACACGCGTCCAGCTCGGACGCAGCTCGGTAAGTACGATAGAAGTCATAGAAGGTTTAATACCCGACGAAGAAATCATCCTCTCGGATATGTCGCAATGGGATGAACATGACAGGATTCGACTAAAATAGAAAAATTTTAAATTTTGAAACTTAAAACCATAGCTGAAACTCGGAATTGAAAAATGACAACTCTCCTGAACGATATCAAATATGCACTCCGCATGTTATGCAAGAAACCCGGCTTGACAGTAGTAGCTGTATTGATTTTGGCATTAGGTATTGGTGCCAATACTGCCTTATTCAGTTTAATCCAGGGTGTTTTGTTGAGTCCCCTGCCTTTTGATGATCCGGAACGTTTGGTAATGGTACAAAAATCTTTTATAGACCATGGCCCTGCGGGGAGCTGTTCCGGACCGGATTATCTGGACTGGGCACAGCAGAATACGGTGTTTGAGGGGCTTGCTGCCTTTGAGACTGAGTATCGCCTGAATCTGACAGGTCAGGGAGAACCATTAGCTTTGACCGGAGCACGGGTTAGTACGAATTTTTTTGAGACACTTGGTTCTCAGGTTGCGCTGGGACGCGTATTTCGCAGCGACGAATCCGAGAACGGCAAAAACAAAGTGGCGATACTAAGTGACCGATTGTGGCGTGAACGCTTTAGCGCGGATCCTGACATTGT
>CAZMZR010000160.1:0-4572 GCA_964570855.1 uncultured Pirellulales bacterium
ACAAATCCCCGCTTTTTTTATGTCTGTATATAGCCTTCTTACTCATTTTATTTCCAGCGTGTACGTCTCATACTTGCTGTAAAACACAAAAACTCTGCCGGATCATTCTTTGTTCCTACTTCATCTTTCCACCACGGACCGTAACTGTCAGATACCAAATGTTTCGGCGCCCAGACCTCATACGGCTTAACGCCCAGATAAAGACCGTATTCACCCAAAGAGATTGAGATATATGGAAATATGATAAACGGACTGCGAAGGACAAAAACTGGTTTATCACCCTCCCATGGATTTTCGCCCCATTTGCCGTAAGGGTCAACCAGCTTGCCATAGAGTATAGAAAACTTTAATCCCCAGCCGTTCGGGTCATATTGTCTATCATCTGAATCGTACCATAGCCCGTGCTCGTGCTTACCTAAATGAAGGTCAAGACCGCCGACCTTAGGGACGGAAGAACAGCCCGCACAAAACAAGATTAGAAAGAATATTAAGTATCTCATATTACTATTTTATTGCCCCGCCGTAGGGAGAGGCGATTGTTTTGTTAACTTCTATTCACTGAGCTTGACGGCCGTGCCGTAAACTAAAAGTTCGGCTGCACTGCCCACGACACTTGTAGTCATATAGCGAACATTGATTATTGCATCCGCTCCCATTTCTGCCGCCGAGGCGATCATCCTGTTAATAGCTATTGTGCGGGCCTTTCCCATCATCTCCGTGTATTCAGTCAATTCACCGCCAAGGATAAGTCTGACTATGGCGGATAGGTCCTTGCCGAGCCAGATAGCAAATACCGTATGGCCCTGAGCCAGACCTAAAATCTCTGTGACCTCTCGGCCGGGTACTTCTGTAGAATTTAGAAGTAAAACACCCTGCTGGGACTGATCGACAACAAGCTCATCCTTAGATGTTTTGTATTTGCCCTGTTCCAGAGCCAGTGTCAGCAGGACCACAAGGATACCGCCAAGGAGGCAGAATACTGCTATCCTGAGCCACCACGGTACGACCGGGTCGTCGGCTACTATCACATGCCAGGGCACTCCGGCAAATATGGTAACAAACAGCCCCAATACAAATGCCAGCGAACCAATCTGTCGAATTGTTTTCATAGCTCTCTCCTTAACTCGTATGATTTGGGATTTCCCGTTTACACTCCCCTGAAACACTCCTGCAAGCTGCAAGTCTTATAACAGTCACACTCGTCAGGCCTATCTAATCATCGTCCTCGTTCTCGTCTTCATGCTCCACTTCGATGATTTTGCCGTCGGCGGTAACTTCGATTTTATACTCCATTCCGTTCGCAGTTCCTTCCAGTACATACACTTTCTGGCCGGCTTCCTCTTCGACCTCGGCTTCCGTCAAGGCGATATTCTCGACGGCCTTCTGGGCCGCTTCGACCGCCGCCTTGGGCACCTGCGAAAGAGGAATCTCCTTCTCATTCTCGGTTTTTGATTCGAGCGAGGCACATCCCAGAATGCAGGTCGATGCCAAAATTATAACAAAAGTCAATGTTCTCATAATGAATCTCCTTTCTATCTTTGTAAAATGAGATAATAAAAGTGACCTCTCATGGTATGAATGCCCTTTTGCCTTACGCACTTTTACTCTTTACGATAGATTATTACAGTTTCCCCATTCATTAGCAATCTTTCTTATTTTATCGCCCGGCCGAAAAGACTAACGGCTATCAACTATATACTAAACACGAATGATTAATTCAATCACGTGCAAAAAATTAACATAAATAAAACCGGCTTTCAATTATTTATACCTTTATACGTAAAGCGCGGACTTGTGGCTAAGCTACGCGCTTTACGTACGAGGTTTTTTTCCAATTGATCTTTATGAATCGCTGGTTAAGAGTTTTTGATTGAGTTTATGCAGGATACTTTCAACTTAAATTTTGGGGATGCCGCATATAAAGAGATATTCAGGAGATTCTGTATGTGGTGAAATTTTTCAATTTGGCTTCTGGCTTCTGTCGTCTATCTTTTCTTTACTTGTCCCGGCGCAGTGCTACGGCAGGTTCCGCCCTGACGAGAAGGACAGGCCGCAGCCGGATTGACCGGCCGCAGGGGGCGGCGATTGTTTTGTCAATCTGCTTCTTGTTCTTTATGGTTTCATTGATGACAACCATTATTTTCTTTGTGATGGTCTATATTACAAAGTATCTATGCCTAATAGCACTTTTTTAGCTGTTGAATATTGTTTCTTGCTCGTTTTATATATTCGCCTGAAATTTCGATGCCTATATAACTTCTTCCCAACAACATTGTAGCTATTGCTGTCGTACCAATACCAATAAATGGGTCAAGGACTACGTCACCTTTTTTGGTAAATAGCTTTATGAACCAACTCGGCAATTCGATAGGGAAAACAGCACTATGGTTACGATTGTTGCATTCCGTAGATAAATGTACTACTGTCCCGGGCTCCATATAATGCTCATTCTCGAAAACCAGAACATTATGGGGGTAAACTTTCCTTTTGTTCAACCAATTAGCAACATTCCTACCAAACTTACTATTTGTACCAGAAATGCTTCTACGAAAATCATTTTCTGTCATCGATTTGAATCTTTGTTTAGCCCAATTCCCGATTGGCACCTTTACAGCATCCTGATACATTATGAACTTTTTCTGTTTTGTAAAATGCAAGCACCTCTCCCAGTTATCCCGAAATCTATTTGGCCATTTACCAGGATATGAATTTTTCTTATACCAACAGTATTCTTCCGTCCAATGCCACCCTTGTTTTTTAAGAGCTATGATTAGCTCCAAAACATATGTTTGTCTTTCTCCATTCTTAACATTTTCTTTAATATTTAAAATAAACGAACCTGTTGGTTTTAGCACCCTATAGAGTTGCTCGGAAATTGGCAAAAACCATTCTACATATTTATTGGGATGAACACCACCGTATATATCTTTTCTTCTATCTGCGTAGGGAGGAGAAGTAATAATAAGATCTATACTATTATTAGGAAAGCGTGAATCCTTTGATAACTGTTTTGCACAGTTTCCCTTATATATTATATTTAGTCTATCAGGTTCCATAACGAGTTAGTGTAGCGAATAAAAACTTTGTGGTCCATTCTTTTTGTATATCTTCAGGAATTTTATTTAGAGCACTTTCGAGCTAAGGAGAAAGTTAAAACCTCATATGTGCGATCCCATTCGCTCTCTTGCTCATAAATATTGGAGTATGGGTCCTTGATTATTTTGAGAGCTTTTAAGTCAAATGTTTCTTTATTTATGACTGGCAATAAATATAAATAGTAATCTTGATTATAATATTTAGATTTTTCAACTTCGTTTCTCGTCCAGTGAAATCCATAATCCTGAGGTGAGACCGCTTTTACTTCAATGTGCCTTCGGATAGGATTCCCATCGTTATTAAATTTCCCATCAAAGCTTTTTATATCATAGCCTGCTGAAACATCTCTAAGGGTAGTATGTTCTATTTTTTCGGCCAAATCTGGAAAAAGTGACAATCTTTCCTTTTCATACTCAATAATCTGTATTTCTGCTGCTTTGCCAATTTCATCCTTTCTTTGCTGAGCCTTAAGAAACTCTTCCGGTGATACCTGACCAGATTGCTTAAACTTTGTATAAGTTGATGAATAAGCTTCTGCTATGATATATTTTGTTTCAGTTGAATCCAGATACATGAATTCAAGGTCAATAAGAAAATTTCTCAGTCCACTATATTTGAGTCTTTGAGAAGCACTTGGCGTAAATTCATATTGTTTGTTCTCAAAATGGAACTGAGAAAAAAACTCGTTCAGATACTCAGAAAAAGAAGTTTTTCGGCTTACAAAATAATCTATGATAAACTTTTTGACTTTTTCTTTTGGTCTTCGGACTTCCTTGAGGCCAATTAAGAATTCTTCGTATTTGGATTTAAGTGCTACCTTATTTTCTTTGGTTTCTATCAAGCCTAATTCTTGCAAAAACTTAACAGTTTCGTCAAAATGTGTGGCGTTTCTCAGGTATGTCTTTTCGATAAATTCCTTCTGTAGAAGAGAGGACTCGTTCACAATTTCAGAAAAAACTATTATTTGTTGAATGGAAACTTTTTCAAATTCAAATGTCATTTTCTATAAAAAGCCTTTCATAAGCTTTAGTTTCATCATCTTCTTCAAACATATCGAGTGAATATATACCATAGTCTTCTTCTATTATATCATACATCTTCTCGGCCTTTTGCTCTAGGTTAGCCTTTATATCTTGGTCAACCGTATTTTCGTATTGTAAGAAATGGTAATGAGCCTGATTTATCTCAGAACCTCCGACTCTATGAATTCTGTCTAGAGATTGAAGATATTGGGCACAATTATATGATAGGTCGTAATATATTGCATGGTAACATGTTTTATGGAGCGATATCGACTCAGCACAAGCAGCGGGATTGGCTACCAAAATGTCTAATCCACTATTAGCGTCTACAAATTCATCACGAATTCTTTCTCTGGTTTCTTCATCGCTCACCGTAACAATAGGTATATCCCCATAAATTAACTTACAATAGTACCCAGCATCAGTTAAGTAATTCTTTATTAGCTTGATGGTA
>CAZMZR010000161.1:0-4530 GCA_964570855.1 uncultured Pirellulales bacterium
TTTTTTTATTCGTTATTATTTTGAGTTCTGAACCTTGATTGTAAATGGAATAATAATTATCAAAATAATTTCAGGTAATCCAGTTCCCTGCACAGTCAGTGACATTTCGCGGCGCAGCGAAGCGTCGCCAAACGGGCTGCCCCGGCGTGTCATCCCCCAATACAGTACCTGCAAAGATCAGGTGGATGAGTATCACAGTGTGGATGCGTGTACATTGTTTCGTGGTCTTGGACTCCTTTGACTCTAATTAGACCGTGGAAGAGCCATTCATTAAGCTGGCCCGGCATGAAGTGGTTCTGCGAGCCAAAACTTCCAACGCCGGCGTTCCATTTTTCCGTCAGGCTGGTGGCTCCCATCTTGAGCTGATAGCCGTAGCCGGGCGTTTGAGTTGTTCGCCCCCAGAGCATTTAAGATTTCATCCAATGAAATACCGTATTTGATTAACAAAGCAGGATCCGGAATTACGTGGTATTGTTTGACAAAGCCGCCGAAACTATTGATTTCATTTACGCCGGGCAGTCGGCGAAGTTGCGGGCTTATTGTCCAGTTCTGAATGGTTCTCAAGTCCGTAAGACTATGTTCGGCTTTGCCCAGATGTGTTCCACATTTAGGGCACTTTCCATCTGTGTCGGACCATACCTGCTTATGTTCAGGACAGTAGAATCCGGCTTCTAAAACATACTGGTATATCTCTCCAAGTCCGGTAGAAATCGGCCCAAGTTCCGTTTCCGCACCTTCCGGTAACTCTTCTCTCACCTGCGCAAGACGCTCGAATACCAGCTGACGGGCAAAGTAAGTATCCATATGGTCTTCAAATATGACAATTACCTGAGAAAGGTCCGTCTTGGACAGAGATCGTACCTGTTTGACATCCGGCAAGCCCCCCATACCAATCTCGATAGGGTAGGTTATCAGTCTCTCTACTTCTGCAGGGGTAAGACCGGGAGCTTCGGTCAAAATCATAACTTGCTCATTGGTTACATCCGGGAAAGAGTCAATTGGTAAGTTTTTCCAGGCAATGATTCCTGCTACCAGCAGTACGAAGCTGCCAATAATAACAAGGAGCCTCTGCTTGAGTATAAAGTGTAAAAAATTATCCAACATTATAATTCGTCCCTTTCGTCAATCAGCGCAGCCAGCGCCCATTTTCTCTCGCAGAATATCACTCTTGAGCATAAAAGCCCCGCCGGTAACTATGGTTGCCCTTGTTGGTATGCCGCTTAGTATTTCAGCAAAATCACCATGTATTGAACCTACAGTGACATCCCTGCGGGCCCACAAGTCTTCTTTCCAGTGCTGGAATACAAAGTTTTTCCCGGCGTCAGACATGATAGCATTACGTGGTACAGCGGCTATACGTCCCTCCCTAGGAATAATCACCTCCACTTCGGAAAACATACCGGGCCTTAGCTTGCTTTCCGGATTTTTTACCTGTACCCGTATTTTCACGGTACGAGTATGTTCGTCCATCAAATTGCCTACCAGATCCACCACACCTTCAAACTCATTTCCCGCAAATGCCTTGATATGTACCACTGCCCGAAGGGGTTCGCCCTTCGCAAACTGTTCATGCAAAACTGCCAGGTCTTTTTCATAAACGTCACACCAGACCCAGAGATTTGAAAGATCAGCGATTGTATAGAGACTCTCCGCTATTCCTATTATTTTACCGGTGGAAATGTTTTGCTCGATTATCGTCCCAACTTGTGGTGCTCGCAGTACTAAATTAGCAAATTCTCCGTTTTCTTTCTCATCCTTGATAACTGCAATTTGTTCGGTTCCCAGACCGAAAAGCCGCAACCTTTTGTCCGCTGCTGTGTAAGAGGCTTCTGCTGCTTTCAGTTCATTCGGTGCATTCAGATAATCGGCCTCACTGGTAATTTTTTTCTCGTAAAGCTCTTTCTCCCGTCTGAAGGTTGACTGTGCCAATTCAAGTTTTGCCTGAACCTCGAGAAAATCTGCTTTGACTTGGCCTAAATCGGCCGAATGAATAACGGCCAAGATATCTCCCTTTTCCACCTTTTCACCTAACAATTTCGATACTTGCTCAATTCTTCCACCCCCCGTTGAAACTACATCCACAGTTCTTGTGCGATCAAGCTGTACCTGCCCCGTGAACTTGAGTACTCTCGTGCGTTCAATATCTTCAACCATACTTGTCTCGATCAGAGACTCAGCAATGAATGGATCGATTTTAACCACCCCAACTTCAAAGCGACAGTTGTCACAGTCAATGATACGTACTTTATGTTCGCAGATTACGTTTTCCTGATCGCTGAGCTTGTCTTCACTGTATGCCCCGTCAGCAGTTTGATGCCCGGGATCATCGTGTTCTGCTTCTTTATTTTCTCCATTGTTGTTTAAATAATCAGCATGATTAAAGGAATATGAAGTTCGCCCGACTATAATTCCGAGCACCAAAAAAACAATTGCTGCAATTAGCAATGCTTTGTGTTTGATTGCCAGCAACAGAATCTTGTCTTTAACCGTTAATAATACTTTGTTTTTCATCGCTTCGTTCCTTTCTTATTTTTGAGTATTTTCTATTGTATCAATACTTCGCCCGATTAATCGCTCAACATCCGCCTTTGCTGTATGATAGACAGCCAAACTTTCAATATATTCATTTCTGACCTCAAAGAGTGTACGCTGGGCATCAAGGACATTAAGGTAATCAACTTTTCCTTCCCTGTATGCCGTTGTAGCAGCGTTGAATACTTCTAATGCACCCGGCAACACCTCAATTCTAAGTGACGATGCCTGACTGTATGAATTTGTGAGTTCCTGATAAGTCTGATTGAATTCATTTCGTAACTTAATCCAAGTTGCGTTTTGCTCCTCTCTTGATTTGGCCAGATTATAAATCGCCTCCTGTTTTGCTCCTTGATTCCTATCCGAAATCGGCAAAGGAATAGAAGCGCCGAAGACAACAGCGTTGTCATCGATTTCATTAAATCTTTGAAATCCTGCACCAATTGTAATATCAATAATCGCTTTAGATTTTTCTAAATATAGTATCGCTTGGCTTTTCTTAATTTCAGCTTCCCACCGAATGTATTCAGGATTCTGTTTTAATTTGTATGTCAGGTCTTCTAACGTCGGTAATTGCTCGATGCTGTCTAAATTCCCTGCTGCTCGCTCAAATAAAGGCTTATCCTGTCCCCAGAAAGATACTAACTGTTTTCTGGTAAATTCGAGATTTCGCTGAGTTTCTTGATGCTTTATTTTAATATTCGAAAGTGCAACAGATGCTCTCGTTCTTTCCAACGGTGAATCCTTTCCGGCATTCACCCTTTTTTCAACAGTAGCGAATGATTCCTCCGAGAGTCTTAATAACTCACTGGATAGCTGTAGCTTCTCGTGAGTCTCCAATACAGCAATGAATGCTTTTGCCGCTTTGCTAAAAACTTCCAATTTTTTATTTTGATAGTCCAGGTTAGCCAACGCTTTTTCAAATGAAGCTACTCTTTTTCGTTTTTGAGACTTATCCCCCAGTTCGATAAGCTGACTTAATTGAATGGTTGTTTCAGCTACATCGAAACCGCTGAGTTCTCCCGTACCGCCAACATTTTCCACTTCAACTTCAATTTCAGGATTAGGCCATAAAGCCGCTTGTAATTCCCGAGCTTGGGCTGCTCTGGTTTCCAGCGAGAAAACCTTTAGCTCAGGATTGTTCATCAAGGTTAAAGCTAACGTCTGCCTAAGTGACAAAATTCCATTAGACTCGGTAATGTCTGTAGCATCTGAAACAGTTGTGGGCGGTTTCTTGGAAGGCTGAAAGGTGCTAAACTCTTGTCCCAAAGGATGGGGCTCTGACCGTACTGCATCGTTGCTGGAATCCATACAGCCGGACAACGCAAGTACAGGCATAATTGTGAAAAACAACAAACAGTTTTTAAACATACTATATTTCCCAGAACAACAAAATCGTAGACTTAAATCTCATCTAAAAAAACACAGCTTTGCGGGCACAAAGACACCACAGCTTTGAATCAAAAAGGAAGAGAAAAGATATGCTATTTTGATATTATATCAGGAGAATAATTGTACGAAGAGAGGCAAGGCAAGGCAAGGATTGACCGAAGCAAACAATTCTGTACCTAACTGATATCCAGAGATATCTTCACTGGGGATAATTGCAGTAACAATTGTTGTGAGTACCACTGTTGTGGGATCCACCGGGTGAAGCTTCTTAGAAATATTCGTCAATAAAACAGAAATTGGCATATCCACACATGGACCGCAATTCTCCTTGCTCGATAAGAAGATATCTTTGTGGGACGCTGTTGATCCCTCAGGGGAAATGCTGGCATCAAGACTATCACAGCAGACACTGCTGGCAAATTCTATGGCAACATGGCCATCTTCCGCAACACACAGGATTATCCCCTGCATACTGCTGACCATAAACGCAATGCCTGTTAAGGCAATCAAACACTGTTTATAGAACTTTCTATATATCAATTTTTCCACCAAAAAACGCACTTAAATAGGCTTTTTCAGTTCATAAAGCCGGAATTTACCTTGTAT
>CAZMZR010000162.1:0-4451 GCA_964570855.1 uncultured Pirellulales bacterium
CGGTCGAAATGACACGGCGGGTATGGCCAAGTCCATCACGGGGTCCACCCCGTGAGATAGGCCAGAGGGTGGACATCCCACGGGGTGAATTTATATGGTATTTAGGAGGTGATGTTAAATACGATAGCCAGATGTTTACACCCATCCACTTCGCTCAGCGGCTACCACACGCCGTCCTTGCTTTAGGCACCCTTAACGGGATATATATATTATCCGAGGTGGGCCTTATTGGAGATAGTGTTATCTATCTTTTTTCCTTGATTTTCTTTTAAGCTCTTTGAGTTGGTCGGTTCCCTTTTTCCAGTATTCCAATTGCTGCTTCAACGATTTTCCTTCAAGCTGCTTACGCACCAACTCCGCGCCCCGCCGCTTCATTTTAACGCAGTCGAATGCCTTAGTCTTCATATTCAATCACCTCCAAAGGTGAATATATTGCGATCTCTTTGTAACCACGCAGTGTGTTGACTGCATTATACATCGGTATTTTCTGGAAATTAACAATATGTTTGAAATTCCAGCTAACAATCAACGAAGCTTTTGAAACAGTTGCCAATTCCACATGCAAAGCATCTGTAGAGTTCTTTTCGGAGAGAATCTCAGCATCCGTGTATGCCTGCTGAAGCTTCAGGGCTTTATCTGTGATTTCGGCTATATCCGCGAGCGGTAGAATATCATAAAAAAGCTTCTGAACTTTTACCGGAGCCGCTTGAATTTCCTGCCTGACGAGTTCAGATGTTACAAGAGAAAATCTTGATCTCTTTACGGCCTCAAAAAAGAACTTGCTCGGAACTTCAAATTCTCTGTCAAAAACACCTCCAAAAACAGATGTATCGGCATACACTCTTATTGATTTCTGAAATGGCCTAATCATATTTACATTATAATTTTTCAGTTATGACGACACAAACAAAAAACTTTCCGACGATGTACGATTGAAACAACCTTCACCTGAGCGTTTACCCCGTGAGATAGGCCAAAGGCCGCCATCTGCCTTTAGGCATGGCCAAGTCCATCATGGGGTCCACCCCGTGAGATAGGCAAAAAGCCGCCATTTCACGGGGTTAAAAAAACAATTGCAAAATCGACGCTAAGCGGATAGGGTATGCGGCTTAAAAGGTAAAAATGCAAAAATGTAAAAGCTAAAAAATAAGACGGCAACAGAATTTTATGGAGAATTAAGGATGTCGGAAAAAAGGTTGGCTGTCGTAACCGGTGCCGCAAGGGGGATCGGCAGGGCTATTGTTCTCGAACTGCTCAGGCAAGGGCGAGTTGTCGCCGGGCTGGACATAAACGCCGAACAGCTTGAGGAGCTTGAAAAAGTAGTAAAACAGGCCGGTTTTAGCGTTATCACAAAACGCGTGGATATAACCGATACCGCGCAACTTATCCAGACGCTCGAATCGCTCGCCGACGAGCACGGCGGAATCGGCATTCTGGTCAATAACGCCGGCATTACACGCGATAAGCTGATGATGCAGATGGACGAGGTCGATTTCGATAAGGTCATCAGCGTGAATCTGCGGGCCGCTTTTATGGCGACGGCCTTTGCGGTCAGGTCGATGGTCAGGAATAAGTTCGGGCGTATCATAAATTTAAGCTCTGTCGCGGGTATTATGGGACAGGCCGGTTCGAGCAACTATGCGGCGAGCAAGGCCGGGCTTATCGGGATGACCAAGTCGGTGGCCAGGGAGGTCGGCAAAAAGAATGTGACTGCGAACTGCATCGCGCCGGGCTTTATCATGACCGAAATGACCGAAGTGCTTCCGGATGCGGTTAAAGAGGCCGCAATGCAGGTTATTCCGGTGCGGCGGTTCGGTAAGGTCGAGGAGGTGGCACGGGCAGTGGCCTTTCTGGCTGCAGATGATGCAGGATATATCACCGGACAGGTCCTCTGCGTGGACGGCGGGATGGCTATGTAAAAAAAAATAAAAAACATTTGTAGAGACGCCCTTTTGCCGGTAATATACCCGCCGATATGAAAATGTTGTCGCGAAACCAAGTGTGTATATGCGATATGAATTCCTGTTTGATTTAGGGAGGAACACTAGTGAGCGCTGAGAGCATAGATGTTCAGGCTATTGAGAAAAAAGTGATCGATATAATAAGTGAGCAGATGGGCGCGGAAAAATCGGAAATCACACGCGAAACTTCATTTATTAACGACCTGAATGCGGACTCGCTGGATACAGTTGAGCTGGTCATGGAGTTCGAGGATGAATTTGATATGAGCATTCCGGACGAGGAGGCTGAGAAAATACAAACAGTCGGAGCCGCCGTCGATTACATTGTCAACATCATCAAAACCAAAAGCCAAGACTAAAGAACAAGTTTTGTATGAGTAAACGACGAGTTGTCATTACAGGCTTGGGTTGTGTCACCGCCTTGGCTGAATCCGTCAATGAGCTTTTCGCCGCGGTCTGCGAAGGCAGGAGCGGTATCTCAACGATAGAATCATTCGATACCAGTGCATATCCCGTCAGGTTCGGAGGCGAGATAAAGAACTTCGACGTCACCAAGTACATCGAGCAGCGTGAAAGCAAGCGCATGGACCGCTTCGCGCAATTCGCCGTCGCCGCCGCCGTCCAGGCGGTAAACGACAGCGGGCTCGACTTCGCCAAAGTTGACGTCGCCCGCACCGGCGTCATCGTAGCCACAGGCATCGGCGGCATCAAGGAAATCGAAGAGCAGCACCTTCGGCTCCTGGCCAAAGGCCCATCCAAGGTCTCCCCCTTCTGCGTTCCCCGCCTGATGGCCAACGCCGCCAGCGGCAACATCGCCATCCAATTCGGCCTAAAGGGTCCCAACTTCTGCGTTCTAAGCGCCTGCGCCTCCGGCAATCACGCTATCGGAGAAGCCTTTTGCAACATCGTCGCCGGACGCAGTGACATTATGATAACCGGCGGTTCCGAAGCGGCGCTGACCCCGATAGGCCTGGCCTCGTTTTGTGCCGCAAGGTCGCTCAGCACGCGCAACGATGACCCCCCGGCCGCATCGAGACCTTTCGACAAGGACCGGGACGGTTTCGTCCTTTCCGAAGGCTCCGGCATCCTGGTTCTGGAAGAAGAATCTCACGCCAAAAAACGCGGCGCCCGCATATACGCCGAACTGCTCGGCTACAGCGCCACCGACGACGGCTATCATATCACCGCCCCACTGCCGGACGGCAACGGCGCCGCCTCGGCGATGAAGCTGGCACTGGCCGATGCCGGCGTTGGAGTCGACGAAATTGACTATATTAACGCGCACGGCACAGGAACCGGCCTTAACGACGTCGCCGAAAGCTCCGCAATTCAGAACGTTTTCGGCAAGCAGGCATACAAAATCCCCGTCAGCTCGACAAAAAGCTGCATGGGCCACCTGCTGGGCGCCAGCGGAGCGGTAGAGCTGATCCTCTGCGTCAAGGTCATTAACGAATCGACCATCCCCCCCACCATTAACCTGGAAAATCAGGATGAACGCTGCAATTTGAAGATGGATTTCGTCCCGCTAAAGGCCCGCCAGGCAAAGGTCAATATCGCAATGAGCAACTCCTTCGGCTTCGGCGGACATAATGCCTGCCTGGTAGTTGGAAAATTTTAATCCCGCAAATCCGGCTAATATTCAGCTCGAAAATTAAAGTTTACCCCTTAGGAGTGAAAAGTGTAAAATTTTGGAATCTCGACTTTGTCGCGATAGCTGTTTTATTGGTAAATACCGGCGAAAAACCCGCCCCCAATTCGCCAATCGACTAATTCCCTAATCGTATAAATAACTAATTCACCCATCCACTTTGCTAATTCTGTTCGCTTAACGACTGTCACCCGCCGCCGACGTCCTCCATAAGTATATACGCATATACTTATGGACTATTGAAAAATAATCCTTCAATTTCGTAAATGCCTTTAATGGTCATTCAACGTTAACAAATTGTTAACTGATCTGTGCACTCTTGATATGTTCTGTTTGTCAAGGAGGTAATAAACGTGGAATCCCCGCTTTATGAACTTCACTAAACCTGCATTTTTCAGAACTCTAAGGTGCTGAGACGTTGCAGCCTGTGTTATACCTAACTGGGATGTCAGCTCGGTAACACAGGGAGATCGTCGTTTAAGAATCTGCACGATGTGAACTCTTGCTTCAACTGAAAGAACTTTGAATATCTCTGCTAATTTCCCCGCATCAGCCATAGTATCTCACCTCCTTTTTTCGTGTTAATTAAATGCAATCATTGAATACTATCTTTAATTGCAAATTTAAGATTATGATATTGGTTCAGTCCATAAGTATATATGCATATACTTAAATACTTTAGCAGTGAATGTCAAACTTAAAATAAAGGCACCAGGCGTACGATATCAGGGTTTTCTACTAATGTTAATTAAAAAAACAGATTGTTGAGATGCTTGTGTACTTTATAAGTATATATGCATACACTTAAATACTTTAACGGCAAACGTCAACCTTAAAATAAA
>CAZMZR010000163.1:0-4353 GCA_964570855.1 uncultured Pirellulales bacterium
AGCCGCATAGCATTATTCCATCGAGCTTCACCGACCATTACAAGGGTGATGGAATTGCTTTAAGTGTCGATGGAAGCAACTGGGTCAAGATAACCGACCTTTCAGGCTCGTTTACCGGCCAGTCGTTTTCTCTGGATTCCATAATCACCCAGGCCATGACCGATGCAGGCAGTACGGACCTCTCCAATGTGAGAATCAAGTTCCAGCAGTACGACAATTATTCAGCAACAACAGACGGTCGTGAGTTCGACAATATTATAATTACATCTTCATAAAAAACTAAACTATGTAAAGAAATAATCAGTCTGACTTTTTTGGAGGATAAAATCATGAACAGTCGTAAATTAAAATGGGTTTTGGCATGCATTCTGGGGGTTTTGCTTTGTACAGGATATACCTTGGGGGCCACAACGCAAAATAACAGCTGCTTCTATGCAACCCAAATCGGAGAAGTTGTAGATCTGGCATTCGATACTACGAATGCAACCTTCGATGGACTTGGACACTGCATGACAGGTCCCAACATCTGGTACCTTTACACCGCCACACGTACCGGTGAAGTTACCATCAGCCTGTGTGGCAGTGAATACGATACCAAGCTTGCCGTCTATAGCGGTAGCACGTGTCACCCATCAATCGGCCGATTGATCGACTGTGACGACGATGCCTGTGATCAGCAGTCGGAGGTAACCATCTTCGTAATTGCCGGTAATACTTACCTAATCGAAATCGGCGGCTACGGTAACCATACAGGTCAGGGAGTGCTTAATATCTTCGGAGAAGGTCAACTGTATAACGACAACTGCCAGAATGCACAGCAGATAGGTGATGTAACAAATTTAGCATTCAGCACATCAGAGGCAACTTTCGACGGCAACGGTCTTTGTACGCACAGCCCAAACATCTGGTATGTTTACACAGCTCCATGTACCGGGCAGGCCACAATCAGCACATGCGGCAGCAGCTTTGACACTGTACTGGCTGTTTATAGCGGCTCAACGTGCTATCCACAGCAAAGCAGATTACTCGGATGCAACGACGATTCCTGCGGCCAGCAATCCGAGCTTACCATCAATGTCGAATCAGGAAACCAGTATCTTGTTGAAGTTGGAGGTTTCAATAATCTGACCGGAGAGGGTGTGCTCACTATAAGCTGCGAAGGAGAGGAAGAAGAGGAAAGTCTCTACGACCTCGGTGACGCCCCCGACAGCACGAACACCTACTCGGTGCAAATGAACACATATTCGACATCGGTCCGCGCCAATTTCCCCACCGTATTCGGGAGCAGTACTCCTTACGGCCCGATTCATTTGAATCCGATGGGCGTGGCGTATTTGGGCAATAGCGTTACAAGTGAAACCGAAGCAGACTCCGGCTGGGATCAGGATGGTTTCAACAACATCTCTCCTCTGACCCAGCAGGCCAATCTGGACGTGGGCGATAACGGCGTTACAGTCCCGTTGAATATGCCTTACTGTAAATGGACAACATTCAATTATAGCGTTTTCGTCGTTGTCCCCGGCACCGATCTGTACGTCAATGTCTGGTGCGACTGGAACCGCGACGGCGACTGGAACGACAATACTACAACAAATCCGAGTCTCAGTTGTAGCAAGGGTAAAGTCTCCGAGTGGGCGGTCAAAAATCAGCTTCTTTACAACCTGCCCGCCGGACTGAATCAGCTTACTACACCGGCGTTTCTCTCCTGGCATCCGAAAACCGGGGCCGCAAATATCTGGATGAGAATAACGCTTTCCGAACAGCCCTGGAAAGGTGGCACAGGCGCAGGTGGTTCCGGACCACAGGCCGGATACGACTTCGGTGAAACGGAAGATTACTACTTCACTCCGGGAACAACTTGTGCCGAATGTGAAGATACGAATCGCGACGGCGTCATAGATATTAACGACCTCGTTACTTACGTAAATCAATGGCTTGCCTTATGTCAATAGGTCGTCCGTACTAATTTCGACAACGGTATAAGAAAGTGGCTATCGTTGTCACGCTTTCCCGATGGGAACATAATCGTCGAGTGCGGATTCACGGAAGAATCCATGCGGGATGATTTGTCCCCATCGGGAATTTTTTTTTGAAGGATTGGCTTTGTCCTTCCTATAGGACGCCTTACGGTGCTTGGGGATAAATTTTTTCAAAAAAGGCCGATTTGTACCTGTGGCTGAGCCAGAGGGTTCTCTACATTTGTCGAATCCCGCCAACCGCATAGGCAGGAAACCTACCCATCCTACATACCACATTTTGTTTTGGAAATTCAAGATTTTAAACATTTGAAATGTTTGCAAATTTTAAGAAATTTATAAGTCCTTGATATAACTATTTTTACAAAATGAGCATTTCAATAAAATTGGTAGATAAGGAGGTTTACGGTCGTAATCCAGTTGTAGGTGTGTCACGAAAGCCGGTGTGGGTAAACTGACTAATCCAGCCCTGTCATCAATCGAAAGAAAGGAGCAACAGATAATACAAAGTATGCCTAAATGAGAGAGCTTAACGCCTATTCGACGTGTCAACTGAGGAAAATTGGCTATTTTGAAGGTGCTTCATGCGCGTGCACTGTCTACAAATACTGGTAGGACCGATTAGAAAAATCTTATCAAGGAAGGATTTTGTCACGAAGTCACTGGCTATGCTCATACATTCTGTCCGTATAGTTTTCCCTTTATCAACCGACCCATTTTGAACTTTAACTATCAAAGATCCTTTCAACCTCCTTTTGATCCACTTCCATAACAAATGGAATCCCGCTGATTTCCGCCGCCTCGCGTGTCAAGACCGCTATATCGTCCCGCGCTATATGCGTGACAGCGAACTTGCGACTGCCGGCCATGAGCTGACGCAGGCCCTGGGCAAGACGCTCGTAATATGTGTAGAGGCCAAGCGCTCCGGTAGGGAGCTTCTCAAATTCCTCATCGCCCAGTTCTTTGCGCAATGAACTTGCCGTGACAAATATTTCATCCTTGGAATTCCCGAAACGCTCAATATACACAGGGACCTGGTATTCATCGATAGCGCGTCCGATGGTCTTGCCTACCATGGCTGCGGCGATCGGCGCCCTGGCCATACCGACCAGCTTGACAAACGGTGCACCCAGTGCAAGCCCTTTGAAAATCTGGTCTTCAAAGGCAAATCCTCCGGCCACAGCCAGAGCGGGCAAGTACAGGCCTTTGTCGGCAAGCTGCTTCGCATATTTGTACAATAGCGAGTGAATGTACACGGGAGGGACTCCCCATTCGTTCATCATGCGCCACGGACTCATGCCTGTACCACCTCCGGCACCGTCGACAGTCAACAGATCGATATTGTAGCGTGAAGAGAAGAAAATGGCGCGTGCCAGGTCTGCCGGGCGATAGGCGCCGGTTTTGAGAAAGACATATTTCGCACCGGCTTTTCGTAATTCTTCCACCCTTCTGGCGAAAGATTCTTCTGTGACCATACCAACGCGTGAATGGCGTTCAAATTCTTTGAAAGCGCCTCTTTCGAAAGCCCTGATAACATCTGGATCAGTCGGATTAGGTAGTACAATGTATCCACGTTCATACAGCAGTTGCGCCTTTTCGAGTTCTCTGATTTTGACTTCACCGCCGATATCCTTGGCGCCCTGGCCCCATTTGAGCTCGACGCATTCAACACCAAGTTTTTCAATGGCGTATTCCTGTGCACAAAGACGTGTATCCTCGATATTTGCCTGGACAACGATAGCACCGTAACCGTCTTTCTGATAGTCTTTGTAGAGTTTCACTCGCCTCTTCAAATCCGCTGTATCGACCACGCGGCCGTTTTTGATTACGGCATCTGGATCCATACCCACTACGTTTTCGCCAATGGTTAGACCTGTTCCTGCCAGGGCAGAACCAATAGCAAGACCCTCCCAGTTATTTTTAGCGATATTCGTCGAACCGATACCGGGAATACCCCATGGATAACGGAACTTTATTCCATTATCATGGCCGAAAACAACTTCCAAATTGACAGAGGGGAAAATGGCCTTGTCACTGTCAGGCTCGATACCGTGTGCTCCGACAGCGGTGCCCATGATGTTAAAGTGTGAATAGTCCACGGGATAGGTTTTCTCGGCGGCGGTGGTCACAACACCGAAGGGTTGGGGATAGATAACTTCGTGGCCCCGATAGGCGGACTTGCCGATCTCGCACATTCCGATGCACCCGTCCACGCAGGTGACACACATACCGGAAGAGGGGACCACCGAATCCACGGTCCGGTTCTTCGTAAGAGTTGCCGCCGAAGCATTTATTTTCGATAGGGTTATTGACATTGTGTTTTGCTCCTTTCGTGCCTTACCTATTTCTTCTCGGTTTTAACCTCAATCTCGCAGGC
>CAZMZR010000164.1:0-4280 GCA_964570855.1 uncultured Pirellulales bacterium
CTGTACGCCTCGAAAATTATCAGCTACGCGCAGGGCTATCAGCTTATGCGTGCCGCCGCCGCAGAATACAAATGGAACCTCAACTACGGCGGGATAGCATTGATGTGGCGGGGCGGCTGTATCATTCGCTCGGCCTTTTTGGGCAAGATTAAAGAGGCATATACAAAAAAACCCAAATTAGATAACCTGCTACTTGACCCGTTCTTCAAGAAGGCCGTCAGAAAGGCACAAAAATCATGGCGTCGCGTCGTTATTACTGCGGTTAAGTTAGGCATTCCGCTGCCGACTATGACCGCCGCTTTGGCGTTTTATGACGGCTACCGTCACGAGCGTCTGCCGGCCAACTTATTACAGGCTCAGCGGGATTATTTCGGCGCCCATACATACGAGAGAGTTGATAAACCGCGAGGAGAGTTCTTCCATACGAACTGGACCGGCCGGGGCGGACAAACCGCCGCTTCAACTTATAGCGTATAGAAATTGACACAAGTACAGCCGAAAGTATTGATTTTATTATATTGTGCCGGTTTTTTTACTAAAAAAGCCTGGGTTGATTTTTAGACATGATTTTTAAATAAATGGTTTGATTATTGTACAAATCTTGTTTACTAATAAACTTCCGGAGGCGTGGAAAGCCAGCTTTCACACGCCTCCGGTGTACTCCGCACCTGTTTGCAAGAAACAGCATATGTGCAGCGAAGCAAGAACTTTACCTGCAATAACTCCTTAGAGCCAATTCGTCATATACATGGCGTTTCTCACAAGGCAAATATTGATAAAAAAATTCGGGAAAATTATTTTTTTTTGAGTTGCAGACCTTAAAGCGTATCGATTCGGCCTTAATAGTATCACTTAAGATGAAAATACAACAGTTTTATGCTGTTTGTTGTCCACAGAATGCGTTTAAAGTATTATAATCCGAATATGCTTAGAAAACTTACAGGTACTTTGCAAATAAAGGAATGATAAAATGTTATATAAAGTTTTTATGCTACTTATGATACCGGCCCTGGTCATAGGATGGATTGCATATTGGCTATGGAACCGTAAAATTGAAGAGGAGGAAAAGAATCGACCGAAACCGGTATCAAAGCGGCTGAAAAAGACAAGAAGCGAGGTCTCGGACTGGGCGAAGAAAATGGCTGAATTCGAATCACCCGCCGAACAGGCCCGCAAGAGAAAACTGGCACAGCAGAAAGAGCTGGAAGAACAACAACGGCAAAAAGAACAAAACGAACAGCATTAATCCCGGGAATTAACTCCAAAGTTATATGAAGGAAAAAAATGACTAACTTTTTCATTAATGAAGATTTTCTTTTACAAACAAAAACCGCCGGATATCTTTATCACGAACACGCTGAAAAGATGCCAATCTATGACTATCACTGCCATTTACCCACCGGGCAGATCGCTTCGGACCATTGCTTCGACAATCTAACGCAGGCCTGGCTTTACGGTGATCATTACAAATGGCGTGCAATGAGAACCAACGGCGTAGCAGAAAAATACATAACCGGAAATGCAAGTGATTACGAAAAGTTCAGTAAATGGGCCGAAACGGTGCCCTGCTGTCTCCGCAATCCTTTATACCACTGGACCCACCTCGAACTGAAAAGTCCCTTCGGGATTAAGGATAAACTCCTTGGTCCCGACACCGCCAAAGAGATATACGAAACCGTAAGTCAGATGCTCAAAGCGCCCGAGTTTAGTGTCCGCAATATAATGCGAAAAATGAATGTTAAGCTGATTTGTACCACCGATGGGCCGCTCGAATCGCTGGAACACCATAAAAAGATTTGGGACGACGGCTTCGAGATAAAGGTTCATACAGCCTGGCGTCCGGACCAGGCTATGGCGGTCGAGGACATTGAGAATCTCAGGGCATTTATAGATAAACTCTCAGAGACCTGCGATATGGAAATTAAAGATTTCCCGTCGTATATCGAAGCTCTCCGGAGGCGTCATGACTATTTCCACAAAAACGGCTGCCGGCTTTCCGACCACGGACTGGAAACCACTTATGCCGAGGATTATACCGAAAGCCAGATCAGTAAAATCTTCGATAAAATACTCCGGGGCGAGAAACCGGATTTGTCGGAATCTCTGAAATTCAAATCGGCAATGATGGTCGAGTTCGCCCTGATGGACCACGAAGCCGGCTGGGTCCAGCAGCTTCATCTGGGTGCATTGAGAAACAACAACACAAGACTGTACAAAACCCTCGGCCCGGACACCGGTTTCGATTCGATCGGGGATTTCGATATAGCCAAATCCCTTGCAAAATTCCTTGATCGGCTGGATTCAGGTAATCGGCTGCCGAAGACCATTCTCTATAATCTGAATCCGCGTGATAACGCCCTGATTGCGACAATGATAGGAAATTTCCAGGATGGCTCTGTGCCGGGCAAAATGCAATTCGGCTCAGCATGGTGGTTCCTCGACCAAAAGGACGGGATGGAAAAGCAAATGAACGCACTGTCGAACATGGGTTTGCTGAGCCGGTTCGTCGGTATGCTGACGGATTCGCGCAGCTTCCTGTCGTATCCGAGGCACGAATATTTCCGCAGGATATTATGCAATATACTGGGCAATGATGCGGAAGCAGGCCTGTTGCCGGATGATTTGGATTTGCTTGGGAAAATGGTCGAGGACATCTGTTTTAACAATGCCAGGGATTATTTCCCTATGGAGCTGGATTAAACTATTGACAGTTACCTTCCTGATATTTAATCTATTAGCCGAAGGTAGTGGTTTATAAATGGGTCGGTGCCCGAGTGGCTAAAGGGAACGGGCTGTAAACCCGTTAGCGTAAGCTTACGTTGGTTCGAATCCAACCCGGCCCATTTTTTGGGTTTTTGCATGTTTTATTTTGCGCCAGGCTTGATTCCTGTTGTGCTTGTGAATTGTTTGTTTTTTTCTTTGGTATTTTTCCACCTGCTTTTTTCAATCGGGCGGGTTTGGCTTTGAGCAGGTTAGCAGGTGAATGAAAACCTTACCCAAAGCCAAACCACTTAGCGGTTAATTACTCCGCCGTCCCGATTATTTACGCTGGTATTATCCGTTTTCCCCAGGATTTTGTCAAACAAAAGCTCTGTTGTTCTGCAACTTACAGAACGGGTGATATAATTTAAGTTTTTCCGGCAGCAAACTCAACAAATACAAATCCACAATCAATATTTTCGAAAAACGGTTTTGGAAGCTTCTGTTTGTATTCCATATATCGTTTGGTACTGGTAATCAGAATCACATGTTCTTTGTCCAAATCCTTCGCGATCAACTCTTGCAACTGGTCGATATCAAGCAGGCGATGTTTCGATGAGTCCTCGTATGCGAGTCCATATTCAAACTCTCCGGGATTAATAAGAAGTAAAACATCACTACGTTTGTAGCTCCAGCACACAGCCGGGGTCAAATTATTGTCGGAAACGAGAATAGAATTTTGACTGATCCTATCCTTATACCGACTTAAGAAATCGATTGGAGCCTTTTTCTCTATCAATTGCTCCGGAATGATAAAAGGTGCACTGAGTATGAGCACAACAGGTGCCATACAGGAAAAAACAAATTTTCTTTCGTGATTTTTCGAGATACCACCTTGAATGAGGAAAAAAGCGTATACAAAAAAACTAGCCGAGATGAACAACAACTTCCAAGTTTCATGCGGGCGATAGATCTTTGTGGCAGGTATAACTGTCTGACTTATGATCAATCCAATAAATAAAGCCGTTATTAAAATTAATCCGACTCTGTCAGAACGGTTGAATCTTTCGACTGCTCCGGTTTTGTATTCCTGACGCAGGCCGACCGTAAAAAGCACTATTAGGGGCGGGAAGCATGGTAATATATAGGTTGCCAATTTTCCATGACAAATGGAAAAAAACAAAAATGGAAACAGAAACCAGCAGATAGAAAAACGCAGGAGGGGATCATCAGATAAATTTTTCCGGTGCCTGTATATTACACTAATGATTTGTGTTGTCCATGGCAATAAACCTACAATAATAAAAGGGATAAAGAACCAGAAGGGGTAAGGATGCTGTCCTCCATTGGGTGATATGAAGCGGTCAATATGCTCTTCCCAAAAGAAATAATGCCAGAAATCAGGCTCCTTAAAATGAATCATGACACCCCAGGGAAGGGCGATTAGCACAGCAGTGATAACCGGCAACCAAAAAACACGAAGTAATTTATTCAATTGATGTTGCCAGATCGCAAAGGGAACAAATACAATCACAGGTATCACAAATGCCAGGAATCCCTTGGTTAAAAATGCCAAACCA
>CAZMZR010000165.1:0-4246 GCA_964570855.1 uncultured Pirellulales bacterium
CTAGGGAGGAATTAAACGTATCCCCTTGCCCCTCAGGGGGCGTGTCGCATAATGGAGTATTTTTCAGGATTATTTTTTATTAGCGATTTTGCCGGAGCTAACGCCGTTTTCATTAAATAAGTTTCACTTTTTTCCTTATGTCATTCCGCACATGATGCGGAATCCAGAACCAAAAAATGGATTCCTGCTTTCGCAGGAATGACATAAAATGACATTTAATTTTTAGAAACGGAACTGGTTCTGGTCGTTTCGATATCCGACGTTTCATCCGGCGCCTTCTTCTTCTCGTCATCCATAATACGTCCGTCGAAAAGATGCACGGTTCGCTGAGCATGTCTGGCATAACGGGGATCGTGTGTGACCATGCAGATGGTTGAACCGTGTTTGTGCAGATGTGCCAGTATTTCCATGACAATATCGCCGTTGGCAGAATCCAGATTACCGGTAGGTTCGTCCGCCAGCAGGATAGACGGCTCGGTGACAATCGCACGGGCCACGGCCACGCGCTGCTGCTGGCCGCCGGACAATTGGGACGGGTAATGTTTCATTCGGTGCGCCATGGAAACTTTTTCAAGGGCCTTATGTACACGTTCTTTGCGTTCGGCCTTCGGCATCTTTTGATAAGTCAGCGGCAGCTCCACATTTTCATAGACCGTCAAATCACCGATGAGATTAAAGCTCTGAAAGATAAATCCTACTTCCCGGTTGCGGATGCGCGCCCTTTGCGATGCGGATAACTGGGCAACGGAGTTCTCGTTGAGAGAATAGTTGCCTTCTGATGGTGAATCCAGCAAACCGAGGACCGAAAGCAGTGTGGACTTACCGCAGCCGGAAGGGCCGGCGATTGCGATGTATTCGCCTTTGTGGATTTTAAGGTGGATGCCGGAGAGGGCGTGGGTTTCCACCTCTTCGGTAATGAAAACCTTATGAAGGTCTTGAACATTAATTAATACTTCACTTATTTGATTCATATTTCTGCTCCTGATTGATTCTAAATTCTTTTTGAAAAGGTTTATTCGTATCTAAGCGCCTCCATCGGATCAACTCGCGTGGCACGCATCGCCGGCAGGATACAGGCCAAGCATGCGGCGCAACCGACAACACACAGTCCGAGCAGCAGCGACAATGGATTCCATGGGCTGATGTTATAAACCATCGAACGCAGCAAAAAGGAAACCGCCACCGTTAACGTCAGGCCAATGACCAGTCCTGCAACAATCCACAGACCGACCTGGCGAAATACGAACCTGAGGATGTGATGACGCAGGGCTCCGATGGCAATGCGCACTCCTATCTCTTGTTTTCGCTGCGTGAGATTGTAAGAGAGTATGCCGTAAACACCGACCAACGTGAGTATCAGTGTTGTAACCATGAAAACGTTAATAAGGCTGGTGGAAAGCCGGCGTTCACTGACCGAGGCATTCAGGACGTCCTTTATCTTTCGCACATTGGCTATTGCCAAATCGGGATTTAGTGCAGCCAATTCGTTTCGTATAGCCGGAACCAATGCACCGGCGTCACCACTTGTGCGCACAATCAGGAATGCCCTTGATGGTGCTCCGAAGGCATAAGGTATATACATTTCGGGCAGGGGTGGACGTTCTGAGCCAAACTGACGCACGTCTTGGACAACTCCGATAACCTCGGCATAGAGTGGAGGATTTGGAGCATTGGGTCGAATTCGTCTTCCAATGACTTCTTTATCTTTCCAGTAATGTTCTGCCATTGCACGGTTGATGACTACGCCAACGGAATTACTCTTGGCATCGGTTGATACAGGTACACGGCCTTTCAGCATTGTAAGTCCCATGGCGGCAAAATAATCGGGTGAGATGCGAGATTGTTCTATGGGCTGCCGTTTCACAGCGGGATCGTAAACCTCGTCGTCCACCAGAAAACCGGCGTTGCTTCCACCCTCCAAGGGCATCTTGCTGGTTACGGCGACTTTCTGTACGCCGGGCAGCGCTCCAATACGTTCGAACAACTGGTCACAGAACGCCAGCTTGGCCTCGTTCTGGTTATATTTATCACCCTGCAGCGTTACTTCGGCTGATAAAACCTGCTCGGTATCTAATATCTTGTTACTCTTAAAAACATTGATGTAGCTTGCGAAAAGCAGGATGCCGCCATTGGCCAGGACCACAGCGACGGCAATCTGGGCCACCATCAACTGACGTAGAAAACGATGGCGTATACGGGATATAGTCTTGGAACGTCCTCCCGCATTCAGGGTTTCCCTGATCGAGGTTTTTGCAGCAGTCAATGCCGGCAGCAGACCTGCCAGTAAAGCACTCAATAACGCAAGGCTTATGGAAAATAATAGAACCAGACCGTTTATCTGGATAGCCGCACGCCGGGCCCCAATGATTAACTGTGCTGGAATCAGATTACGCAGGGCCGTTGTGCCCCAGAGAGTAAATAGCATCCCGGCCACACTGCCGAAAAGGCCCAGAAGCAGGGCTTCAGCGAGTAAAAGACGGGCCACGGTGAATCGTGAGGCGCCAAGTGCAAGTCGCACACAGAATTCGTCCTGCCGTTGCGTACCCCGGGCCAGCAGCATACTGGCGACATTTGCACAGGCGACCAGCAGTAGCAATGTCACGGCCCCCAAAAACATGTGCATCCTTGAGGCCGTGTGGCTGGTCATCTGGTCCCGCAGGGAAACTACAAGCATGGTCTTGCCGGTATTGGTACCCGGATAGGTCTTGGCCAGTCGCGCAGCAATGGTCTTGATCTCGGCGTCCGCTGCATTGACACTCACGCCTGCTTTTAGACGAGCGATGCCCAGCAGCCAGTAATTTCCTCTTCCCCGTTCCTTGATATCAAAGGTAAAAGGTGTCCACAGTTCATACTCTTGGCCCCTGTACCAGGGTGATGAGAATTCAAAATCGGCGGGCATAACACCCACGATGGTTGTCTCTTGCCCGTTGAGTTGCATGGTCTTTCCAATGACCTGCGGATCCGCGGTAAAGGATCGTGTCCACAATGCATGGCTGATCACCGCCACCGGGCCGGCGCCGGGCTGATCATCCGACTCGTTGAGCAGGCGTCCAAGCATCGGATGCATACCGAGAGCCTGTAGAACACCGGAGGTGCACCGGATTGCGTACAGGGACTCGGGCTTTTCTGCACCAAAGTTCAAACGCTCGGGGCTGTAAACACCCATATCCGTAAACGATCTCATCTGTTCCTTAACATCCAGGTAATCCAGCGCGGATAATGACCACCCCTGCTGGCTCCTCCAGACATAGACTATTCTGTCGGACTGCGGATATGGAAATGGATCGAGCACTAATGCGTTGAACACACTGAACAGCGATGTCGTAGCCCCGATACCGAGCCCAAGAGTCAGTACGGCCACGAGAGTAAATCCGGGACTCTTTCGTAATTGCCGAAGAGCATATTTTATGTCGTTGGTTAGTGTTGTCATATTATAACTCCATCAGTATTCCGTTTTATCATTCATATCTAAGCGATTCCATAGGATCGATCTTGGCCGCACGATGAGCGGGGATATAACAAGCCAGCAATGATACACCCAACAAAAGCAATGTAACCGCACCATATGTCACAGGATCTGTGGGTGACAATTCCAAGAGCATTGATTTCAAGAATCGGCTCAATCCGATTGCTCCGGCCATCCCTATAGCTATACCCAACAGTCCCAGCTTCAATCCGTTTCCAAGGATCATTATTACAACATCTTTTGTGTGGGCACCAACCGCCATACGGATGCCGATTTCCTGGGTGCGTTGGGCCACGGAAGCGGCTAAAACTCCATAAATACCAAGGGCCACCAGGAGCAATGCAACGGCAGCAAAGCCAACGAGAACGCCGGTGATGACATGGTTCGAACGTAATTGTTCATTAATGATTTCGTGCACAGTCTGAACGTCGTAGATCGGTATGCTGGCATCGAGTTCCATGGCAATCCGGCGAATGGGGCCGACAACGTCAGCCGGATCCATTTGGGTACGTACGACCAAGATTCTGTCCGGGTTATCCGGCCCCCAGCGATAACCAGTCTGGTAGAGGGTGGGGAGTGACTCTTCTGCTTCGACGTCGTAGAATTTTACACGGCTGACGACACCTATGACTTGTCTGCTGCCACCAAAGCTGAGATACCGGCCAATAGGATTCTCATTGGGCCACCATTTGTCGACAAAAGCCTGATCTATGATTACGGCATTATTGGTCATGTCCTGCTCGCCAAAGTGACGGCCCTGCACCAGACGCATACCCATGG
>CAZMZR010000166.1:0-4006 GCA_964570855.1 uncultured Pirellulales bacterium
GGCTTCGGCAGCATTAAGTTTGGAAGAAAAGACCTTGCTTGCAAAGCCGGACAATTCTTCCGAATCCACCGACAACAAAGATGTCAAACTAATGTCAACAGGAAAAATCGGCAATGTAGAGATAAGCAGGCTTATCTGCGGGGGAAATCTTATAAGCGGTTATGCGCATAGCAGGGATTTAATCTATGTTTCGCCGCTATTGAAAAACTACTTCACAGATGAAAAGATAATGGAAACATGGTCGATATGCGAGAAAAACGGAATTAATACCTCTATTATATATGCCGGTGATAAACGGGCGGTCGAGCTTTTCAAGCGATATAAAGACGAAAGCGGCGGTAAGATGCAGTGGCTATCTCAAACCGAGCCTAATTCACTAAATATTGAAGGGGCGGTTGATGAAGCATTGGAATACGGGGCTTCGGCGGTCTTCCTTGTAGGCAATCTGGGCGATAAGTGGACGTTCGAAAACCGCATAGACCTGATAGAAAAGTTCGTCAATTATGTAAAAAAACAGGGAGTTCCCGCGGGTGTTGCGTGCCATTCCATCCAAACACCTATCGCGGTTGAAACCGCCGGTATAGATGTTGATTTTTATATGAAAACTATGCACAGTGACAGTTACTGGTCAAAAAGACGACCGGAACAGAACAAACAGGTTATCGACAATACTGTTGATAACTACTGGGATATGACTCCTCAACAGACCATCGAATTCATGGGAGAAGTTAAAAAGCCATGGATTGCATACAAGGTCCTTGCTGCGGGAGCTATACATCCAAAGGACGGATTCAAATATGCCTTTGAAAACGGTGCCGATTTTGCCTGTGTAGGAATGTTTGACTGGCAGATCGAAGAGGATGTTGTATTAGCCGAGCGAATAATAAAACAATTCGAAAAACGAAAACGTCCGTGGCGTGGCTGATAAAATAGCCGTTAGAGAAACAATGACAGGAAAGAATCGGGCAAAGGATGAGTATATATGAGGTATGCAGGACTTACCGATGAGCCGAAAAGAAGAAAACTCGAACGTGGAAACCCTCGCGACTTCAGAGTTATGCAGCAATTCACTTCCGAGTCGGCCGCCCGGCAATGGGAAAGGAGAATGATGAACCAGGGATGTGAGAAAGATACCATCGGCAAAGACTGGAAATACGGCTATACCTTTTCAATCCGATCAATCCGAAGTTAGTTCGTTATTCGTGATTTGTGGTTCGCGGTTCGTGGTTCGTAAAAACCAATTCACCAATTCACTAATCAACTAATCCGCTAATTCTCTTACCTTAGGCATCCCGCTGGGAAATCAACTCATTATTTGTTTCCAACACTTGATTTTTGGCCTGCGGCGGTGCATACTGTTGTGTTACAGAAGATATGCGCAGTGGTTTAATGTAAATTTTAATTTTCGGCGGGCGCAGATGAAGGCGTTTTCGATAACGGATTTGGCGGCGGTTATAAAAGCACAGGCTCTGTGTGATTCGGGTCACCAGTTGCCGGCTGCGAAGAGCGCACCTTCTTTTGCCGGCGTCAGTACCGACTCGCGAACCGTTAAGGCCGGCGATTGTTTCTTTGCGATTGCAGGCGAAAATTTCGACGGGCACAATTACCTCGGTGACGCGTTCGCAAAAGGCGCTTTCTGTGCCGTCATCGAAAGGGACATCGACGTCAAAGAGTTTGCCGGTAAGTGCGTGCTGAAGGTTCGTGACACTATCAAAGCCTTAGGCGATTTCGCACGGGAGTATCGCAGGCGGGCGGGTTACAAAGTGGTTGCGGTTACAGGTTCGGCGGGCAAAACAACGACAAGGCAAATCGTTTATCACGCATTGCGGTGGAAGTTCCGGGTCCATCAGTCGCCGAAGAGTTTCAATAATAAAATCGGTCTGCCCCTAACCCTGCTCGGTGCGGGGCCGGACGTTGAGATTGTTATCGCCGAACTCGGCAGCAATCATCCGGGCGAAATCGCGCACCTGACACGAATCGCCGCCCCGGATGTCGCGGTTGTCACGAACGTTTATCCGGCGCACCTGGAAGGATTCGGCGATTTGCAGACAATCGCCGTGGAGAAATCGTCCATTGCCGAAGGGCTTGGGCCTGAGGGTGTTTTGATTATCAATGCAGACTGTGATATTTTGGTGGAGACCTGCCGGGCCGGCGGGATGAAATTTCTGACGTTCGGCAAATCGGACGGTTCGGACTTTCAGGCTGAGAATGTCCACTCGGATGGCCTGGCCGGCAGATTCACTATCGACGGTACCCAAGTGCATCTGCCTTTGCCGGGGGAGGGGAATATCGAGAACGCCCTGGCGGCGTGGGCGGTTTGCAGCCGGTTCGGCCTGGAGGCGAGAGATTTTGCACGGGCGATAAAGACTCTGCCGGGCGTATCGATGCGGACCGAATTGTTGCGGGCAGGGACGTTGACAATATTGAACGATTGTTACAATGCCAATCCGGCTTCGATGAGAAACGCTCTCGGAATATTGGCCGGTATTGATCCTGCCGAACAGCGGAGATTGGTTTTTATCTGCGGCGAAATGGCCGAGCTGGGAGAGCAATCCGAAGAGCTGCACGCCGAGCTGGGTGCGTTCATTGCCGGGGCGAAGGTGGAACTTTTGCTGGCGGTGGGTAAGCTTGCGAAGGTAGCCGCCGAATCGGCCAAAGCGCATGCCCGGCGGGATTTGCAGATAAAATGTTTCGAGGACACGCCTTCGGCCTGTAATAAACTGCACGAATTTATCAGAGATTACGATATAATATTAGTGAAAGGTTCGCGAACGGCCAAACTGGAGACGACCGTCGGGAAACTTAAAGAGCTTTTTATCGAAGAGCCTGTCCTCTCGAGAGACGTGTAAGGTAAGAATTCTGAAATGATATACCACTTACTATGGTATTTGCGTGCCGGTGAACGGTTCGGCTTTTATGCCTACCAGAACGTGCTGTTTCGTTCGGTCTCGGCCACGTTGACCAGCCTGCTGATAGCTCTGTTTATTGGTCCGAAGATTATCCGCTGGCTGATGCGCAAAAAAATCGGCGACCGGCCGGAGTTCCATCACGCCACGCTCAACGAGCTGACGAAGGAAAAAGCCAATACCCCCACGATGGGCGGCCTGATTATTATCCTCTCGGTAATCGCCAGCACGCTGCTCTGGGCCAAGCTGTACAATCCCGAACAGGGGGTCTGCAATCCATACGTTGTCAAGGCGGTTTTTCTGATGATATGGTTCGGTGCGCTGGGCGGCGCCGATGACTGGCTGAAACTGACCAGCGGGATTCGTCACCGGAGCCGGGATGGGCTTAAGGTCTGGGAGAAACTGATATTTCAAATCGGCGGGGCGGTCCTGCTTGCCTCGTTTTTATATATAGATTTCGCAGCTCTGGATGCCAACGGCAATCCGAAAGTCCCCGACGGTATCAGGTTCTGGCTGCCTTTCTACAGTAACAGCCTGCCGTTAGCGAACTGGATGTTTATTCTTATCGCGGTGTTCTATTTGACGGCGACGAGCAACGCCGTGAATCTTGCCGACGGTATGGACGGTCTGGCCGCCGGCAGCGTCGGCATGGTCAGTCTGGTTCTGGCTTTGCTGTGCTATGTTGCTTCCGAATCGATGGGAGGCTCCCGCGCAGTCACCTGGTCGAGTTATCTGCTTCTGCCGGCGATACCGGCAGGGGAGTTGTGTGTTTTCTTTGCGGCGATTTTAGGAGCGGTGCTCGGGTTCTTGTGGTTCAACTGTCACCCGGCGCAGACCTTTATGGGTGACGTCGGTTCTCTGCCTTTGGGGGCGGCTATGGGATACGGCGCGCTGGTGACACGAAATGAAATTCTGCTGCTGGTCATCGGCGGCGTGTTCGTTATCGAATTGCTCAGTGTCGTCCTGCAGGTCGGTTATTTCAGATACACCGGGGGCAAACGGCTCTTTCGATGCGCTCCCATTCATCACCATTTTCATCTTATCGGCTGGAGCGAGCCGCAGGTCGTCGTTCGGTTCTGGCTTATCGCCGCCGCCTTCGC
>CAZMZR010000167.1:0-2318 GCA_964570855.1 uncultured Pirellulales bacterium
CATCTGCTTTTCTTCTTCGGTGAAATGAAAATCCGTATAATCCAGAAGGAAGTCGAGCGTTTTCGCGATTGTCCCTTCACCCTGGCTCATTTCAATCGCTGACGTCACCGCCTGCAGGCGTTCGATCAATGTTTTATGCTGCTGGTCGATTGTTTCTATGCCGATAGAGAGGTTATTGTCCCACGCTATTTTTTCCATTGTATATCCTTAGTATTATGTATCCGAATTTTCCATGTCCTGCTCCGAGTCGCTCGTGTCACCGGCCTGGTGCCTGCTTTTATTTTCATGGAGAGTTCGCTGCAGGAAGTGTCCCACGATAATAACAACGACAAGCACCACCATAAGTATCATAGCTGCATACGGGCTATAATGGGCAACCTGCTGATTGACCGTGTGCAAAAGTAGCCCCCAGCAGGAAATTGCTACATAGGTGCCGGCCAGCACCGCGAGTATATTAATCCATACCGGCAGGCCCAGCAGGAAACCAATAACACAACCAACGACCGGCCCGGTCAACCAAAAAGGGAACCAGACAAAGGCAAACAGACCGACTATGCCGTACTTGCGAACAAAATCCTGGTTCGCCTCGGCGGCTTTTTGAATCCGATTGAAGAATTTCTTAAGCGGCTTGAGAACCAGCAAATGCCGCCAGCTAAAGACAAACAGCGGATAGAAAATCAGCACGAGGATTGTCTCGATAATCATACTGACGGGAATGACGGTTCCGTGGCCGAGCAGAAGGGAGTATCCGAAGGCCATACCCGCGGCCCGGCCGAACATTATGGCCGTAGCAGTCATTCCGATAAGAATCTGGGCTTCTTCCGGGGAGTATAAAAATTTAATCCCGAGCCAGAATGAGTACATCAATGCCAGTGCGACTCCGATCAACAGGATGCAGCCTTCCGGGCTGGATAGAAGGGTGGTCTTGATCTGGTTTGCCTTCGGCAGATATGTGCTTTGGGGTCCCATTTTGTGAGCTTGGCCATCCCTGTCGGGACTATCTTTCTGCAAAATGGGGTCCCTTTCAGGTTGTTCGTTGTTTTCCGACATCACTTTGATATCCAATCGCAGCAACTATTATAATCGTTCTCTTTCGTATTACAAGAGATGTGACAAAATCCGGCCTTCAAATTCACAGATATATCTCGAAGCCGTCATTTTTTTATCGACTTTGTTTCTCTTCCGCCAGGATGGACAAGATTTTGCCGGCGGTTTCAGCCGAGAGCTGCGATGATTCGTCTTTGGCCAGAGCGGGGTTATCTATCGGCGCCGCGGGTGTTCCGGCTGAATTTTGGCCGGTAGATTGCATGGATATAATATCAAGACACGCCTTTCGGGCGGTCTCGGTTTTGTCCGACTCGGTTAATTCAACGAGCTTGGCCGCGGCCAGCGGTGCACAGCGTGCGATATAGGCGGCGCTCTGGCGATAGGATGCGGCGATTCGCCTGTCGAGATGCTCGGCGAACCGCTCGTCTGTAAGCCATTTGCTGTAGAGATGCCTGCCGACTTTATATTTGTCGAGGACATCCTGTTCGGTAAGCTCGCCGACGAACAAATCCTCAATTACATCAAGTTGTCTCTTACTCAGGTGTTTTGTTTTAGCCATTGGTTTCCCTCACATAGTGACATGGTGTGTTGAGTCGGTTTTTTCTATCAGGTGATCAAATCCCTCTGTAAACCGCCGTGCTCCGTCAGGTTCGGCACCGACGAGAGCCCCGATATTGGGCTCCGTAATTTATTGTGTTGTTTTTTATTCTGTGATTGTGCTGTTTTTGCCGAGCAGCTCGTCGGCCAGCGTATCGGCGTCGTAAACCTTTCGCAGCGCCTCAATGACAGCCTGGGAATTTACCGAGACTGCGCGTGCCTGAACGTCGGTGTAAGCGAAATCGAGGACGAATGACTGAATATTGCCGTCGAAGATGACGCCTACGAACCTTCCTCGGCGATCAACGACGGGACTGCCGGAATTGCCCCCGATGATGTCCGCAGTGCAGACGAAATTCAGCGGCGTATTCATATCCAGCCTATCCCTGCGATCGAGCCATCGTTGCGTCAGGTCGAACGGGCTTTTATAATGGTGTGCCGCCGCCCGCTCGTACAGGCCGGCAAAATTCGTCTGAAAAGGTATTTCTCGCCCGTTTTCCTCGTAGCCTTTGACCGTCCCGAATGCCAGTCGTAACGTGAACGTAGCGTCCGGATAGGGCGTAGTCTTTTCGAGTTCCAGCCGCGCCTGAGCGATCTTTGCGTGGGCCTGCTGTTTGATTTCGTCCTGAGTCTCGACGATCTTGCGCACCGCCCGCGACTGCTCGTCGATAAGT
>CAZMZR010000167.1:2418-3992 GCA_964570855.1 uncultured Pirellulales bacterium
CTTTTACCGGTCGGTCGTTCTCATAGGCTCGAAAAAGGCAGACATCAAGGTCGTAACGTGGGTACTCGAAATTATCCGGGTCTCCGCCGAAGAAAGCCGCCTGCTGTTCGGGCGCAAAGACCAGACGTACGTCGGTATATTTCCTAAAGCGGTAAAGGTGGTACCTGCCGCCCTGGTACAGGGTAATCACGTCGCTTCGCAGCGAAGTCTTTTCGAGCGATTCTTTCTCGATTTCTGCCATGATCGCCCGACGGGCCAGGAACGCTTCCTCAGCTTTCATATCGCCCTTGACGGCGGCGTTCACTCTGTCCGTGACGTCCTCAATGCTCATCAGGACGTTCAACTCCAGGTCCAGGCACTGTTTCTCTTCGGCAGGCGTCCTCGCGTAGAACCCGTCCCGAAGATAATTGTGCTGCTCATCGCTGAACTTCTGCAGCGCATCGGCGCCGACATGGTGGTTCGAGAGGATCAGGCCGTCGGCAGAGACGAACGACCCGGAGCCGCCGCTGTTGAAACGCACCGAGGATTTCTGAAGATGTTCCAGCCAGCTATCCGTTGGCTCGAAATCGTATTTTTCTTTCAACAGTTGGCGGGGCGGATCGTTATAGAGCCACATGCCCTCGTGAGAGATTGCAGGTATGCTGCTTACCATCACCGTCAATGTCACTATCAGCAGTCGCATTATTATCTTCATAGTCGGACACTTTCCTTGTGATCAGAGATTTTCAATTTACACGCCCGAAAACACATTTTTCAGCGTATGCCGACAATAATCTTAAATCTTACAAAACTTGCACGAACAATCAAGAATTTACACTTTCGAAGTATTTGTTGAAGATTTGTACGTGAAGGTAGTTTCAACTTTTTCCCCGGTGTAAACTGCCCACAAGTGTCCTTCGGTGTTTGCGTGGCAGGGACTTGACGTGCTTGAGATAGTCGTCCGATTTTTTCAGGCCTAATTGACGTGCCTTGGTCTTTACCGAGCCGGCGGATCGATTGAAAAACTCGGCCAGCTCCTGCGTGGATGTATTGGGGTAAAGCTTCGTAAGCACATTCAAATCCTCCTCGGTCCAGTATTGATACACCTTGGTTTTAATGCCGATATCGTATGCCTTTTGTCGAACGGCGGTCAACGGCCGGCCGAGCCGCTCGGCTACCTTTCTCGTGTTTCCTTTTGGGTAGAGTCGCTTCAGAAGCCTGATATCTTTCTTTGTCCACGACCATGGACCGAAAGTGCGCCTGGTTTCTGTTACCATAATATAACCTTTCCTATTGTTATATTTACGCTGGGGAAGCTGTCGCTGTGTTGTCGTTTCCGCTATTTTAGTAGTACGAATCAATTTTTAATTTATATTATGGCCTTTTTCTGTTTTTTGTCAAGAACTTTTTCAGGTCTTTTTTCAGTAAAACCAGCTTTTTCCTGTTCATAATTGCGGGTCTTTAGTGATCCAATCCCTTATGTGCCGTTGATTCGATTTATTTCGGTTCGGCGCTCTATCTTTTTAATTAACCACTACATCAATGGAAAATGTATTGGCCGGTTCCGCATCGGTTTCCCAGGCTCTGCGATAGAC
>CAZMZR010000168.1:0-3973 GCA_964570855.1 uncultured Pirellulales bacterium
CCTAGTTTTCATAAGCACGCCATCATTCAATTTGCTACAACAAAAAATCTACCCTCTTGCCACATATTTGCATTCCACACGTCAAATGCACTGCTCTTTCTCCATCCAGTTGAGCAAATTAACCAAACCGAGGTAGTTGGGTGTTCGACTGAGATGCCGTCTACCACACCTTTCCACCAGAAAGGGTGGCGAACAGTGACATGTGCGTTTTCGCCATTAGGCAATTTGGCTGCAGCCGGGTAACAAGCGACATTGAGGACAATTAGCTTTGTTGCATAGGAGAACATATCCCGGAGTACGGCCGGCACGTCCGAAATAAAGATATGCTCAAGCAGATCAAATGAAATAACGCAGTCAACGCGTTGCCTTTCATCTATATCACGGGCAGGCTCGTATCGGTATGCGTTCTGCAGCTTGAAATATTCTATCGCCGATTGGCCGGATGCTTCATCAAAGTCACCGGAGCGCCAGTCAGAACCGCCACAACCATAATCCAACACAGTGGAAATGGAGTGGTCATTGAAGATCGAAAGTATTTGTGCTCTGTACGCCCTGAGCTCAAAGTCACTAAAAGCGATATCAACTCGTTGCTGATCCATACGATCATAGCCTTCCCGAGACATTTTCTCGTACATCTTTATCAGCTCTTCTCCTTTTTTACTCAGTTTTGGAACACTCATTTATATTTCCCTTGTGCTAAATTTTACTCTCTAAACAGCCGAAATCACCGGCCCGCCGGTTCTGCGTCCGCCTGTCTCATGAGGTCGAAGGCCGTGTCGCAGCCGCAGAATCTGTGAGCGCCCATCTCCGAGACCGTCCACTTATCCACAAAGGCTTAAGTCAAGGGCTGGCCCTGCTCCCGCCGAAGGAAGACGCTGCCCTGCCGCGTTTGGCTCTTGCTGGAGCCCAGTCACTGCCCGCTAAGTTCGTTGAATTCGAGCCAGTTGAGATTCCAGGGGCCTTTAGTCACCTCAATTCGAAGCATCTGTCTGCCTGGGCTGAGATCGGCTATCCCAGTAATCGTCTCCCAGGTCTGCCAGCCCCCGGTGGTGGGCACGGTGAAACTCCACAATACATCACCGCCCACCGATAGCTTGCCTGCACTTCCCGAAAAACCCTCGGCAAGGGCAACGCGCAGTGATATTCTGTATTCACTGGCCTTGTTAACGTCGATTGTATACTCGATCCAGTCTCCGGCATCCAGGCAGTCGAGGTTGAAGCCGGGTTCCTCATCGAAAACCATTACCGTTCTGATGCCGTACATATCATCGAAGTCTTCCGCCTCGATGCGGCCCGGCAGTTCGTGCCATTGGATATCGGCTTGACGCCTGAATTCCAGCCAATTGATATTCCACCCACCTGTGCTTACAAATAATCGCAGGATCTGCTCACCAGCCTGCAATGGGATAGTGGTTTCTATTGTTTTCCAACTCTGCCAGCCCCCGGTGCCGGGAACCGGCAATACGGCCAGAGTACTCATCCCACTCCTTATCTGTCCTCGTCCGGTGGGATTGTAATTCGGGCGCGCCACCCGCAATCGAACTGTGTATTCCTCGCTGGTCGGCGCTGCAACTTTGTATTCCAGCCAATCGCCATAATCCAGCCAGCCGATATTTAAACCGCCTCCATCGTCGCCGGTGATTTCCTTTTGCACACCTTCCATCCTTTCATAGTCTTCCGCTTCCACCCGACCCGGGAGGGGATGGCATCCATCTACTGTAAAATCCTGAAAGATGTTGGAGGCCCAGAGGTACGTGGCATCACCGTATTCGATGGTCGGTACACCGGCATAACCCTCGGTGTACCCGTTCCACGCAGAGAACGTGACTCCCTGGCAGCGAAGCTTCTTGATCAGTTGAGTTTGAGCCTCTCGAAAGGAATCGGTATTACCAAATTTGTGCGAATTCGGGAAGACGATGTGGGCGTCATACCCGGGAGCGATATCCTGGATGAAAGGGATACCGGTATTGATCCACCTGGAGGCAAACCGTTGCTTCCAAGCCATGATGGTATTTTCATCAGTCACCCCAAGGGAGTACCCGGAGAAATACGGTTGAATCGCGAGAATCGATGATTGCTGCTTGAGCCATGGTCCCGTATGTTCGGGCGAGGCCAGAAAGGGCGCCCAGGCATAAGTGCCTGGGGGATCGGCAGCGATGGCAAAACCAACGGACACACCCGTATCCTGGTAGATGCGGTCTGCAACGTGATCGAAGCCCTCTGCGAAACGCTGGTGCGCGAGGTCCTCTTGACTTGATGTCACGCCAATGATGCATACCAGGTATCGCTTCTGGCCGAATTGGTCGTAAACCTGGGCCCATTTGGACGGCCATTGCTCGTTCTGGGGCTGCAGAATATACCGCTCAATCAAGTCCTCCACGTGGGCCGCGAATTCTGGTGCCGGATCATCAGCAGTCCCGGGGAAGCAATCTGTGAATGAGTAACCCGGCGATCTCTCGGTAGGAGCATAGTTCTCAATGTAAGGCGCTATCAGAACGTTCTTTCCCAGAGTAGCCTCAAAGAGTTCGTCGTGCGCGTAGGTTGACGTCTGCATGGGCGCCCAAAAAACCCAATTATCCGTGCCGCGCGGCCCCCAGAAGGACATGTAGATCACATTAATCCCGGCAGCCATCATCGTGTTGACCGCGTAATCCCGGTTCGCTGAATTCTCCGACCATTGCAGATGTCGTTCGTCGGACGGGTGGATGGTGTACAGGTTCATAGTCGGGGAGGGATTCCATTCATAGAACTGAACGCCGTTCCGTGCATTGCCGGCGAAGAAGAAGGCGCTCTTGATCGGTTCATTCTTAAATCCCGGATTGGCCAGCCGTCCCCATATTACATCTTCAGGCTGCGTCACAGCCAAGCGGGCCGCTTCTGAGGCACTCCCCGCGTGACCATTGATGCTCCCATCAGCAATGCACCCGTTCCATTCCAGCACCTGATCGTTGTTCAGGTCAGTGACCATGGAGGCACGACCGCCTAATGGCGCATATAGGTTTTTCCCTGAGCCAGCCTTAGTGTTGCCCTCGAAATCATAATGTGCTGCGTGCGTTGCCTGCCCGGTGATGGCAAGAATTGACACCAGCAGTCCGATCCACCAGTTATTCTTCATTGTGACCACCCCTTTCCTCCTGGAATATCTTTAAACCAGGATTTACCATTTAGCTCTATAAGTAGTACTCCTGTATGTATGCTACAAGCTCCGTAATTGACTATAATAACGATATATGCAGCTCGTTTCAACGGTTCTGACCGTGGTCTCGGCCAACGTTACTGTCAGAAAGCCCCAAGAATGGACCAATTCGCTAAAGAATCTAACGTTTTGACACTCTTGCGACGCACCCTAATCGCCTGATAACGATCGAGTTCAGCGACGGCGTTTTCGCCGTCCGCTGCAACGATTGGTTAGACAACAGAACTATTTTTTTTAATCCAAATTGATATTGACCTTTAATGCCAAATCTTTAATGACTGCCTTTAAAGCCCTTGCTTTTGATTTCATATCAGAATTATCTACTTTTTCACTTGCAAGTTTTTCTTTTGCCCTTTTTATTGCTTCGTTAATCAGGTCAATCGGCACTCTTGCACAGAGTTTACAATAAAAACTCATTGATCGACCTTCATTATAATTCCGGAGCAGCTCCTCCAACAATGACTGCCTTTCTTTTTGCTCTTTCAACCATGTCTTTACGCCGGCGTCTTTAATTCGACGTAAATTATCGGCAGCCGGAATCCACTCTACAACTTTTCTTCTCTGGAAGATCGGGCAACTAAATATTTCACTGCATTCGGTACAAATCTCAAATCGATGCTTCTTTACACAGCAATTCCAAATACTGCACCATGAGTGTTGTTCTCCCAATCGACAGCCAATACATCTGCTTGGTGCTTTTGACTGATACTTGTTACATAATCCACAATATAACCCACAGCAGCCGATGAGACTCTTTGCTTCACTATTTTTCATTTT
>CAZMZR010000169.1:0-3865 GCA_964570855.1 uncultured Pirellulales bacterium
TCCTTGTTGCTGAAGCATAATAGGGCCTGTCGGCGCTTCCCCGAATCCGCCGGCCGCGCCTCTTGGCGGGTCCAGTTCCACACGGTCATGAATGGTCACACCATTGTGCGCCACAGTAACGCGGGCTTTCTCAATTTTCGTCCCGTTCTTGTCGAAACGCGGCGCTCGAAAAACGATGTCATAAGTTTGCCATTGAAAGGCCGGAGCTGCCATGTGGACACGGGGTTCCACCGATGTGGGTAAATTTGACAACGCCCCGCATTGGGAACCCTCGAGGATACCATATGAGTCATTAATGTTCACCTCATAGCGTGCCTGGAGATAAACGCCGCTGTTGATTTCGCCGCCAAGCAGTCGAAACTCCAAGTGAAGTTCAAAATCGCTGAACTGCTTTTTTGTAATGATAGAGCCAGCCCGGACACCAGGCTCCAATCGGCCGCCATGGAGGATTGTCCAGCTATCCGCTGGGCCTTCTTCCTTATCCCACTCTTTCTCTTTTTGCCGCGTCCACTCATCCAGATTGGACCCATCGAACAGCAAAATGGCGGCTTTGGGCGGCGGGGCGTTCAGCGTAGGTGAGTAGCGCGTCACTCGACGCATCTCAAATTTTTCCCCGTCCTTGTAGACTTTGAAAAGCTCTTTCTGGATTGAACCCGTCCAGCCGTTTCCACTGAATGCGATGCTATTCGGGCCTCGCACACCCTTGAGAACGGAAACCGGCTCCTCGGCTGTATCAAACGCATGGAAAAGGTTTGCCTGGAGCTCGTTACTGCTAATCGGAAAAACCAGCGCAACGAGTTCTGCTTTAGTGGCCTGCCAGTCGCCTATATCAGGATCGTAGTGAGGGTCCGGTTTCGCTTTATTAAAGCCCAGATCTTTGATCCGGATGTTCTTCCAGTACACCTGCATCGGCTCCTTTTCTTTGGTTTCATGCACTTGCAGGGCAATGAAGCCGTTCGGTGTCATGGAATCCACAATGCTTGCTGCCGGAACGCCATTGAGCCAGGTCCGCATAGAATCACCCATGGCCTCGATGCGGAAATGGTTCCATTCACCCGGCATGAAGGCATTGCGCGCCCTTACGTTCCGAGTAAGATTGCAGAGCCAGCCACGGCGCGCTTCGTCATAGATCCCCCCAGTCCAGCGCCGTGGTTCGGTTCCCGGAGGAACTTCCTCGCCATTGCCCAACAGATTCGCAGGGCTTTTTGAGTAAAGCTCTTTCTGTTTGGGATCGATCTCAACCTGATAGCCGCGAACGCGTCCGTCCTTGTATTCCTTAAGACTCTGGCTGCGGATCTGAACGCCCGAGTTTAGTCCTTCGTCCACCTTGAAATCCAATTCGAGAATAAAATCGCCGTAGTCCTTCTTCGTGCAGAGGAAACTGTTCTTAGAGCCCGTAACGGTGGTCCCAACAATCATCCCGTCTCGGACCTCATATTTAGCCGTGCTGTTCAGTTGTTGCCACCCGTTCAAGGTTTTACCGTCGAAAAGATCCTGCCATTCTGTCTTCTCTCCAGCCATAGCAGAACTCGCGCCGAGTATTAGAATTGTCAAAGCACGAAGCGTGGTAATAATTGCGTGTCGTCTCTTGCTTTGTCCTTTTACGGTCATCTGTGTTTTCTCCTCAAAAAGACAATTATTAATACTTCTTACAGGCTATTAAGAGTACTTCAAAGGGGCGCTTAAAACAAGTGAATTCTTATTGCTCCTATCCTATATTACCAGTTCGCGTGGATTCGCAATTTGTAAACGATTTTTGCTGGTTTTATTCGGCAGGAATATTCCTATGTTTTCTGCAGGTTTTAAGATTAGTCTGGAGATGTTTTATGGATTAAAAAATCCGTATTTTTTTCCTTCTTATAAAAAAAATTTTCTACCAACCGGCATTTCGTTATCGGATTTAAGTAAGAGAATCCGCTTCGTACCAGTGAAAATATTCAAATTGTTAAGATGGAACTTTGGGGAATGGAAAAAGGGTGAGGGATTTCGCAGATTCCGGTCTTATTGCCTGTGTTGAACCGTCGTTTCCGGGGTCTATAAAAAAGCTCAAGACAAAGAACGGGAATAGCCGATGCATTCTGTTAGCGAAAATAATAACTTGAAAATTAAGAAGAAAGGGTCAGTGTTTTTTTGCCCCTGTGTAGCAGCAGACGAGTATTTCAGAAATAACCAATTAAAAATATAGGAATATTCTCGGTCCTGTCAACACGGGGGCTTTTTTTGCAAGTCATCACTGATCTTCATTTTGATACCTTTTTAAGGTCCACTGGATATCGAGCGCTCTGGCGACCTCGATGAATTTCTTATAATCAATAGGCTTTTCGATAAAACCGGCTATTTCCAATTTAAAACTCTCCGCTACTATCTTGTCGTTCTCGGATGAAATCAGGGCTACGATCGGAATTTTTCTTATTGTATCATCAGCCTTGAAAGCTTTCAGAAATTTAAAAGTCTGCATCTGAGGCAGATTCAAATTCAGAAGGATAATACACGGCCTTGGTTGATTTTTGTCCCGTAAATACTCCAAAGCACTTTCAACATCAACCTTATGAACAAGCGTGTTCGTGATTCGAACATCCCTGAGAGTAAGCTCGACAATCTTTGCATCATCATCGTTATTTTCAATCAACAATATTTGACTGGAACTGAGCATGTTTCACCACCATTTCTTTTGTTGGAAAAGTAAAAAAGAACGTGCTGCCTTCACTGATTTTCGATTCAATCCAAATCTTCCCGCCATATAACTCGATAATCTTCTTTATAACCGTAAGGCCGATACCGGAGCTTTCATATTCGTCACGCGAGGACAAAGTCTGGAATATCTGAAAAATCTTGTCGAAGTACTTTTCTTCAATACCCGGACCATTATCGGCAACACTAAACTTCCAGAAGCCGTTTTCCTCGTTACATCCGATTTTTATCCAGCCTTGTGGTTTATCCATATACTTGATGGCATTACTGAGAAGATTCTGGAATACCTGTGTAATTCTGGTTTGCTCACATTCAATGACGGGCAATTTGTTTTCAACAGTAATCGCGATATTTTCCGGTGGAGCGAGCATATCGATAATTTCGGTCACAAGCTGATTCAAATCCACTTCCACCTGCTTCTCTTCCTTCGTCCGTCCTACACGAGAGTACTGGAGAATTCCTTCGATCAGATTTTGCATTCGGTCCACTCGACTCGAAAGCAAATTCAGTTGTTCTTTGCCCTCCTCGTCCAGTTTATCCGCATAATCATTTAACATCCAACCCGCCAGGGTCTTAATCCCACGCAGCGGAGCTTTCAAATCGTGTGAAACGATGTGCGCAAAGTCCTTTAACTCCTGGTTAGCATTCTCCAGTTGTTCGAGCAGTTGTGCCTGATGCTGTTCTGCTTTCTTGCGTGCGGTGATCTCTTTAATTAAGATATTGTTACCCTTCTCCAGTTCTCCCTTTACTTCTTCCAAATGCTGGTTTGCTATGGTTAATTCAGCCGTACGCTCTTTCACTCGTTCCTCTAATTCATCATGGGCTGACTTTAACGCATCCTCTCTATTCTGAATATTAACACGCATTACATTAAAAGCTGCAGCAAGATCTGTAAGCTCATCATTACCTTCAATTGGGATAGGATTTTTCATATCGCCATCTGCCAAACGTAATGCCTCTGTTCTCAATGCCATAATACGGCTGGAAAGGGATCGAGATAAGAGAAAAGTGATAACAATACTTCCTATTATCCCAATAATTGATATCAATAAAAATATATGTTTTTTCTTTTCTAGCTCAACAGTTGAGTTAGCATAATCTTGCTGTGCTCTCTCTTCAATTTTGGTTGATATCTGTTCCAAGTATTTAGAGAACACCTGAAATCTTGGAAAAG
>CAZMZR010000170.1:0-3853 GCA_964570855.1 uncultured Pirellulales bacterium
ATATCTTAAGTTCACTTCCATCATAGGTTCCCGCCACGTGGCGCCAATCGCCGTCGAACGAACTATCCACACCGGCATTCACTGTGAACCAACCGCCATCATAGATGAAGAACTGTATATTATTGTCTGTGGAGTGTTTGATCGCATAGGTATGGTCACCTTTGGTTATAAATGGATTATTTTCACTGTTACCGGAATCGCTGGTGTTTACCCATGCTGCGAGTGTAATCTCTTCGGTGATATCGAAGCTTGAATTGTTGCCGCAGTCCACATAACCATCGACACCATCAAATTCTATTGCAAGACCCGTGGCACCTGCAACGAAGTTCGTATTACCTATCGCAGTACCATTTAGACTATTGCCCGAACTGTCCTGTGTATCGTTCTCAAATGCATAGTATGCTACCAGAGCGTCTGTGCCGGGGTCGACCGGTTCTATTTCCAGTGGCGGGGTTGTGTATAAACGAATATCGTCAATGAACACAACGCCTGACCCACCGGCTCCGCCGGTCCTTTCGAAGCCGATACTAAATGTCGTGACATTGCTCAGATTAATTCCAAGAGATGCAAGATCGATAGTCCACTGTGTCCATCGGCGTGTTGCTAAATTATCGGCGTCGCCGTCATATAACACCTTCGTGTCGTTAATCTTCACATACATCTGCTCGGTTGCTGCATTGTTCGGGTTGCCATAAAACCAAAGTACCAATGCCTGGGCGCCGCCTGCGGTCCAATCCGGCCCGATTTTCAGGTCGCCGGTGTTTGCCGTAACCTCCGAATAGTTTGTAGTAGTGTTATCATAGAATAATGGGGCCGACTGACTACCGCTATGAACGATACTGGTCTCTGCAAAATGTTCGCCATTCATAAAATCGGGATCCGGGTAACCCATTGTCGAGCCGTTTACGGTTGGATTGTCGAATCCGTCAACCCACGTCAAATAAATCCTCTTACTGCCTTCTGTTCCGACATTGAGGTCGTTATAGGATTCGAAATCATCTACGCAGGCGAAGTCAGCTACGGTAAAACTCCAGGCACTTCCTTGCCACATATTGACATCGTTAATCTCATCGATTCTCCAGTAGTAAGTCTGGTTCCATTCGAGAGGTACCTCGGAAGGGATGTAACTGGTATTATCAATTGACTGCCTGCCGCGGTAAATACCCGGTGTTGTTGTATCGGCATTGGCTACATCGTCATAATCTGTACCGAAGTAAACATCATGCACTGAAGCATCTTCTCCGGCCGACCATTCAAGTGTAGGTCTCTGGTCAATGTCAACGGCTCCATTTGCCGGATTTAAGACAAATGCCCAGAGAGGCGGCTGTAATGCCCCTGAGGGTATTACCTGCCGTTCCGGAATAAGCGGGCCCTGCCAGTGCAGGCTAACAATAGCGGCATGATTTGCATCTGCAACATCATAGAAGTCCATCTCAATAGGATAGGTGCCTGCGTCGAGCGTAATCGTATCGCTGTCCCATTCGAGCGGCCTGGAGGCGCCCCAGACTTCTATAAGCAACTGTCCGTTAACAGATAATCTTACACCGTCGTCTGCGTGTGTCCAGAAAGTCCATTCTCCATCGGCCGGTATATCTATTGCCCCTGTCCATTTGACTGTGAAGCCATCGGCTGGAACAACATCCGGTTCAGGTGAGCCGCTTCCCCAGTCGTAGTTTATCTGAGGATCTATCCGGGTCAGAACAATCTCTCCTTCGAGCTCTGGAGCATCGTAGTACTGTCCTTTCAGACCGCCTTGAGCTCTTGGAGCCGTTGTGAAACTCCAGATGTCGCCTTTATTGATGCCGGAGGAGGTTTGTTCATCAACTCGCCAATAATACGTTTTGTTTAGCTCAAGAGAATCCGACAGATCCCAGGAGGTATTAGTCGTATATTTTTTGCCTTTGTATTCGGGTGAGCTTGTGTCGGCATCTCGGACACTCTCGTAATTATCACCGAAATATACATAGTGAATCAAAGCACCTGATCCCCTTGACCAGCTAAGCGAGGTATTGGGATCGACAAATAAACCATTATCAATCGGCTCAGGATTGTAGGCTGTGACAACCTGAATGGTGAAGCTCGAGATACCTCCTTTAGTAATCTCGGTGCCGTTGTATTCGTCAATACGCCAGTAGTAAGTTTTTCCCGGATCAAGTTCCAATGTCCCGGTTGGAGGATATACTAACTCGCTCTGACGGCCTTTATAGATATCAGGCGTGGAAGTTGTTGCTTCATTGACTGCATCGTAATCATCTCCGATGTAAACATCGTGCTCTATGGCATCAACTCCGGCCAGCCATTCAAGAGTTACGGATGTCTCGGACAAAGTGCTGTTATTGGCAGGGCTGACTGGCAGAGCTACACGTATATCTACAATATGTACAAAACATATTTTATTGATGGGCCAATCGCTTCTGGTATATGGTTCAATGGTCAGGCGGCCGTCGGATACATTCACGGTTACGGTATATTCATCGAAATAATTTCCATCGGCACCGGGTGATGGGTCGATTATGTCCACACCTTCTACTATATACGAATTGGTCTGGTCGGTATAACCAGGATCTCCACCGACTATATACACATCATATACAGCGTTAGGCAACTCTATCTCCCAGTCGCTCACTCCCGTAACATAATGGGTCAAACAGTTTAACGTGTCATATCGCTGGTCAGGATTAATGTCACGATCACGCGCACTTTCTGCCTTGTCCACTGTCCAGCCGTAGCTCCAGCCGTTCCCACGGTCGCTGAATACGTCACCATAATCCGGCAGATATCCCTGTGGTACCTCTCTGGAGCCTTGCGTCCTCGACTGAAAATTGATTTTTACTGATGATTGACCGCTGGCAACGCTTATCGTCAGACCAATAGCCAACGCCAGGATTGTAAAAAAAGATTTTCTATACATAATATTCCTCCTTCTATATAAGTTGATTATTTATGAACGCCCTTTGGATTATTCTCCGAGAAGCGTGACCTTTAAACATAAACACATGTAAATATATACCCCTCCTACAGAATCCAGCTATCCAATTTCAGTTTCTATCCAAAGTAGCTTATCCTCCCTTCGGTGTAGAAAAGAGGTGTTATTTAGGATTTAAACGAATACAAAGCGAACTTTTCTACGCTTAAACTATATTTTATATTATAAGTAATTATAGTCCGTAAAGATAGTTATTTTGCGAAAAATAAGCATCATTTTGCGTATTTTCCATTAGAGTATATAGTTATCTATTGTTAATACGGTCTGATTTTACATAAACATTAGGTTGCAGACAGGTTACTGATTACCTGGATATTGTCGAACTCACGGCCGTCTGTGGGTGCTGAATAATTGTCGTACTGCTGGAACTTGATTCTCACATCGGAGAGGTCCGTACTGCCTGCATCGGCCATGGCCTGGGTGATTATGGCGTCCAGATCAAACGACTGACCTGTAAATGAGCTTGAAAGGTCGGTTATCTTGACCCAGTTAATTCCATCGACACTTAAAACGATTCCATCACCCTTGTAATGGTCGGTGAAGCTCGATGGAATAATGCTATGCGGCTCATCCTGCAGACTTTGGTGGTCCAGTGTAAGAGTTACGTTACTCTGTCCTGTCAGGTCCAGATGAAGAATCGCCTCGTTAAGAGAGAGTGTGCTGTTATTTGTAGTATCGTCCATTCTCAGACGTCCGCCGACTATTTGTATCCTGCCTTCGTTGTCCGAGTAGTACTCCCAGCCATCCGAGCCGTCAGGCAGGCTGGAGCTGAAGTCCTGTGAATATGGAATGGACTGAGCTGTTATCGAAGTTGACGAGGTTACCTGGATATTGTCGAATTCACGACCGTCTGTGGGTGCCGAATAA
>CAZMZR010000171.1:0-3846 GCA_964570855.1 uncultured Pirellulales bacterium
GAGCAAATAAAAAGGCCGAGCCCCCGTGTCTTCTGTTGAAGACAGAAACGGGGGGGCCTTTGAGATTCTTCATTCCATTCAGAAGTTGTCCTGAGCCTGCCGAAGGAATGACAAATAAGTTTATTGCGGCAGGTCTTCGGGAGCCACGTCTTTGACAGTCAGATCGCCGTAGATGACACGATAAGTATCCGAGCCTTTCTGTCGATAAAGGAATACAGCGGTGTTAGCATCGCCAAATTCCACACCCTTGCCAACATAGTGCCATTCGCCACCGCTCAGTTCAAGTTGTCGAAAGAACATAAATCCTCGCCCCATTGCCATACCAAGCTGCATTTTCTCTTCGTCAGAAATGTTCAACTGATCTATCTTTTGTCTAAGTACAGGAGCCACTTTCAATATATCTTCAGCGCTCACCCTGTCCGGGAAATTTCCACCGAGTACATGTTCTGCCCAAGATTGCAGAATAATAATGAAATCCTGCTCGTCGAAATCAGTATAATCCAGCTCCTTCTCAGGCAAGGTATATCCGTCAGGTATGTCCATGCTAACCAGCGATTCATCTACCGGCACATCAAACTCGATATTTTTGATAATGGTTTGTGACTGTCCCATCAGCATCTCAATGCGTATCGGCGCGGCCGTTTCAGCATCAGCCCAGATCGTAAGTTTTATCTTTGGTCCACTAAGCAAGAATCCAACAGCTCTTTGGCCATCAATCCACCGCTGACCAAGTTCCTGTACCGGCCATTCAGGGTGGTTTTCCATGTCAGCCACAATGTCTCGGACAAGGCCCAGGTAGTTTTTCATCCCTTTCTGAAAAGGCCCCTGTATATCTATATATACCGCGTTTTTCTCCGACGGATCCAATCTGAGCACCCTGGCATTATCAAGATCGATTATCGCGATCCCCATATTAGGGATCGTTCTTCTGATTTTAGAACCGACTACTATATCGTGTACAACAACCCCGGTTTCTTCACTACCTACAACTAAATCAAGAACTACCGTGCGGGCGTTAAAAATGGGCTTTATGACATCGGCGAAAGTGACGGTTCCCCCGACGAACGAGCCGCCGAAGTGATAGACGCCGAGACCTGCGGCGATAATTATAACCGCCGCGGCTGCGATTTTTATTAATCTGGATTTCATAATATTATCCCTTAAAACATAACGTTTCGGTTGTTTCGATTGAGTCAGAGTCTTTTCAAAATCTCTCGATTTTTGTTCGGCGATTTCCAGCACGTCGGCCGGCGGCTCTTCGGTGCCTAACTTTTTCAGGATATCTTCGATATTTTCATTTTTCATTTTCTAACCTCTATTCTGCCAATACAGCCAGTTTGGTTTTCAAAGTTGCAATTGCTTTCGATACGTTCGATCTTGCGCCCGCTTGGCTACAGCGCAACTGGGCGGCGATATTTTCGTAATCCTGCTGTTCGAAGTATCGCATTACGATTGCCTTTGCCTGCTTTGTCGGGAGCCGGCTTATTTCCTGCCTGACCATTCTGGCCATTTCGATTCTGTCAAGCTCCTGTTCAGGATTTCGCTCGTTGCCGATTCGGTTATGATTGAAATGTCCGTTTTTGCCGATCCTGTCCCGCCAGGCTTTCGAGTTGGCCGTCAGCACAATCCTGTAAATATATGCTCCAGCTTTTCGGCCGTTGAGCTTTTCAATATGCTGCCACATTCCTAACAGGGCGTATTGCATCGCCTCGGTGAAAAGCTCCCTATCACCTGTGAGCTTCCAGAGAACGTTCGATATATAGCCTGTGTGCCTGGTTCTTAATTGCCGAAAGAGCTCTGCTCGTTTTATATAATTCATTCCAAAGCTCCAATCTTCCTTTAAGCATGAACATGTTCATTTTCCATATAATAATAACCGTTGAAAGCGGGATTTGTGTAAAATTTTACCAATAAAAAACCCCGCAATAAATTACGGGGCCTGATTCTATTGGAGTCGTTTAGAGATTTTGCAGACGGTTAACCGCCGAACCGGAACTTTTTGCCGGTGAGCTGCTCGTAAGCCTGGATGTATTTGTCGCTTGTCTTTGCCGCAATATCTTCGGGCAGTTCCACGCCGGGGCCGGATTTGTCGAAGTTTATGCTCTCGAGATAATTACGGACGAATTGCTTGTCGAAGCTCTCCTGGTCGCGGCCGACCTGGTATTTATCTGCCGGCCAGAAACGGGAGGAATCGGGTGTCAAAACTTCATCGATTAAAATGAGCCTGTTGTCGAAGTATCCCCATTCGAATTTGGTATCGGCTAAAATTATGCCTTTGCTCTGGGCGTATTGGCCGGCCTTCTCGAAAATCTCAGTGCTCTTGTCGCGTACGTAGCCCGCAGCTTCTTCGCCGATGATTTCCACACAACGCTCGAAACTGATATTTTCGTCGTGCGTTCCTCTTTCGGCCTTGGTCGCAGGAGTGAATATCAATTCCGGCAGCTTCTGGCATTGCTTCAATCCGGCCGGTAGCTTTTGTCCGCACACTGTGCCGCTTTGCCGATATTCCTTCCAGCCGGAACCAGCCAGATAGCCGCGTATGACACATTCGATCGGCAGGACTTCCACCTTTTTGACCAGCATGCTGCGCCCGGCTAACTGTTCAGGATAATCGCAGAACGGCTCCGGGAAATCCGCTACGTTGTCACTAATCAGGTGATGTTCTACGTCCGAGCCGAGATAATCGAACCAGAAGCGTGAAATCTGTGTCAGCACTATCCCCTTACAGGGTATGCCGTTTGCCATAACGACGTCGAATGCGCTTATCCTGTCGGTAGCAACGATGAGCAGCCTATCACCTAAATCATATATGTCACGAACCTTGCCGCGACTCGGTTCCAGGTCTTCGATATTCGTCTCTAAAATTATCTTTGTCATCATTTCTTCCTTCATAATATTCTCCCTTTCCTTACCCGGTTATCTTATGACAGGAATTATTCGTTTTAAACTCCGGTTTATATTTTTAGATAAATATTAACTGCGGGCTAATTGTAGTGGAAATTGAAAATATTGCACGCACTTTTCTTCTTTTTATTCGGGGTGTTCGGGATAATGCGGAAAAATCACATCATAGAAGGTAAGTTCGCAGTTTATTCGCAGTATCGACGGCCGATGCAAATAAGTTTATTAAGAAGAAATTAATCCTCGGAAGGGATTTTCTTTACAGGAATCATAATCTCCGATTTCATCTGTGCGTAATCCATCGCCCAGGCATCAGATGTAAATATTTCACAGGCATTTTCAGAAGCTATATAACCATTTTTTGCAATCCAGAGATAAAGGCTGTTATAAACTGAGGAATGGTCGGTCTGGCCGGGTGATTTTGTTGTAACGGCCACTTCCATCGCCTTTATGGTCTTGACGTCGGTCATTTCGCCTAATGTACCGGCAAGTTTCAAGGCATCCTGACTTACAGGTATCCGAATCTCGACCAGACAGTGTTCGCCCGATACATATTGAGGATTGTTCAGATAGACGCATGAAAGTGAGCCGCTTGGCCATATCTTATTTTTCATCCCCAGAGCATACAAGCTGCCAATTGTCTTGCCTATATTTTGATATTCTCCCCGGTAAATAGTGTAAAGGACCGTTTGTGGTTCGAGTTGACGAATTGTAATATCGGATTTGTCCGCAGATTGTTCGGCACAAATTCCGATTGTCACTATGCTTGTCAATAGTAATACCAGCAGTGACATTATCTTGAATCTACTCATTTTTTTCCCTTTCTGAATTTTATTTGATTTGAGTTTTAGAACCATCGACTATTTCTTTGAGGGCGGCAATATGTTCTTCAAAAGCATCCCGGCCCTTTCCCGTTGCGATGATAAAAGTGCAGGGTTTGCGGGC
>CAZMZR010000172.1:0-3725 GCA_964570855.1 uncultured Pirellulales bacterium
TAAATAATATAACTAAAGGCTTGAGAGTTTACGGTTTCGAATCCCCATTTTCCTGGTTTTCGGTAATTGCTTTGGGTGCTTTTGTAGCGTTGGCATTCCCCAGTATTATAGCGAATGGTGACCCATTCCACAATATTCCTAACTTGTTGGTTTCATCTGCAAAATGGTATGAGCAATTATTCGGTTATACTTTTATTGTAAGCATTCTTGCAATTATGCTTTCAACTGTTGATTCTGCAATTATTGCAGTCATGTTCGCTTTTACTTATGATGCATATCCTTTTTCAAGAAAATTCATGGACTCCAAAGACGAGTCGGCAATTAGCATAAATGCACCTAAAATAATAGCTGTCGGCAAACTATTCAGTGTTGTATTAATATTTTTTCTCTCTTTGCATATATTCATCGACTATTTTGAGTTTGGCGGAGTTAACTTTATAGGTATGCTTTTCGCATTTTATACGGCTCAGCTATCTTTCGCAATTCCAGTAATCGGAGCAATTCTATTTAAATCTTTACCTCGAAAGGGATTTGTTATCGCCAGTATAATTTCAAGTGCAACATTTGGTGTGATTTCTGGTGTTTACATAACGATTAAAGGTCTTGAAGTTTATCAATGGGTGCCGATTATTGGGACACTTTGCTTAAGCATTATTATTTATTTTTGCGGGTATTTAAGGCAAACGAAATATTTTATAAACGTAAAAAATTGACAAGGATAAAAAAACAAGATTTGACTCAGTTGTACTTGGGAGTTGAATCCACCTTATCTTAAACAATAAAGGAAATAGTTAATATGCAAATACGACTCTTTAGCAAATTAAAGATTCATAAACTATTCAAGGCTTTTTACACAAAAAACACGGTTTTTTCATGGATGCTAATAATTATAATAATCGGAGTACTTGTAGCTCATAGTTGTATAATTTACAACTCAGATGAACCTGATTATCCTAAAGTTGGCAAAGTTTGGGAAATAGCGAACAGTTTACTAACAGCAGCTTATACCATTTGGTTCTGGTTCATCCATAAAAAGGGTATTAAAATATTAGACGAAATAAAAAATGACGAACCACTACAAAAAACTAGGGTAATTATACGAGTTGCGTTGTCAATAGTAGCACTTGTTTTAATTGTTACTATTAATTTGTACACTTTTAGTAAATCTAATATTTGGTGGCATGGATTGACTCTATTATTAATGCTAATTACCTTTTCTTTGTTTTGTTGGATTGATATTTTAATCAGAAGAAATCATAATGTGGTGTATGTTAGAAAGGACTTTAAGCATGCTTTAAATAATTCAGATATACCAGGGGTTATTTCATTTAGTTTTCTTATACTATATTTTCTTATCTTCCACAATTATTCGATGGAGTTGTTTTTTAGTGGTGCAATAGCATTCCAAATGTTATTTTCAAGTTTCATTTGGGCCAATACAGATATTACAAATGAATAGAATAAGTCTTAAGTAAAAGGAATCTCGACTATGGCTTTATGTGGATTTAACGAAAAAATGTTAAAAGGATTAACCTCTTTTAACGAAGGTTTAGTAGAGCATGGTCTTAAGTTCCGTTCAGAAAAGAATGGTGAGACAATAGACCAGGCAATCAAACGAGAAATCTCAGATATGGCGAGGCTCTTAGAAGAAATTCATCGAATAGATGATAGCTCTAAAAGAATCTTGACCGAAGGCATTGTCAAATATGCTATGGGCTTTTATCTGATAATGAGAAAAAGCGATATCGAAGATTACAAAGAAGTAATCGAGAAAATCAGTGAATACTTTCATTTTATGGATGATAAGTATTACTCTGAATTGGAAGGAAGACCTGATGATATGAAAGAGTTGGTTGAGTTGCTTGATAAGAAAGAAATATAATCATGAAGGAGTTCATTCTCATAAGAGGGTGCTTGCTTCATTTATACCATGTTCCCTTGGTTGGGGGAATTAAAGGGGTATAGTACATTTTTCTATGAGTTTTGGTTGCTAATGAGAAGGTTTTGATAGAGGACTGCGGGTGCCCTGAATTACTCGTGAGTTTGGGGCGGATGCATTGGTTGGAAATAAGTATGGTGTCCCCTGATTTCTTAAATCTGGTTGAGTTCAAAAAGGATTTACGGAGTAGTAAGCCAGAAGAAGTTGTTCAGAAATATTTATTTGACAGGTCTCCTTATTGCTTTGCTGATAAACCACAACGCTATATTGACTTCAGAAAAGAAATTTGTGAGAAATTCAAGATTCACCTACAGAATTTCGCTATTGTTGGTAGCTCAAAAGTTGGTTTTAGTTTAAACCCTACGAAATTTGGAACGGTCTTTTCCGAGAGTTCGGATGTCGATGTCGTACTGGTTTCTGAAGAACTGTTTCAAAATTTGTGGATAGACCTGATTAGATTTCAGCGAGATGAATTCACTTTTTTGCCTGATCAGTGTAAGAAGCGATTTAATGAACTTCAATATATCTTGTTTTGGGGTCAAGTCCGAATGGACAAACTTCCAGACGAATTCACAGCTGCAAAGGAATGGTGGGAGTTTTTTAATCGTCTCTCTACAGATCCAAGATTTGGCCCTCGCAGAGTCCGAGCAATGATTTTTAAGACATTGAAACATGTCTCATTTTATTATGAGAAAAATATTAGGGAACTTATGGAAATAGAAATAAAAAAATAAGAGGTTTTGTATGAAATCAATAGCATCAAATCAGTCCATATCGTGGTTTTATCAAAGGAACAAAGAGCAGGTTCTCGAATTAAGTCCAGACTTCCAGCGCAATCCAGTATGGCTGCAACCACAACAAGAATATCTTATTGAAACAATTCTGTTGAGTTTGCCCATGCCGGAAATTTACATGGTTAATCGAATAAAACCATCAGGAGAATCAAAGTTTGTTATCGTAGATGGTCAGCAACGACTTAGAACAATCCTCGAATTTATCGAAGACAAATTCGAAATCAAGAAAACCATTGATGGTTTTAGGGGAATCAGTAAGTTTAGTGATATGACAGATGAGCAGAAAGTACCTTTTTGGCGATACTCAATTGTCGTCCGAGATCTCGAAGATTCAAAGGATAAAGAAATCAGAGATCTTTTTCAAAGGTTGAATAAATTCTCTTTTGTTCTAACTGACCAAGAACTGAGAAATGCGCGATTTAAAGGAGAGTTCCTGAAAGCGATAAAAAGTATTAACGAGCATGACTTCTGGGTGACATCGGGGCTGTTTTCAGCAAACGACATACGCCGCATGCTTGATTTGGAGTATATAAGCATACTTCTTGTCACTTTAATTGGCGGGATATTCAATCGCAAGGAGCGACTTGACGAATTCTACGGAATGTATGAGGATGAGTTTGAGGATTCTGCATACTACCAGAATCAGTTTGAAGGAATTATAGGGATCATAGAGGACATATTGCCGGATATCAAGAAGACTAAATGGAAGAATAAAGCTTATTTCTTTGCATTGTTCCTCTGCATTGATGAGCTTGGAATCAAAAAAGAAGATGCCAATACCATCTGTACTGAGCTAACTTCTTTTGAGCAGCAAGTTCAGGCTGCGAAGACTGATCCTGATAGTGCCGATGAGAAGTTCGCCCAGTATCTTGATGCGGCAACTTACGGTACTAATGACAAAGAAAAACGAATCCGACGGTTTAAAATACTGCGAGATTATTTGAAAAGCAAGCCCAGTATTTCTCAAGAAGGTAATTAAAGGTGTCCGGTAG
>CAZMZR010000173.1:0-3703 GCA_964570855.1 uncultured Pirellulales bacterium
TCTGATTTATTGCTGCAATTTTAGACCGAGCTTTTTCAATTCTTTTCGGACACAGTCTCGAACCTGTTGAGCGATTTCTATGGTTCTACCGGCATCGGTTTTTGTGACTTCTTCACTTTCCCCGGGATACCGCGTTGTGATTGCATAAGAGGTTAGTTCTTCTGCATCTTTCAATTTTGCAGGCCAACCGGCATGCTCGCTGCATAACTCAAGTAGAATTGATATATTGTGCGTATAAGGAAAATCAACACTGCAGAAAACAAGATATGCTTTGAGATACTTTTCCGCACATTGTTGGCTGTGGTATGCAATCAATCGGTATGGACGTCTATGTTTGCTGCGAATTGCTATCACGTCTTGTGCAAGGCACAAATCCTCATCGGCATGGTCAATCCATTGCTTTACTTTGCGTGCAATTTCTTCATTGGGAGTTTTCATAAAGAACTTTTCCTTCTAACCAGGCGGGTCTTGCGATTGTGCCCGGTATGTATCGGTCTCGCTCGAACTCCTCCGGCGTTAAAATCATTATATCCCTTGCTAATTTTAAGCCGGTCAGGGACCTGTCCATTTCAAGCATTAACTGTCGGCGTTTACCTTCAAAATTACAAACTACGAGGATATCAACGTCGCTGCGGTCGTCGGCTGTACCTCTTGCCTGTGAGCCGAACAGGATTATCCTTTCGGGGCTGAATGCATCAACCAGTCTTTTTGTTATGTTTTGTTTGAGCTCATCACTAACCATAAGATAGTCCGCCTTGTTTATATTCTGTGATTAAATTATATGAAAATGCTTTATAAAATTGCAAGCATAGAATATCAACTAATCGACTAATATCAATCCATAAAAGTTCGGGCATTGGCGAGTCGTTCGCACGACCTCTATTTTACAACCAGATGACGGAAGGCAGAGGTCGGATGACAGAGAATTATTTATTGTTGAACCTTGCGCACCACTTTTCAGGCCCAGCCATCATCTTTCCGAGCATTCTACCAATTTTTCTACACTTTTCCGATAATATCCTATGCTCTTTGCTTGAAATATATTTGCATTTTACTGCGGTATCCAACCAATGCTGTGTTTCGGCCTGTTCTCCATCACCGTCGGATAGCTTGCTAATAAAGTGTGCTGGATAACGTCGCTTATGCCATGACTCAGCAATGTTAGCTCCGATTGAACGTGAAGAACGTCTGATCTGGTTTGTTAGCGAATAGAGTTCTTCTTTAGGAAATTTCTTTGTGAGTGTAAAGATTTCCTGTTGGAGCTCAACTGCAAGATTATATACTTTAAGGTCACGAAAACTTTCAATTTTATCAGCCATAGAATCAACCTTCCTTCCTCGGTCTTCCGTCCTCAGTCCTCAGTCCTCAGTCTTCTGTCCTCTTATGTTTCATTGAGTTCTTCTTTAATTATGTTGAGCAGATTAATCGCCTCGATTGGAGTTAAGTTGTTAACATCCGTTGATGAGAGTTTGTCTAAAATGCTCTTGTGTTTCTGAACGAATAAAGTGTTTTTGTCCGGCTCTTTTGTCTTGTGACGGGATAAATGCTCGCCGGTGGCCTCTTTCTGGAATGTGCTTTCAAGCTCTTCCAGGATTTCTTTGCTGCGTTCTAAAATTGATTTCGGGACACCGGCCAGTTTCGCAACGTGAATGCCGTAGCTTTTGTCCGTTCCGCCGGTCACAATCCTGTGTAAAAAGACGACCTCGTCCATCCATTCACGTACGGCGACGTTGCAGTTTTTTATGTTCGCAAATAATTCGGCTAATTCGGTCAGCTCATGGTAGTGCGTGGCGAACAGCGTACGGCACTTTATCTTGTTTGCGATATGTTCGGTAATCGCCCAGGCCAGAGACAGCCCGTCGTAAGTGCTTGTGCCGCGTCCTATTTCGTCGAGTATTACCAGCGACCGGTCGGTGGCGTTGTTGATTATATTGGCCGTCTCGGTCATTTCGACCATGAAGGTTGACTGGCCGCGAACCAGCTCATCGGAGGCGCCGACGCGTGTAAAAATTCTATCGACCAGGCCGATCTTAGCGTCTTTTGCCGGGATGAACGAGCCGCTCTGCGCCATCAAAACCAGCAGGGCCACCTGCCTGATGTAAGTGCTCTTTCCGCTCATGTTCGGCCCAGTTATAACAATTATTTCGCCCGCCCCGTCGCCGAGTTCGGTATCGTTCGGTACGAACTCCGGGCCGAGCGTTTCAGACAGGACCGGGTGCCTGCCTTCGTGTATGGTAAGGCTGTTTTCTTTGGTTATTTTTGGTCGAATATAATTTCGCCGTTTTGCTAAATATGCCATCGCCGTGATGCAGTCGCATTGAGCGATAGTTCCGGCCAGTGCCTGCAGTCGGTTGATATACTGGGCGCACTGACGGCGAAGCTGGTCGAAGAGCTGCTGTTCCAGTTCGATGGCTTTTTCTTCGGCGCTGAGAGCCTGGGTCTCGTATTCCTTGAGTTTCTCGGTGATGTATCTCTCAGCGTTTTTGATTGTCTGCTTGCGGATGTAGTCGGCGGGGACTTTATCCGCCGATGAGTGATTGACTTCGATATAGTAGCCAAAGACTTTGTTGTAACCGATTTTTAGATTTGAGATGCCGGTCCGCTCAATTTGGTCTTTTTGATAATTTTTCAGCCAGCTTTGCCCGTCTCTGGAAATCGAGCGCAACCGGTCAAGCTCTTCGGAGAATCCCGTCCTGATTACACCGCCGTCTCGAAGATGCGAGGGCGGCTCCGGCTCGATTGCCGCTTCGAGCACTTCGGCCAGTTCGTCCATACTATCGCATTGGCCGGCCAGTTGTACAAACAGTTCGCAGCGGAAATGTTCCAGGATTTGCCGCAGCAGGGGTATCTGCCGAAGCGTCCCCGCAAGGGCTACGAAGTCCCGGGCAGTCACCCTGAATGTGCTGATGCGGGCGGCGATTCGCTCGGTGTCGGATATGTTTGAAAGCAGTCTGCGAATATCGGCCAGTTCGGTCTCCGCATTTTTTACTTCCTCGACGGCGTCCTGACGTTGTTCGATGGCATCGAGGTCGCACAGCGGCATGCAAAGCCGGCTTCGGAACATCCTGCCGCCCATGCCGGTTATCGTTTCGTCGAGGCAATCCAGCAGCGAGCCTTTGCTGCTCTCGGTGCGGATAGTCTGTAGTATTTCCAGGCTTCGCAGAGAGGCCGGGTCGATTTGCAGGTAATTCCGGCAGTCGATTTTTTTCAGAGTCAGGATGTGGCCGAGCGTGGTCTTCTGTGTTTCGTTGAGATATTCTATGATAGCGCCGGCGGCGGTGACAAGTGAATCGTCGGCATCGGAAATACCGAAGCCTTCGAGAGTGGCCGTACCGAAATGCCTGAGCAGACGCTGTCTTGCCTGATACGGTTCGAAATACCAGGCGGGTCGTTCGGTTATCGTGGCGTTGGTCAGTTGTGTGATGTCACGACTGAGTTTTTTCAACTCGGCCTCGAACAATTCGCCGCGCCTGTCGGCGAGCAGGCACTCGGCAGGTGCCAATCGAATCAATTCGTCGAGCAGATTTTCTTCGGGAAGCTGCTGTGCGAAGAAATGGCCGGTGGAGATATCTACCCAACTGACGGCGGCCCGATGTTTTGTCCCCAGGCTGACGGCACAGAGGAAATTGTCTTCCTTGGCGCTGAGTAAGATATCGTCGGTGAGTGTGCCGGGCGTGACAATTCGCACGACGTCGCGTTTGAC
>CAZMZR010000174.1:0-3698 GCA_964570855.1 uncultured Pirellulales bacterium
TTACATCCGGCTTGCCAAAGCCACTCTGAATATCGAGCCGGTCGGCCGGGCGTTTATGATTTCCACAAAACCGTTGTGTGCCTGTGCGAATTTTCTTACCAGCGCAAGGCCCAGACCACTTCCGGTGGTTTCGCGGGTTGACTCAGCCCCGATGCGATAGAATTCCTGGAATATTTTTTCCCGCTGCCGATGAGGGATACCGGGGCCATGGTCTTCGACCTCGATTAAGATGAATTGATCTTTGCTTTTCGTCCGGACAGTAATAGTCCTGTCCTTTGCATCTCGTGCGTATTTGATTGCGTTGTCCAGCAGGTTCACGATTATTTGTACGACCGCATCGTTGTCGAAAGTCATTTGTCCGATTCGGCCAAGCTCCGTTTTTATGGAAAAGCCTTTCTGGGCGGCATAGGGCGCCATCATTTCCACTACGTCCTCTGCGCACTTGTTTATGTCTCCTGCTTTGAAAGCATATTTTTTTCGCCCTCTCTGGATGCGCGAGAAATCCAGCACATTTTCTATAAGTCGGCTCAGTCTTTCGCTTTCCTGCCGCATATTTTTATAATATTCGGAGAGCTTGTCTTGAGATTTGACCCAGTTCTTCTCCAGCATTTCTGCGTGCATGCGTATCGAGGTCAGCGGCGTTCGCAATTCATGCGAGACGGCCGATACGAAATCGTCCTTTTTCCGGGCGAGTCTTATTTGTGCTCTCGCGTTAAGCCACAAGCTGCCCACCGCCAGTGTCACCGCTACGAACACAAACGATATGATTCCGAAATACCAGTATTGCAGATGATTGATTTGCCTGTTGAGCCGGGCGGGGTCGGTTTCCATTAGATTGAGTATAAGGTGACCAAGGCCGACAAAGTCGAGTATGGCGGTGTGGGCCGATTTTTCGTTTGGTTTTTTTGCCAGCTCGAAGCTCATGCCTTCGCGAATGAATCGCCGCGTTGATTCATCGACTTCTTCCAGAAGTTTTTTTTCGTTTAGCTGGAAACCCTGCAGGAAGGATTTGTTTTCGATTTGTACGCGTCGCAGCATGAAGACCTGTCCGTTGAATATGGATTGTTCGATATTATTACCGGGAACAACGACGGGAACAAACGGCTCGATTCGTATCTCGACCAAATCACTTTGGCTCTCCTGATTTGCAGGTTGCCGAGCTGACTGCTGTGGTGTTAATTCTGTTTGGGGTATTTGGGTCTGGTTATAGGCGGATTGCTGATTTGACCTTTCTACTCTCTGACCTTGAGCAGTTTGGCCGCCGTGTTGTGAGTCTTCTGCTGATTCGAGCTGCTGTTCTTGCAGGCTGGCCTCTCGTTGCTGATTCCGGGACTGGCTTTGTGCCAATATATTATCAGGCCCGGCGGCTTGCTGACTCTGTGTCTGGTTGGATGCGATTAGTTCGCGTGACTGCCTGAAAACCTGGGTCTGCTCATTGGCCTTTTGCAAACTCTCGATGGGATAATTTTGTGTTCGCTTGCTTTGTGTTTTCTCGCCTTTACCGGATATTGTTGGTTGTTTCCCAATTTCACCGATTTCTTCGGGCGTTGCCGCTCGGGCACTCTGACCTGATTCGGCGATTAATTTGTCGTCGAGCTTATACGGATCCGATTCAACTTTGTTGAGCACCGGCAGCAGGTTGTCCTCGACATTTCTGGTGTTTAAAATTGCTTCGGCATACAGTTGCTCTTCGTGTTCGTCGGAAGGTTCGGATTGTTGCTGTGTGAGGCTGACGTTCGGCGTAATGATGCTGCCGTCAGGTTGAATTTGAAAATTATAATAAGCCAGTCCGTGCTCAAATTGCCCGGCTAATGGTGAACGTTCAAGTGATGTTTGTTGCTGAGCGGTAATTATATTATCAGGTACGTAGTAGTACTGGTAATCGGTGTAAGGACGATTTTGTTCCTGCACCATGAACGCATCGAGCTTGCGATTGACATCCTGCCTGATTTGTTCGGCGACCTCGGCGAATTCTCCGATGCGCATGCCCTCTATGCCCTGTGCCCATATCTGTATGGAGTGGTATCCGAGCCAGCCAATCCCACAGACGGCGACGATAATAATCAACGATAATATAGCAAGCCACTTATACATGAGCGTTATATACGATAATGGAAAATTGTATTAGCTACTTTCATATTTGTAACCGGCGCCGCGGACGGTCGTGATGATTTTCGGATCGGCCGAATCTCGCTCGATTTTACTTCTGAGCTTGGCGATGTGCATATCCGTCGTCCGCGTCCCTAAGTCGGTCAACGTATCGTTCCAGACCTCTTTGTAAAGTTCTTCACGGCTGATGACCCGGTTCGGATTGGCGGCGAAATACTGGATTATAGCCGCCTCGCGCTTCGTGATTTCTATTTCGTTGTTGTCGCGCCGGACTTTCAAAGCTGCGATATCGACGTCAAGGTCTGCAAACCTGAAAGCCTGCCCGACGGCACGGGCCGGGTCCGTTCGACGAAGCACCGCGTTGATTCGCGCCAGAAGCTCTTCAAGCGAAAAGGGCTTGGTGATATAATCGTCGGCTCCGAGATTTAGTCCCGCGATTTTTTCCTTTTCCTGTCCCTTTGCGGTCAGTATCAGGATGGGAGTCTGCAATCCTTCCCGCCGCCATTTGGAACAGAGTTGTTCACCGCTGATTTTCGGCAGCATCAAATCAAGCAGAATCAAATCGAACCGGTGCTTGGCAACCGCCCGCTCGGCCTCAAGCCCGTCCACTGCTTCGGTGGCTTCGAAGCCGTGATACTCCAGAAAATCTATCAACGCCGTTCGGATATTCTGTTCGTCTTCGACAACTAATATGGATGCTTTCGGTTCCATGCTCTCACCTGTCCATTCTCTTCGGAACTACGAAGGACGAGTCACTATTTATATTATAGACTAAATTCAGACCGAAGGTTTGTAAATGTTTTGTAAAAAAGCACGACCACGATTTTACACCCATTTTACCGCTCTCTCAACCGGTTTTATCGTATTATATATGTAGTGAGATTAACAATTCTAAAAACTTTTTTGAAAGGAACTGAAAATGAGAAAAAACAGAATAAAGGTAAGGTTATCTTTTGCCATGGAAACGGCTTTGGTGTTAGCGGTCGCTTTGGGCCTGATGCTTCCTATTGCATTCGTATGTGCCAGTGAACAGAAAACTATGCAGCCCGAGGAGAAGATAGAAAATACAAGTAGTGACATGTACAGTCTGTCGGGGCCTTATACGTGTAAGAATCTGACGATTTATCTTATTCATGCCGATATCGAAGACTGTAATACAAAGTTCGTGACACTTCAGGAGGCTTTGAGTCAAAAGAAGGCAATCGTTGTCGAGACGGGGACGGTCAACACGCTTGCTATCGAGAATGTATCGGATGATGTGCATATTTATATCCAGTCCGGTGATATAGTACGCGGGGGAAAACAGGACCGCACGCTTGGCTACGATTATGTTATTCCACCCGGATCAGGCAAAATTTCCATAAGCTCTTTTTGTGTCGAGAGGGGTCGATGGCAAAAAAGAGGGAATGAAAAGGCTGATGAATTTTCCGTATCCAACAGGATTTTACCATCGAAAGGATTGAAACTTGCTGCCAACTACAATAGTTCGCAAAGATACGTATGGGATGAAGTTGATTCTTTCCAAAATAAGTTAAGCAGCAATCTCGGCAAATCGGTCAAGTCGGAACAATCCGCATCCAGTCTGCAAC
>CAZMZR010000175.1:0-2284 GCA_964570855.1 uncultured Pirellulales bacterium
TTCAAATATCCTCTCCACCACACAATAATCCCGGACATCACAAAAACAAAGACGTAAACACCTGCAGCATACCACGTCCTTATCTGGCTCATAGCCAGGCCTATCACGGCATACACACCTGCCAACAGATAACAAATAGTAACGGTCTTTTTCAGCGATATTCCCCTGTCTATCATCTGGTCATAGATATGGCCGCGATCTGAGACGAACAAAGGTCTCCTGTTTATTAGTCTCCTGACTAATGCGGTTGTAGTGTCGAGAATGGGCAGGCCGAAAACAACAACCGATGCCAGCCACCATCGAGGGACTCGTTCTGCAAAAAGCAGCATCAGTGCCGCCGCCGTAAAGCCCAGTAACATGCTGCCGGCATCACCCATAAAAATCTTGGCCGGGTGACGATTAAAGGGTAAGAATCCGCAGACACTTCCTACGAGTCCGAGGCAGATAACAATACGTACCGGGTCGCCGGTCGTGCTGTATCCCCATGTTGCCAGATGAATCGATAGAAGAAGCAGGGCGATTGTAATAATCGCTGTCACTCCTGCACAAAGTCCGTCCAGTCCGTCGAGCAGATTCAGCGAATTTGTCGCACCGAGCACGAAGATAAATACGATCAAAGAGCTGAGAATCACTTCAAGATTTTCAGATATCTGCACGTTCAGCGGATCGGTTATGTAGTACAAATTCGGCCTGATGCCCGCCAGCAGCAGGGTACAGGCGGCGAGAATCTGGCCTAAGAATTTGTATTGCGGTTTGAGGTCGAATATGTCGTCGGTCAATCCGACGAAGCAGGCTATTGCCGCCCCTGATAGTACACCGATAAGCCAGGTCAGTGACAGGCGAAAATGTTCCTGGTCGAGCATAATTCGACCCCGGCCGGAACCAAGATAATATATGCCTGTGAGAATGCCGACGGTCAGGCCGGCCAATATGCCGACACCGCCGAGATAGGCAACGGTTCTTTTGTGGGTTTTTACCAGGTTGTCGGGTTTGTCAACTATTCCCAGTTTCAGGGCGATTTTCTTGCACAACGAAGTGGCGACAAGGGCCGAGACAAATGAAAAGACCAGAACAGGCCAGAATTGTAACACCCGGCTGAGAGGTATTTCAGGGCCTATGAGATTATCGAACATGTTTGCCTCAAAGTAATTATCACACAGTTGTATGCGGTTATATTCCAATCTGTTCTAAATAGGTCTATCGGATGAATAAGTATGGCTTATTTAGGAAATTCCTGCCGAATCGGTACGGCATGTTCCTTTAATTCGTATTATCTTCACCTGTACGGAGTATATCGAATGAATAATAAAACATTCGTGGTAATAGCTTGGTTTTAGAAGGAAATGATTGCAAACAAGGCGTCAAAGAGTCACTAATCTTTTCTTACACCATGGGCAATAATTCCAGAATTCCGAATCAACAGGCCAATTACATTTATTACATAATTCGGGAAACGGCCTGATGTCCCATGTTTGTTTGACTTTATGATGACACCATGGGCAATAACGCATAAACCTGATGAGTTTGCCGTGACAATATTTACACTTGTCATGGTAAATAATTTTTATTGATTGTTCGTAATCCTGCGGCACAAATCCGGGGCCGTAACACCAGGGGCAGAATCGCCATTCGGGCAGGACGCCTCTGTGGCAATGCCGACAGATATGACTGAATTGACTTCGTGTGTCGAATCGATTTTTTGTGCTCCCGCACCAGGGGCAAACCTGCATCGTTTCGGCTATCGGCTCGTCGCATTCGATACATCTGAACAGAACCGGAAAAATTCTTTTGTACTTTTTGATAAATAACTGGCGTCGGACTTTTCGCCAATCGACCTTTTTTATTGAGGTCTGCCGGGCAATTCTTGTTTGCAGGTTTTTAGGCAGAGACTCCGTCATGGCGATAAGCATTTTTCCTGCATTAGTAAAACGGTTTTTAGGATCTACCGATAATGCTTTTTTCATAAATTTAACGAACGCGGTGCCGGTTTTTTCACGAAGACGTTCGTGACCCTTGTAAGGCCAGTTAAAAGGCCAGCGGGGCAGCACGCCTGTTATATATTCATATAGAATTAAACCGACGGCAAAACAATCGCTTTTGTATGTTGGGTAGCCATAAGCCTGTTCCGGGGCGACGTAACCGGGAGTGCCGAAGTCATCTACGGTTCTGACCCGGCCTTTGAGCTTGAGGGATATTCCGAAATCCCCGATAGTGGCACGATTGTTGGCAAAAAGGAATATATTCGATGGTGAAACGTCACAGTGTACTATGCGTTGATTGTGAG
>CAZMZR010000175.1:2384-3685 GCA_964570855.1 uncultured Pirellulales bacterium
GTATTTACCAAGGTTAGTATTTGGTTTAAGAGCCGGCATTTTATTTTCATGCTCTGAAAGAGTAATTATATCTGTTGAGGCACCCAATTTCCGTTCTCCGTATGTTTTGTTGAGTTAATAAAAACAAAAAATGTAACATTTATTTGCAAAAAGTCAAAAACATTATTGACCAAGCGGTCGAATATGACTATATGGTCAGTTTTATGGAAACGAAGTCTGTTAAAACAGAGAAAACAAGAACGCAGCAAAGGGCGAAGACGACCAGGAAAAAGCTAAAAAAGGCGGCTCTGGACGTTTTTAGTGAAAAAAGTGTGAATGCCGCAACTGTGGAGGAAATTACGGAGAAAGCCGATGTTGGCAAGGGAACTCTCTACCGGCATTTTGCTCACAAAGAGCAGATGGTTGCCACACTGGTGGAGGAGGCTGTTGAGCATTTGATAGAACGTATGTGGTCTTATGAGTGTGCCCCGGAAAACCTTGATGAAATGCTGGAGCATTTACTTGATGCTCACTATCGTTTTTTCGTGGATTCCAGGGAAGAATTTCTTTTACTTTTCCAGGGGAAATTGTTGCTGAGGGTCGAATCAGATATTCTCGATGAGCTCGGAGAATCATATTTACATTACCTCAAAGAGATTGAACAACTGGTAGCTATGTATTTGTCTGTACAGATAGAACCCGACAAAATCAGGCGGTTTGCTTGTGCTGTGGCGGGATTTGTATTCGGCTATTTCTCATTCACCATGATTGGTATGAATCTCGATGAAATGGAACAAAATATCGAACCTTTAAGACGGGTATTCGTAAAGAGCTTATCTGCATTCCTTGAGTGACGATTTTAGCTCATGGAAGTATATGAGTTATATAACTTGAATGAAATTGATGGCTTACTTTCGGAGTTTGTATGAAAGAAGGACGAAAAAATGACGGTAAATTAACGCAAAGCCAGTTAAAGAAGTTCAAAGCTTTGCTTTTAGAAAAACGGAATGAATTGCTGGGTAATGTTTCCTATATGGAAAAAGATGCACTGTACGAAGACAGGAGCGATTTATCCAGTATGCCTATCCATATGGCCGACCTGGGGACCGACAGCTACGAGCAGGAATTCACTTTGGAGCTGATGGACAGCGAGAGAAAACTTATTGCCGAGATAGATCAGGCCCTGGACCGGATTGAGGATGGTACTTTCGGGATATGCCAGGTTAACGGCGAACCGATCCCGAAACCGCGGCTGGAGGCAATCCCGTGGGCCAGATGCTGTGTGGCGTGTGCAAATCTTTTGGAGAAAAAACTGCCTCGAA
>CAZMZR010000176.1:0-3585 GCA_964570855.1 uncultured Pirellulales bacterium
ATAAGAATGGAGCCGACTGACTGCCGCCGTGAACGATGTCGGTTTCAACGACATGTTCATCATTGGCGAAATCGGGCTCGGCGTAACCGATAGTAGAGCCGTTGACATTGGGATTGTTGTATCCATCCAGCCAGGTCAAATATATCCTGTTACAACCTTCCTGGCCTTCGTTAATGTCGTTGTAGGCCTCGAAGTCATCTAATACAATGTAGTCGCCCGTGGTAAAGCTCCAGATTGGGCCTTCCCACAGCATTTCCGGATGAGCGTCGTTAACTTCATCAACTCGCCAGAAGTAGGTTGTGCTGAAGCTCAGGAGTCCGGGATTAAATGAGTTGCCTGAAACATTTTCGAAGGTGACATCCGGGTAATCGGCCAGATTGGCCGCGTTAACATCGTTGATATCGTTATAGTTGGTGCTGATATACACATTGTGCGAGACGGCGTGACTGCCCGATGTCCAGCTCAGCGTAGGCTCGGTTTTTACATCTGTCGCCTGGTAAGCGGGAAATGGTTTCGATGCGGGTTTGGAGCTGTATAATTTTGCGTTGTCGAGGTAATAAACCGCGTTCTCGAAACCCTCATCATGCCAGAGGGATATGTGAAATTGAAACCATCTACCTTCCTCGCTGATCTCTTCAAGTGGAATATCGGAATAATCCCAGACGATAGTTCTTGTATCGCTTTCCGGGAAACTTGAAGGATCCCATGCCCCGGGTTCGTCAGGATTGCTGGTATCGTCGATAGGAGCAGTTACCTCGTTCCATCCGATGTCGTTGGCATTAAATGCTATATAGTAAATTTGTGCCCATGAGCCAAGTCCTATCCAGTCTTCGTTGATAAATGTTACATCGATAGAAAAGGTGTCATTGGCCAGAAATTGTGCGAATGTCTCATCATCAGGGTTGAGTAGTGATATCCCCCAGTAAAACGGAGAAGACATTTGCACCATCAGACTCTTGTTATTCAAGGTGGCCCCCGATGTGCTGTAACCTGCCGTTGCGGGATTGCCGCCGTATATTGTCCATCCGTCCATATTATCTTCCCAGTCACCTATGATATAGGCCGTGCCGGGATACTTTGTGGCAAAACTCCAGGTGTCACCTTTCCATGTATCGGTGCCACTGACCTCATCGACTCGCCAGAAGTAAGTAGTACCCGGAACAAGACCGCCTGGGTCATAAGAATTCGATTCCTGGTCCTGTATAAGTGTAACACCATCCGGGACGTCGGTTCTGCTTGCCTGGTTGACGTCGTCGAAACTTGTGCCGAGATATATATCGTGTTTGTCGGCATTAACTCCCGATGTCCAGCCAAGAGTAGTAGTTAGCGGTACGGCTTTCGCACCGTCGGTCGGAGCCGGTGCATAGGCTGCTCCGCCGCCGAACATTTGTATATTGTCGATATAGTAAACGCCGCCGGGATCGTATCCGCCCCAGTTTGTACCTATAATAATCCGCAGGTATCCGAGATTGTTAAAGTCGATATTCGAGAGAACCAACGAGTAGTCATAAACGAAAGTGAGTGGTTCTTCTCCATCAATACGGTTCCATTTTGCGTCCTGAGTCAATTGCTTTCTTAAAGCCCAAGAACCGCTTTCATCGTCATAACCTGCATTTATCATCACAAATAAATCACACCACAGGTCTGAGGACTCAACCCACTCGGAGAGAAGCCGTGTGATATCTATCGAGATTTTGAGATTGTTCCTGAATTCGTCAACCAGTCCTTGGGCCTTCAAATCAAGAATTAGAGCATCTTGATTGCCGTTCGTTGATTCGATCCAGAGACTTTTCTGGTTTAATGTTGCTCCGTTTGTGCTGTATCCGGTCAATATAGCGGAACTGGCGGTTCTCCATCCGTCCATATTATCTTCAAAATCTCCTATGTTTATACCGAGACTTGCAGACGCCAGGATAAGCACTAATGAAACAGAAACCACAGAAATCAGTTTTTTACACACAATCGTCCTCCTTAAAAACTATTCATTGCAATATTTTTTATAAACACAGTAAAACCTGTATTTACTGTGACAAATATCCAGTTTCTTTTTGGCTATTGATCTTTTTTGTGAAATTATTTTTCATATTATTGCCGGGAATTCTCGTCTTTTAGTGCAGTTTGTTTTTGCCTGGAACGATGTGTCTGGCCTAAAAAACATTTTGCTTTTTTCGAAATTACAGAATACCGGGTAATGGGGGTATAGTTCATAACTGTTGAAAATCTCTTAGCAAACTGTTGTACTCATACCGGCTTGGATCCTTCAATGGGCCTATAATTTCAATCCACCGCTCTCTTCAACAATTTGTGCAATAGCTTACCTGTAGAAACAACGGCCCTGCATATCGGCACACCAACACCACAAACTATTTATTTTATACCAGATTAGCCCGCTTTTAATCAAGGAAAATCTTGTCATATTACTGTATAACCGGCCAATTACAGTCTTTCTATCTGTTATTATAGCCGCTAAGTAGATTAAAAGGACCGATAGCCTATACCGGATTAATCGGCATATATAACGTAACAAATAAGTTTATTAGTGCTCTTTTTAACGTTCTATGGCTATAAGTTCTTCAGTTATCTTATCTTATTGAACTCCATAGCTAATTTAGATATGTAAACTTACCGGCAAATGACATCTGAAAGTTTTCGCATGAAAACAAACGGGGCTTATATCGAATTAATCGGTATAAGCCCCAAATAAAACATTTTTCAAGCCACGCTTCAACTATATGACTTGCCAACCGCCGAATTGAATCTTCGGCACCAAATTACTGCATCAGATAAGCGGCCGCGTTGAGGAACATCGTCTTGCCCGTATCGGATGTTACCGATACAGGCCCCTGAATTATACATAACCTTTTCTTTATCTGACGCTGTCAAACGTGCTCGTGTAAGTTACAGACCGGCAAGAGCCGCAACCTCATCTGCTGATAAAGCTCGATTGAATATCATAACTTCATCGAGAAGACCGTCCCAGGCCTGCTCCGGATATGTGGAATCGGAGTTCGTACCGATAGCTACGATGGATGTATTCTGGGTGATACCTCCTGTATCCGGGTTGCTGCCATCTTCGAGACCATTGATATAAATCTTGGCGCCGACATTGATGTCATAAACGCCGCAGACATGATACCACTCGCCTATGTTCAGCTCAGTAGCTGAATTGGCTGCCTGCCAGCCTCTGGAGCCGTCTTCGAATCCAAAGTGCATGCCGGTGGAAACATTGTTGTTGGATATTCTCCATGCAGTATTACCTTTGGTGATAGCTCCCGTCCAGGCAGTGGGTATCGTCCTGATATTCACCCATGAGGCAACAGTCAGATATTCCGTGACACTAAGGCTCTCGTCGTTTCCACAGTCCACATAGTCATCGCCGTTAAAATCCATCGCCATGCCTATTGCGCCCTCGGTATAGACCGGGTCACCAACAATAGTACCGTCGAATCCGTTGCCGGAGCTGTCCAGAACGTCACCTTCCAGTGCATAATATGCAACCAGACCTTCGGTGGACGGACCTTCCGGCTCCTCGAGCATATAAGCGACTGCGTTGAGGAACATCGTCACGCCATCTTCGGTGAAGTT
>CAZMZR010000177.1:0-3498 GCA_964570855.1 uncultured Pirellulales bacterium
TCGATAAAGCGGAAACTCTACATATTTAAAGAAATATCTTTTACCGGTTAATAACTTGCGTACGTAAAGCGCGTACGCGCTTTACGTACGAGCTTGTTCTTGTTCTACTTTTGTAATACTACCGCAGTAATTCCATAATAATACATCCGGAAGAACGATGCATACGTACGTTATCCAGGGATGCGGAAAATTTATTATCAGGTGCGTTATTGGATTGAATTCTTGTTTAACATACGAGACCTTTTTATTTCTGTAGGGATAGGAATATCCATAAAATCCGAAGAGCAGAGTTCCACGAACTATGCCCGTGAGTATTTACAGAGTTACAGACAGATCTTTTCTCACTTAAAATGGCTGCGTACGTAAAGCGCGTACGCGCTTTACGTACGTGCTTGTTTTTATTATCAGGAATGTTGTGGTAAATTATTGAACTCTTTTCAACAAAAAGTACCGGACAACTTTATTCCCATCTTCATCCTGATTGTAGCACAGCGGAATCCACCTTGGGCGTGCCTTAGGCAGAAGGATCTAATAAAAATGTCATTGCGAGGCTTTAAAGCTTTCCGGCCTTCGTAGCCAAAGCTACTTCGGTGGAGTAGGCGAGCGAAGTAGCCGCCACAATCTTCAAAACATTTTTATTTGTAAACCTTCCTTATTTTCTAAGAAGATGACAGATGTATGCCTTGTTTTTAATATATTATCATGAAAATTCCTATATTCTAAACAAATACAACAGTAAAATCTTTATGTGAAAGCCAAAACATATAAAGCTAAAAATTGATCGCAAGAAAAAAAATGAGGAGATAGAAATGAATCGTCGAGAATTTTCAAAACGCAGTTTAATACTCGGAGCAGGCATTCTAACAGGCTCACAAAAAATCAGTATGGGAAATGCCGGCAGTGACAATAGTAATTATTATGAGGAGCCGTTGAAAAAGTTACCAATCAGGAATTTCGATGTCGTCGTAGCCGGAGGCGGCACGGCGGGCGTTGTAACTGCAATAGCCGCAGCGCGTCATGGTGCGAAAACAGCCCTGATTGAAGTAAAAGGCTACACGGGCGGGACCGTTACCGAAGGAGGTACCGCACTGCACAGCTTCTATAACCTCTGGAAGGCCTTCCCCGGCGTAAAAAAACGACAGGTCATACAAGGGATTCCCGCCGAGATAATTGACCGCCTTGTCAAGGTCGGCGGCACTACCGGTCATTGTGAGATGGAAAAAGGATATGAATACGATTCCGTATGTACGGCCATTGATACGGAGTCTTACAAACTAATTACAATGGAGATGCTGGACGAAGCGGGTGTATTCATGGCCTTGAACACTCTCGTTGTCGGCGCCGTCAGGGATGGGACCCGCATCAAAGGTGTGATCACCGAAAGTCGCTACGGACGCGAGGTGTTTTGTGCGAAATGCTTTATTGATTGCACAGGCTACGGTGATTTAGCGGCCCATGCCGGCGCCGAGTACACCGAACCCAACGATTATTCAGTATGCAACAGCGTAGGAATCGGCAATGTGGGCCTGGACAAGTATTATGAGTATCTCAAGTCACACAATGCCGTTGGACAGCTCGCTCGAGGGATGCGGAGCGGCAAGCCGGATCAGGTCATACGGGTAGGCAACGAGTCTGTCAGGCTCCCCGATGGATTCACACAAGAGGCCCGTGCCATCGGCATGTCCATGATAACCACTTCGGTTCATGATAACTACCTGATGTTCATCAAGTGCAATCTAAAATTGCCGGTCAGTCCCACCGACCGGGACGCCGTCTCCAAGGCGGAACTGACGATCCGAAAAAACATGGACAAAGCCGTGGAACTCTTTAAGAAGTATGTTCCCGGCTGTGAAAATGCCTTCATGGCCCGAACCAGTCCCAGGCTTTGCATCCGGCGGGCCCGGCTCATCACCTGCGATTACGACATTACCCATGAAGATGTCATCGAAGGCCGGCATTTCAACGACGATGTACTTGTTTATGGTTTCCACGATATGGCCCCGGGCCTGCAAATAAAAGACGGCGGCACGTACGGATTTCCCTATAGAGCCTTATGTGTGAAAGGAATTGATAATCTCTTAGCCTCAGGTATGTTAATCACCTCCGACCACCGCGCTCACATGTCCACGCGAAACACAGTTTGCAGCATGGGCCAGGGCCAGGCATCGGGCACCGCCGCAGCGCTCTGTGCGGCCAAAAATTGTGGAACACGTGACCTTCGATACTCAGATTTATACGAAGCCCTTAAAAAAGGCGGCGTCTATTTTGAAAGCTAAGATTCATAGGGTGTTAAATTTTCGCACCAATTTGACTTTGTCATTGCGAGCGCAGCGAAGCAATCTTCCATTAAAACGCACGCTGCGATGTTTCGCACCAATTGACTTTATTGTGCCTTTTGACTTTTTCCTTTTACCTTTTACCTTTTAACTTTCGTCCTTCGTCCTTCCCCCTTCCTCCTTCGCCTTTCGTGGCTGGCCCTAGTTTACATCGTTCGTCTTCAATCTTCCCTCGGCTCCTTTGAACACAGCCCCAACGTCCCTAATAAATTAAACTCGTTTAACATTCCTAAAAACAGCCAAGTTACGTCCTAGCCACGTTGCTCGGACTGTTGCTGGTCAGATAGCTAATGTTGGTCTTTGAAATGGCCGATATATTGATAGCGAGAAGATCCTTCTGTTTGATTAGTTAGCTGCATGGAGTTCCTCTGAATGATGAGAAGTTAGGGATGTTATACGGAAACCATATAATCAGTAGTTAGGCCGACCATATAGCAGTAATTTTAAAATGGCGAAAAGAGATCCAGACAAAACAGCTAGAAATAGGATCATTATGAATATCAAGGGAAAGCTACGAGATATTCTGCCTGATGTTATAACAGCCTCAGGTATAAATAGCGAGCAATCACTAAACGCAAAAATTGGAAGCAGAAATGATAGATTCCTCGATTTAAAGAATGACGTCATTCGTTCCCATAGTGAGTTTATCAATAAGTGGCTTCAAGGCCTAAAAAATGGACGGACCTCCGGTGGAAATGAGCTGATTTACGACAATGCCAAAGATCATGAAGTCTTTAGAAAATATCTACTCCTATTTCTTAAACGATCATATTTTAATCATTTTGATGAGCTTTCTAAAAACCGTCCGAAACCAGAAGATTCGGAAATTTGGATTGGTCAGACAAATGCAAACTATGGATTGTTAGTAACTCCAAGATTCAATAATAGAAAATGGGAGAATGACAAAAGTGAAATACGTGCATTTAAACAAGGATATTGGACAATAGGGCATGTCATGGAAACTGGGTTTGTAATCCCAGGGAAAGACAAAAGATTTGAATTTTCAGATATTGATCAGTATCTATTGTTTTTTACAGATACACTGGTAAGAAATTCTGGTTCAAAGTATGAGTATGAACTAGCCGAATATTACTCGAACTATGTAATTTCGTCTAAAGATCCACTTAGTGTACCTCTTATGATTCCAGAATTTCGCTACCTA
>CAZMZR010000178.1:0-3453 GCA_964570855.1 uncultured Pirellulales bacterium
ATTCCGATGTGCGTTATCTTAAAAAAGTAAATATTCAGTGAAAATGTTTTAAAAAGGTGTTTTGCTAATTGACGCCTATAAAGGATTTATGAATTAAGTCCGTTTCTTCGAACTTGAAGGGCTAAAGAAAAATTTTTCCTGACGTGTTTTAGGAAATTTTTCTTTACAAATTCGCAAATTTTGTATAGAATATTTATGATAAAGCAATTGCGACTCACTGTTTAACCTTATATGCCCGTTAAATAGTCTGTACACCGCATTCAGCTTTTATAAACAATCAGGAAAGGATGGTGGCTTCAGTTCAATTGGCATTTTCTTATAGTAAATGTACAGATAAATAAAAATACGATAAATGAAATTATTATAGGGCGTTTTGTTTGTAGTTACTTGAGACTGGCACAAGCTAATCCATAAAAGTTATTGATACCTGTATAGTATAACACGTGTTTGGGTGTGTTGCAAAAGCATGGTTTATTATTGCACTTTTTGAAGGAGTAAATATTATGTTTAGAAAAAATTTTGTAAGTCTGTTAGCAATAATGCTTGTCGTTATTTGCGGTGGTCTCGGTCTAACGACGGCAAATGCCGCTGTGATCGGTTTCCAGGCCGAATCAGGTACGCTGGGCAAATACTTCGACCCGCCCATTGTTGATGTCGACGCCCTTGGCGGTCAGTACATTACGATTGAAACAACCGCTGCTGGAGGGAGCCCTGGTAGTGAAGACCGGGTTGCCACCTATACGGTCACGTTCCCGGAGGCCGGTACGTACAGTTTTTACGCGCGGCTTATGGTAGAGGATCAGTTGAATCCACAGGGAGCGGCAGATAATGACAGCATGTTTTATGCTAATGTATTCGGGACGGTACCCGCGAACTCGGTCGCTGATTGGCAACAGTGCAACGGCTTGGACATGAATCCGTTTGATGAGTATGGCTGGTTCAACCTGACTGAAGCTGTCGGTTACGGGGGTACGGGTGTTACTTTTGAGGTCCCCGCTGGAGAGTTGACACAGACGTTTCAGGTCGGCGCCCGTGAGGATGGACTTCGGATGGATGCGTTTGTTTTCTCAACCGTGACTCTCTCCGACGCACAGCTTGACGCGGCTGTGCCCGTGGAGACTAAGGCCGTTGGCCCCGGCCCGGCTGATGGCAGCTTGGTTGCAGAGACAAGTGTGGTTCTATCCTGGCAGCCTGGGGCCCTTTCGACTGAATCCCACGTATATTTCAGTGATGTCTTTAATGAAGTAAATGATCGTACGCCGCAAGCGGACAAAGGCCTTACAACCGGGATAACTTATTCTGTTAGCGGACTGGTGCCAGGGACCGTGTACTACTGGGCCGTTGACGAGGTTGATGGTGCCGACATCTGGCCGGGCGACGTATGGAGTTTTCAAATTGAGTCGGAAACTGCCTATAATCCCGATCCATATGATGGTGATATAAATATAGGCCCGGATGTGGTTCTTGCCTGGTCGGCGGGCGTTTCTGCGGTTTCGCACAATGTATACTTAGACCAGGTCAAGGCGAACGTAGACGCAAGAAGCGGCTGTCTGGTTGATGGCGTCGGCACTACTGAGCCGAATTACTATCCCGGCCCCCTTGATTTAGATACGACTTATTACTGGGCTATTGATGAAGTTGGTGGTGCACCGGACAACACGATCTACACAGGCGCCACATGGAGCTTCACCACTATGCCTGATATTCAAATTTCCGATGCCAATCTTATCGGCTGGTGGAAATTTGATGAAGGTGCGGGAAGTACCGCCCTTGATTCGTCCGGTCATGGCAATCACGGTGCCATCTATGGCAACCCGGCTTGGGTAGACGGATACGACGACTATACCAATACCCGTGCGCTGGACTTTGATGGTTTTAATTTCGTGGACTGCGGCCTCGCTGATATCTTCAACGTCACCGATCAGATAACCGTCGCAGCCTGGATCAGAGTCAATGTTTTCGAACAGACGGATCAGGCCATCGTCAGCAAAGGGGAGAATGTCTGGAGATTGGTAAGGAATGGTCTGACGACAGACCAGCTACGGTTCGATTGCGGCGGGCAAGCTATTGGAAGCACAAATGTCAATGACGGCCAATGGCATCACGCTGTCGGGATGAGTGACGGTGCAACGGTTTCCCTTTATGTGGATGGTATATTGGATGGTAGCGCCGGTGGCACGGGCTCAATACCCACCGATCCCAACCTTACCTTGTGGATCGCTGACACCAACAGGCCGGGCTCAGGACCCCAGGCATGGAACGGCGTCATTGACGACGTGCGCATTTATAACAAGGCCTTGACGCAGCAAGAGATTGAGCAAATTATGAGAGGTAATCCACTGCTCGCCTGGAATCCAAATCCCCGTAACGGAGCACTTCTTGATTTAATCGCCTTCGAACAATTTAGCTGGTCGCCGGGCGACGAAGCCGCCGAGCACGATGTGTATATAGGTACCGATAACGAAAGTGTAGCCGATGCCGATACGTCCACTACCGATATTTATCGCGGCCGTCAACAGGGCACTACCTTCACGCCTGATGAAGGTGTTCAGGCGAACCAGACTTACTTCTGGAGAATCGATGAAATCAATAGCGATTCGACAATCAGTACAGGCGGAATCTGGACCTTTACAATTGCCGACTATCTGATCGTGGATGACTTCGAGTCATACAACGACCTTAATGAAAACCAAGAAGGTTCGAAGAGAATCTTCCTGACATGGTTTGACGGATACGACAATCCGAACACAAACGGCTCGACCATGGGATATCCGGATCCGGTTTTTGCCGACGGCGAGCATTTCGTCGAAACCGGGACAGTTCATGGCGGCGGCCAATCTGCACCGATTTTCTACAATAATACCGTCGCAGGTGTTTCCGAGGTGACAGCCAACACTGACTCATTGCACATCGGTCACGACTGGACTATAAATTCTCCCAACGCTCTGTCGATATGGATTTATGGAGACCCCAACAATTCCACTACGGAACAGATGTATGTTGTGATAAACAACGCAAAGGTGGTCTATAACGGCAGTCTGACAGATGCAAGCTGGCAGGAATGGACCATCGACATAACTACGCTTGGTCTGAACTTAAATAATATCCCGACGATAACCATTGGCTTCGAACCAACCGGCGCCGTCGGTGGCGAAGGCGTGGTTTTCGTCGATGACATAAGGCTATATTTCCCTGAAGATTAGCAATAAGGTCATAGAGTAAATCGGTTCAATACCGTCAATTTAGTTTCGCATAATAAAGGGCCTTTACCGGTAATCGGTAAAGGCCCCTTTTTCATTAATATCAAAAGCAACTAATCATTTCAGCGATATCAACTCAATGCCTTCGCCTGTACCCAGGTTGCGAGAATACTTCCTGTCTTTCGGATTGTTCCAGTGCTCGTGAACACCAAGACTTTCCGAGAAAACTAGGGATAGCGGGGCTGTTGAAAAA
>CAZMZR010000179.1:0-3307 GCA_964570855.1 uncultured Pirellulales bacterium
TCCGAGCCGTCAGGCAGGCTGGAGCTGAAGTCCTGTGAATATGGAATGGACTGAGTAACCACACCTGTTGATGGAATGTAGTTGATAATAATCATTTCCTGACCAATATTACCAGCATTGTCCTCGGCCGTAATCACAATTTCATTGGGCCCTTCAACAAGCTCTACAGTGAATCGCCAAGCTGACGGAGTTGCTTCATTGGGTGCACCGGTGTTCACTGAAACAAAACTAATACCCGATGAAGGAGAAGTATCTGTCACAATGCCATAGATAACCACCTGAGGCTGATCCGTCTCAAAACTATTCCCGTTGTTGGTCAAGATAGTGATAACCGGTGGAGTCGAATCCACAGTTACCCTTAGATAATTGGACCAATCTGATTCACTGCCGGTATGGTTTTGACAACGAGAACGGACTTTAACTAAATAATATCCCTCATCTGTCCAGGATTTACTTTGTGTTTCAGAATCCCAATCTGAAATTTCATCGCCCCAGTCAAACTGATACTCGACGAGATGCCCCAGATTAGTAGTACTTCCACCGGCAATGTAGTTGCTGCTTTGGCCGGTTTGTAGATATATTTGCCCTGATGGCTGATTGGGGACAGTTATAGTCTCAGCGGCCACTATTATGATACTGTGATTGCTTTCTATGAGATTTCCGGACCCATCCCATGTTTCTACCCAACATTCCATTGTTGAAGTGCATTCAGACTCCTGAACCTCGCAGCTAAAAAAGCTTTCTGAGACTGCAACTGTGTATGTACTTCCTCCCTCGACAACGATTGTCGCGGTTGCACCAGAAACTGGGTCCCCATTATCGAACGTTGCATATCCACTGACCAGGAAACTGCCATAAGAATCAAGTGTTGATTGATCGAGTGAGAGACTTGTTATATTAATAGATGAAGATTCAACAGAGCTTTGAACTATAAAGTCGAATTGATACGGATTGGCCAGACCATTACCTGCCACATCCTTAATCCCAGTACCCAACATTACTGAGATAGTTTCACCATAAATAAAGTCGTTCAAGGGATCGATAGTTAGTGTATAGTTAATATGGTCAAAGCTGAAAGAGCATGAATGGCTTCCACTTTGACTACCAATAACTGTAATATTTGAGCCATTTAACGTTGAATCGTCTATACTCGCACTGAAAGTTACATAAATATCTGATTCCGTGCTTGTTTCATGAATGTGCGAAATCACAATCGGTGCTTTAGTTTTAGCCGATGTACTGACTTTTAGCTCGTACTGACCTCCATTGTCCGAACCCGGAACAATCACAATAATCTGGTTAAAGTCCTCGTTCTGAATAACTTCACGATATTTATTTTCACCATCTACTGTATATGTTATATACTCCAAAGATACGGAATCCACCTTATCATCGTTGTCCATATCCCTAAGACAAAGTATTTGTATATGCCCAAACCGGTTTAGATTAGACATAGAACCATCATCGTCACCATCGAAATCTATGACAATTTCACCAACGCTATCATTAAGAGTCAACATGAAGAAATCCGCCGCCCATGCGTTTACTGAATCAATATAGGTTTGTTCCGAAAGTTCACCGTCAGAAGGAACTATCCATGTATCGGCGTAGTGGTCATCGGCAATAGAGGCATATCCATTTTCATCTTCAAGATAATCTACAAACCCCTGAGCGTATGGATCGTCAAGGTCCTTTAGATAATTTGTCTTCAACCAATCGGAAAAACTTCTTTCAAAATTACTGCCATAATTGCCAAGAACTTTATTTACAGCCCCTATACCATTTGTTGTCTGACATGCATTCCATAGTTCTAAAATAAAATCTACTCCATTATCATCCGTACCGACCTTATTAGGATCCTCATATTCGGAATATGCAGGATTACCATCACCATCTGTGCCGTAATGTTCTCCTAAGTACTTCCAGAAAAGAGAGCTATGATAGCAATTTATTGAATTATTTAGAGTGGAATCAGTGTTCTCAAAGAAGTAATTGGAGTCCCCGTTAATATATGAATTACCCTGGTCATAGACAGCATCTTCCATCCAAACAGCCGTACCTTCGGTTATCCATAGTTCCTCATCAGTTGGAAAGTCCCCATCAGCAGGATCCATTGATAACTGTATCGCATGAAAGAACTCATGACTTATAAGTGTATCTGTTTTGTAAAGTTTATTATCCAAATCAATCACGATCTCCGATGATTCTTTATACACCTTCCCGGATAATTGTATGTCATAAACGCGCACTTCGATTAGCGGATCCGATGGTACATCGAAACCGAAAACATTAACTTCCACATTGAAGGAGTGTTCAAGTTGCGTTGCTATTGTTTCTATATAATCTGGATGGCCGTCCCCATCCGAATCAGGGGGATTAACGGCCCCATCCGGATTATGCTGGGTTCCCCCTTCTAACGTATATTTAATAAAAAAGTGAATTAGATTGGGATCATCGGATGAATCGTATGTTCTCTCTAAATCTATCATACTTGCAGCAGTAGAATTCAGATTTAATCCATTTGACTCTGAATATTGGATCACTTGCTGTGTATCATCTATATAATAATCCTCAAGCGTATCAAGTGAATCCATACAACTTAAGACTCCGTCTCCTGAAAGCATAATTCTCGACTCGAGTTTCTCAAAGACAAGAGGCCTGACTATTCTGGGGTCCTTATTTTCAGATAACATCCACTCCCTGATTCGTCTAAATATTTTCAATTCCCACTCCTCCGTTTACATCATTTCGATATTCATTTATCGATTAATAAATAATAGAAGAACAAAATGCTTCCACTTAAATCTCTGATATTGCCTATCAATATCGGATTGATTTATTTAAAAGAGAGATAATTACTATGATCAGTCAGAATTGAAGCAATATAAGCTATTGTAAAATCATCAGATATACATGAGGTATGTCTCTCCATCATCCATTCTCCTTCTGCCCACACCCGAGCAAACCTTACTCACGAAGGCTTTAATTCCTCTACCTTAAACTCTTCCGTAGTTTAAGTAATTACTCAAACTGACCGTTCTTTAGAATCTGATTGTTGTAACTAATGGTTTTGTAATAACATAACACAGTATGTCATTCCCGCGCAAGCGGGAATCCAGATCATTCAAATCGTTTCTGGATACCTGTTTTCACAGGTATGACAAGTCAAATCGGTCAGTTTGAGTAATTAACTCTTTTTTTAGTCAAACAGATTCTTATATCATAAAAAACTATATAATTTATTAAATAGTCCTAAAACTAAATGTCAAGTGCGGCAACTACGTATTCTAAAAATTTATCCTGTTTT
>CAZMZR010000180.1:0-3258 GCA_964570855.1 uncultured Pirellulales bacterium
AGTCGTTCTTCCAGGATTGCTACGCTGCCCCAGGAGAAATCGAAAAATCTGCCGTTCGGCGGGGACTTTCCATAAGGAGCTTTAATAAATTCAAGCAGTCTCCCGCCGCTGTATCTACCATCCAAACTTACCAGAAAATCACTCATAATAAAATCCTGAGGTTTTTCGTATCTCGCAAGGTGTTTTCCTACACCTGCTTGCGCATGGCCGCTTCTGCGAAGGAAGAGATACGTCAAGACTATCTCGTTCGGCATCCGTGGAATTTAAGATATCATATTTTAGTATATTTTTCACCGAATTTCTTGAGGAAAATGAAAAGTAGAAGATTGTGACATAATACCGTAATGGCTTGGCCATGCCTTGAGGCAGGCATCCCCCAGGGAGCCATCCCGGTGGTCGCAGTTGCCCCTTGGGGGCTCCTTCGCAATGACATAAAGTGTTGATGGCAATGACAAAATGGTATCGCTGTTTGTCTTTGATTAGTTTGGAGGTTGTTTGAGTTCTTCGATTTTTGGCAGGTCTTTTAGAGTATTGAGGCCGAAGACTTCAAGGAATTTTTTCGTCGTGCCGTAAAGCATCGGCCTGCCTAAAACTTCGGCCCGGCCGACAATTTTAACCAGTCCCTTATAGCTCAAAGACCTGATTACCTCCCCGACGGCGACCCCGCGAATGGCTTCGATATCGGCCCGGATAACCGGTTGTTTGTATGCAATGATAGCGAGCGTTTCAAGAGCCGCGGGACTGAGCTTGGTCTCGCTGCGGACCCGAAGTAATTGTTTGAGCCAGTGATTATAACGGCTAAGAGTGAGCATCTGGTAGCCGCCGGCGATTTGTTCTATCCTGAAGGCATTGTTATTTTCTTCGTATTTTTTGTTCAGGTTATCTATATGCTCGCGGACTTGCTTTGTGGTCGCCTCGACGATATTAGCTAATCGGGCCGTCGTGAGAGGCTCATCGCTGGCAAATAATACCGCTTCAACGACCGATTCGAGCGTTAGTTCGGTGTCCTGGTCCGGTTGTGATTGATTGGTTTGCTCCTGGTCCGGCGTTTCGTCTCCGTAGGGAGTCTCAAGGACTTCGTCATCCGAATAGGCGGCCTCAGCCTGATCGGACGGGGTCAAATCGGCTTCTTCGTCAAATTCCGAGACTTCGGTATCCGATTCCAGAGGTTCGATAATAGAATTTTCGATGTCTGTGCTTTCGTTGATTTCTTCTGTCATACGTTCTTCCATTTAAATGGGTCCTTATCTTTTCTGCTTATCCTGATTATCGTTCCTTTGAGCTGTTTTTGCAATTGTTTTGCGAGCTTTTTTAGTATGAATCGTTCCGAAACCGTATGGCTCAGGCAAATACAGGTAAGGTTGGCTTCCTGTGCGGCGAGGGCCTGATGATGTTTTAGCTCGCCGGTAAGGTACAAATCGGTCTTGGCTGCGATTACTGAATTGATAATTGTACCGCATGTGCCGGCGCAGACGGCCGCTTTCTTGACCAGTTTTTTGTCGTCTCCGACCAGACCGACGGCCTTTGCACCTGTTGTTTTTTTTATTTTTTCTATGATTTGTGAAATTCTTAGAGGTTGCGTTAATTGGCCGATTCTGCCTAAGCCGAATTTGCTTTGGTCATTGTAGAGTTTGAAGACGTCGAAGGCCGGGGTCTCGTAAGGATGCGCCTTTATCATTGCTTCTATAACGGCGTCGTGCTTTTTGGCCGGTACAATTGTCTCGAATCTTATCTCCGGTACTTTTTCAAATTCATTTTTTCTGCCGATAGCCGGTTTCGCACCCTCCATAGGCAGGAATGTTCCTGTCCCCTCGGCGCCGAAGCTGCAATTGCTGTAGTTGCCGATAGCGCCGGCACCGGCGGTAAAGACCGCGTTAGAGACCTTCGCCAGCGAACCGGTCGGGACGAATACGATGAGCTTGTAATTGTCGCCTTCCGGATACTCAACGTAATCGCCGATAGGTTTTGCGTCCCGGATACCGATGATTTCGGCCAGAGCGTCGTTGACTCCGCCGGTGACGACATCAAGGGCCGTGTGTATCGAAAAGACTGCAATCCCGGAGGCGATTAAATCATAAACAATGCCCGCCGGGCCGTCGGTGGTGATCGTTTTAAGAGCGTCCCAGATTACCGGGTGATAGCTTATAATCAGTTCGGCCTTCTGCTGTTTCGCTTCGGCCAGGACCGCTTTTGTAATATCGACAGTCAGGAGAATATTTTTGACATTTTTTTCCGGGTCCCCGATTAATAATCCGACATTGTCCCAGTCCTGCGCCAGTTTTAACGGGATTATCCGGTCGATTCTCTCGGCTATTTCTTTTATTTTCATTTTCGACTATATCCTTTTAATCGTTATATATATCTTTGTTTTCGTCTTCTCCACCTGGAACACCATCGGCTCCATAACTTATCAAATCGAAGCTGCCCGGATTGACTTTTCCTTCAGGGACGTATATGTATTGTTTTCCCCACGGATCAAGCAATTGTGAGGCCTTTATGTATGGCCCGTTCCATTTTTCCTCAAGCCCCGAGGGCGGGTTTAACAACTCCTTAAGTGAACTGGGATACCGGCCGCAATCAAAAAAGTATTGTTCTGTTGCAGCTTCGACAACTACCATTTTGGGTCTTACCAGTTTCTGTTTTAGCCGGGCTTCTTCCTGGTTCCTTTTTTTACAACCTCCCACAGTTACAAGTAAAATCATTCCAATGAAAATGGTTGTTACTGTTGAAATCTTCATTTTTTGTCCGTTCCTACTTCTTTACCGAGCGGCATTGGTCCTCTACCAGCTCATTGAATTTATCCATCATTTCTTTAGTCATCGGCCCGACTTTGCCGTCGCCGACGATATGTTTTTCCACACTGACTACCGGCATAACCTGCATGATAACATTTGTCAGGAAAATCTCATCAGCGCCGAGGACATCGTCTATCGTTAGGTCTTTTTCAACCAAATTTATTGAATTTTGCCGAGCGAGCAGGCAGATGGTTTTCCTGGCAATACCTGCAAGGACGGGAGTTTTTAGCTGCGGGGTATAAAGCGTCGAATCTTTGACTAAAAACACGTTGCTTACGCATCCTTCGGCCAAGCGATTGTCGGTAGTGAACCAAATCGCTTCGGCGGAGCGTTTTTGGTGGGCCATTTTTAACGCGACCATACGTGAAAAATAGCTTGTCGTTTTGTGCCCGCACGTAGGTTCGTTCGGATTCTGCCTGAACGGGCAGAGCACCACCAGGACGCCTTTTTTGTAGTATTCGGG
>CAZMZR010000181.1:0-3256 GCA_964570855.1 uncultured Pirellulales bacterium
ATGATAATAGTCGTTACAGGCGTGGTTGGCGTTGATAAAAAAAGCTACCTTGAAAAAGTATGCCAATTCGCAGACAAACAAGGCAAGAATATACTCCTTTGCAATGTAGGCGACCTGATGTATGCAGAAGCCCCCGATATTCCGCCCGGCAGAATCCTGGACATACCGATGAAACGACTAAGCTCGCTTCGCCGAAGCGTTTTCAAAGATATCATTGTCAAAGCTCAACAGGCCCCCAACCTGATAGTCAATACGCACGCAACGTTCCGCTGGCGGCACGGTCTGTTCCCGGCCGTGGATTTCGACCAAATGCGCCGGCTCGGCGCGGATATGTATATCTGTCTGATTGACAGCGTAATGGCCCTGCATACGAGGCTCGTTGCAGAACACTCCGTCGAACACAGCCTGAAAGATTTGATTGTCTGGCGGGAAGAAGAAATTATCGGCACAGAAATGCTTTACAAGGGTATCGATGAAAACACTCCTTTTTATTGTCTTGCCCGCGGCACAGAAGACGAAACAATTGAAACTTTCTACCGACTTTTATTCGATGATAAAGACAAAAAAGTTTATTTGAGTTTCCCCATGACCGCCGTCGTCGATATGGAGGACGTGAAAAAGGAAATAGACGATTTCAGGCGATTAATGAAACAATCGTTCATTTGTTTCGACCCGGGCGACATCGAAGAATCATGTCTGCCTCACAAAGCCAGACAGGCGCTCCAGGCAGGTCAGGATTGTATTGAGGTAACCGTATTGGGGGAAAAAATCCGATTGGATTTACACGAGGTTCAACAAATCGAACGCGATATTAACAGCCAGACATACGCAAGGGATTTTATGCTCATCGACCAGTCGGATATGATAATCAGCTTTATTCCGAGCCTGGCCGACGGGCGTGCAGCAATCTCCAGCGGAGTCGAAAGAGAGCTCCAACACGCCCACGAAGCAGCAAAAGATGTCTATGTCATCTGGACGGCCAAACAAAATCCATCCGTATTCGTCACGCAAACTGCTACACAGGTATTCAATAATATTGAAAACGCCGTAAAATTCTTTAAAAAGAAAGGATATATATAAAAACGTGACCGTATCATTGGAACAATTAACCGGTTGTATCGAGCATACGTTACTCTCGGCAACAGCAACACACGAGCAGATTAAACAGTTATGTCACCAGGCCAGAACCTTCGGATTTCATTCGGTCTGTGTAAACGGCCGATGGGTACCCCTGGCGGCCGAAATACTGGTTGGCTCGAATGTCGCGGTTGGCTCGGTGGTCAGCCTGCCGCTCGGAGCCGATTCGACCAAAATTAAAGTCGCCCAGGCAAAAGATGTTATTTTCTCCGGCGCCGACGAAGTTGATATGGTCGCCGACCTGGCGGCCATCATCGAGGGCGACACGAAGTACATCTCAAATCAGTTGCGGGAAGTACTTAAAATCTGTCGGTCCATGAGACCGGCGGTCGTGCTCAAGGTGATAATCGAATCGGCCGCTCTCAATGACGAGCAGATTATATTCGCCTGTCAAACAGCACAGCAAGTCGGGGTAGATTTTATTAAGACCAGCACCGGCTTACATCCGGCCGGCGGTGCAGCCGTCGAAGATATAAAATTAATGAAAGAATCCGCTCCAAACTGTAAGATAAAGGCGGCCGGCGGGATAAGAACCGCAAAGCAGGCCGTTGAAATGCTTGAGGCGGGAGCAGAAAGAATCGGTACATCTTCATCGATAAAAATCGTCACAGAATTTAAAAACGGGCGATAAAAGTATGAATGAGGAATTTATCAGCGAACCGATAAAGCCGGTCGCCGGCACCTTCGAGACGGCTGCAATGACAAGAGGCGAGCCGGGATTACCGGAGAGGTTCGTTTGGAGAGATACGGAATATGCAGTTGCCGAAGTTCTTGAGGTCTGGAAGGAAACGGGACCCTGTAAAAGCGGCGGGCCGGAGGAATACCTGCGTAAGCACTGGTATAGGATCCGAACCGGCGATGGGCGGGAGATGACGCTGTACTTCGAGCGGCAGGCGAGATCAAAAAGCAGGAACAAAACAAGATGGTGGCTATACACAATTAAATAAGTTATCATATGGTACCCGATTATTTTGAAAATAGTGAAACCGATTTTCCAAAATAATATATACCTAATTCCAATTTTGCAGAAGCCTGTAAGATTAAAAAAAGGGAGAAAAAATGACTCAAATGACTGCTTTTTGTGGTTTGATTTGCAGTGAATGTGATGCATTCATTGCAACACAAAATGATGACGACGAAAAAAGAGCGGAAGTAGCCCGGCTCTGGTCGCAAAAGTATAACATCAATATCAAACCTGCGGATATTAACTGCGACGGCTGCACTTCGGATAGCGACCGTCATATCGGGCACTGCCAGGTCTGTGAGATAAGAAAATGCGGAAAACAGAAGAATCTCGAGAACTGCGCGTACTGCGACGATTATGCATGTGAAAAGCTCGAAGGATTCTTTAAAATGGTCCCGGGTGCCAGAAAACATCTGGATAGTATAAGAAGCGGACTTTGAAGTAGTGCCGCATTTCTCAATTTCTGCAACTACGCGGGAGGAACGATAAGATTGCAATGAAAACGACAGTTGCTGCAAATGACAGATGCCTGCTTTGCCGATTACACTGCAGGAGGCTTCCGGTACCGGTGAATCTACCCGGACTAAGTCAGGTCTTTGCGCAATTGGAATCGCCGTCGATTCTCGGCGGCAATCCATCCAGGGCCGACGCAGGCAAATTCAGTTACTGGGCCGCCGAACCAAAGGAAATCTTCGAATTTCGAACGGGACAGGAAAGGCCTTTCGAAAAACTTCACAATGTCCTGTATAAATACAGGCTCCATGAACACGATAGAAACGCCATGCCGGAAGGCATTTTTCGAGGCGGATGGATAGGATATTTCAGCTACGAGCTGGCGGGCTTCATCGAGCATCTGCCGTCAACGACTCTCGATGACCTTGAAATGCCGCTAATCAGGCTATGCTTTTACGACCGTGTAATCGCCTACGACCATATCAAAAAAACCTTCTGGCTGATTGCTTTGGAAATGCCCGGTGACATCGTGCCGCCGGAGCAAAAACTAACGGAACTCGAGCGATTAGTGACCCAATCGCAGCATATTGAAATTTGCCCCCCCGCTCCCTCAGAAATCACGGACTTTTCGAGAGTCCGATGTAATATGAGCAAGGCACATTACCTCCGGGCGTTCGGGAAGATAAAACAATATATATACGA
>CAZMZR010000182.1:0-3209 GCA_964570855.1 uncultured Pirellulales bacterium
TGTTTGATAAGCAATACCATCAAAATTCCCTTAATCGGTCAGTTTGAGTAATTAAGATTTGTTTACTATCAAAACGTATGACAAAAGGCATTATGAAATCTGAAAAAGCTGGTTTTACATTAATCGAATTACTTGTAGTAATCGCGATTATTGCTCTTTTGATGGGTATTCTCATGCCTGCATTAAGCAGGGTTCGGGAAGCTGCCAAGCGAGCTGTCTGTTCCAGCCAGGTTAAACAAATCGGTACAGCAATGACAGCTTACACTTCGGATTATGACAATCGCATGCCGATATATAATTCCAACAAAGAAAACACCAATCCTTATCTGTTAATTCACTCTTATGCCCTGTATCGAAGTGACAGTGCATATGTTGATGCCAATGGGAATCTGCTTCCCATGAAACTGGCGGTTTTATATGAAGGCAAGTACATAGCAGATCCAAAAGTGTTTTATTGTCCCTCTAATATCAATCCGCTTTACAGGTATGAGTCTTACAATGACCCCAAACCATGGGGAACGCTTCCTCAGAATTTCAATGCCCTGGACGGACAGGGACACAATCAATGGATACGAATGGGATACACTTACCTGCGGATAGATCCGAAACTTCCGATAAACAGTTCCACCGGTATGCCCGAAGAAACAGCCAAAACTATCGACAGCCTCGATGCCCAGATTCCCTTCCTGACTGACTTGGTACGACACAAAGCAGAGATAAGTCACAAGAGACAGAACAATTACGCTGTCAACGCCCTGTTCAAGGACTGTCACGTGACATTATGTACCGAAGCGAGCGTGTTCGAACATAATGTATGGGAGCAGATGGAGAATGGGGTTATTACGGAATTGACAGGCAACTATATAGTCTTCCAGTTAATCGGCGGCAGGTTAGTCGATACCGGCAGATAGAAACAATAAAAAATCATCTGGAGTAGAAGCGTACAGATAATATTACCCTCTTATGCAAATATTAGTTAATGGAGAGAGGTTTTATAACATATTATTAAATACATAACTAAACTGATAATGCGAAAAATCTTTTTTTACCTTTTACTGTTGTTTATGTTCTTCGATACTCAATCGGTAATCGCACTCCCTGCCTTTCCCGGTGCCGAAGGATTCGGAGCCATGAGTGTAGGCGGACGCGGCGGGCGTATTTTCAAGGTCACTAATCTGAATGACCAGGGCCCCGGCAGTTTACGCGAAGCGGTCGAGGCCGAAGGCCCGAGAATCGTAGTATTTGATATCTCAGGAACAATTGAGCTGGAATCCCGGCTGAGGGTTAAGAATTCCCACATTACCATTGCAGGTCAGACCGCTCCGGGAGATGGAATATGTCTGAAAAATTACGGTTTTGTAATTTCGGCCGACCATGTTATTGTCCGTTATGTGCGGTTTCGCCCCGGTGATAATATGGGCGAAGAGTTGGATAGCGTATGGGTTTCTGAGGGTCAAAATATCATCATCGACCATTGTTCGGCAAGCTGGGCGGTGGATGAAACACTTTCTGTTGCCAGTTCGGACGCAGATCTGGGTAATGTGACGGTACAATGGTGTATGATTTCCGAGAGTCTGAACTGTGCAATTCATTCCAAAGGATGTCACGGTTATGGCTCCTTGGTTCGAGGAGGATGGGGAAATGGATTTACTTATCATCATAATCTATACGCCCATCACAGGGGTCGAAGTCCCCGCCCGGGTAATTACAATAACTATAATATCGACCCGGACGGTTTGTTTTTTGAATTCCGCAACAATGTAGTATATAACTGGGGCGGAACTTATGCCGGATATAACGCTGATACAGACAGCATTACCAAGATGGATTTTATAAGCAACTATTACAAAGGAGGCCCCAATTCCAACGGTTATTATGCATTTCGGGAACAATGCATTTTCAGCAAAGCCTACTTCCAGGATAATTGGATTAACGGAACATATCCGAGAGATCCATGGAATCTTGTTCTGTTCGATGATTTTAATCAAAACCAGATAGATACATATAAGCAATCGATTCCATTTACAACCGAACTTGCGGAGGTGGACGATGCGGTAACGGCTTACGATTTAGTTCTGGCTGATGTCGGTGCGGCATTTCCCAAACGTGACCAAGTCGATGACCGTATCATCAATGATGTGATAAACGGGACAGGTGGCATTATCGACGACGAGGACGAAGTCGGCGGCTGGCCTGAACTTTTATCCACTACACCCCCCGTCGATAACGATAGCGATGGCATGCCAGACAACTGGGAATTAGGACACTCTCTTAATCCATACGATTCGAACGATGCCGGCAGTGACCGAGATGGTGACGGTTACACTAATATAGAGGAATATATTAATTGGCTGCCGCTTGCACAAGCCATACCGCCAAAGACAGACTTTAATTACGATAATATTGTGAATTTTTATGATTTTTCAGAGTTTGCCAGGCACTATCTGCGCTCCTATAGAAATCAGTGGTATTATGACATGTATGACCTCAATAATGACGGTGTGATTTCCATCGCCGACCTGGCCTATATCGCTCAGGACTGGCTCTACGAGTATTAGCATTAAGTTTTTTCATTTTCTCTTTCAGCCCGAATACAATAGCAGCATGTTTGTACTGCACAATTTTATCTCTTCATGTCATACCCTTATTCCCTTGAATCAGATGCCTTTAGAGTGAGATTTCGAACACAGAAAAAATATTGCCTGAGTGGATATCTATATTGATTATTGCCGGGAATCCAGTACAATACCCATGCTTTAATATGACTGAAATGCATGTTTTTGTAACGACATATAACTGTTCTCTAACATTAAACTAAAGGAGTTGCGAATGGATACTGAACATCAAAAGCTCTCTATAAGGGAGAAAATCGGTTATAGTGTTGGTGATACGGCATCAAATCTTTTTTTTCAAACTTTCATATATTATATGCTTTTCTTTTACACGGATGTGTTCGGTATCACCGCCAAAGCAGCGGGGACTATGTTTATAGTAACTAAAATCTGGGATGCAGTTAACGACCCCATGATGGGTATGATTGCGGACCGAACCAACACCAGATGGGGAAAATTTCGGCCCTATTTAATATGGTGCGCCATTCCATTCGGTGTACTTGGAGTATTAGCGTTTACAACACCTGAACTCAACGATACCAGTAAGCTTATATACGCTTACATAACATATACATTGTTGATGATGGCCTATACGGC
>CAZMZR010000183.1:0-3153 GCA_964570855.1 uncultured Pirellulales bacterium
CCCGCTAGTGCCTTTTAAAGATAACTTTTTGGTAACATTTTGCTTATCAAGGAGTTATCTTTTTTTTATTCGTTCAAGTGAATCCCCTAATAATCCCCGAAACGGGCTTGAAATTGGGATTTTTCAGATGTGGATTGTCTTGATCGTGTCCGTGAAAATATACATCGCTATAAGGAACTGGAGAAAATTATCGATCTTTATTTATGCAAGGCATGGCACATAAATTGGAGATACAACTTCGGCTTCAAGTTTTTTCAGACTCAAAAAGGAACTACTACATACTTGACGGTCGTTAAAAATCATACGGATCTTCAATGTGGCTGAAACATTCCAAAAGCTTGAAAAAGTCACTACGACAGACCTATATTCTCACTCATGACACAACGCTTCAATAGGATCAAGGCGAGCGGCTTTCAACGCCGGAAAATAACCGAATACCACACCAACGGCAGTGGAGAACAGGAACGAGACAACAACGATACCCCAATTTAAGACGAAAGGTACGAGCAATAACTTGGCAAGCCAGAAGGATGAAGTGATCGCAAGAACTATACCGATTATGCCGCCGAAAGAAGACAGTACCACAGCCTCAACCGAAAACTGCATCATCACCTCGCTTTCGAGAGCACCGATGGCCAGACGGGTGCCGATTTCACGGGGCCGCTCGGTAACCGAGACCAGCATAATATTCATGATACCGATCCCACCAACAAGAAGGCTCACAGCGGCCACCGCACCGAGAAGGGCGGTTAGAATGCGAGTAGTACCGGTGAGCATCCTTGCTTTACATGTTCGCATAATCTTCGACTTATAAGTGCAGGATGAGCATTGCGGACAACTATCCAATCGGTCTTATTGTTAGGTACAAGCCTTGCTACACGGATATCTTTTCTTTCAACTGCCTGACCATTGCTTATCCTGTGAAATCTTGAATCGGTTCTTCTGTTCCAAACGATATATCATTGCTGCAGGGAGATTGGAAAACTGTGATAGTGTCATGAGGTCGCAGGTAAGCGTGACATCAAGGGCGTTGTAAGTTATTCAATTAATGCGGATTAGCAACTGGGCGATACAGGATTCGAACCTGTGACCTCACGGGTGTGATCCGTGCGCTCTAGCCAACTGAGCTAATCGCCCCGTTTTTTCCACAATCGATCTTTGACTGAGATTATAATTTCCAACCTCGCGAATGTCAATCCAAAGTCAGGTAGCAACAATGTTGATACGTCCCAGCTTGACTCCCTTCATGCTTAAAATACTCTCGGCCATTTTATTGATTTCGCCCACACAACCTCGAAGCACAATTATCTCCAGGCAGTCGTGCTTATCCAGATGAACATGCAGAGAGGAAATTATCTGCAGAGAACCGCCCGGAGCATGGCTGTGCTGCAGGCTTATCAACGATTCAGCCAGTTTTGTTGCATGATGGTCATAAACAAGAAATATGGCGCCTACCGCTTTGGCATCTGGATTCTCCAGTTGCTGTTGGCTTAACTGCCGGCGTACAAGATCGCGTATCGCCTCCGAGCGACTTTGATAACCCTGATTTGCGATAAGATCATCGAATTTTAGAAGCAGTTCCTTATCGAGCGAGATTCCAATACGTTCAAGCTGCGTCATCTTCTATTCTCCTGCAACGCAAACCAGTATCTTTAAATAACCTCAAGTCTTCGGAGAATAGCGGCCGCCCAGCGGGAGCTGCGAATCTGTGCAAGGATCAGCAGTAACAAAATCAGCAGCCAGAATCCGCAAAACCGCAGATAGTAAAGAATACTATCGAATACATCTCCGGTCCTGGCTGAATACCATTCAACAATCTCGTCCGAAGTAAACATAGCTCCCAAAGCCACAGAATTAAAAACTTCGTGCCAGGGCAACAACAGAACAAGAGCGAGCAGTGAAAGGAAAAATGCTCTGGTGATATGGTTAATTCCGCCAAGCCGTCCTAACATGGAAACTTTCAAAGAAAAGAGTATTGTCAGGCAATAAAGTGTGGCGGCAAGAATAAGCACTGCGTTAACAAAGCGGATTAACCAAACCAAATGATAGAATGTGATACCGAATAAAAAGCCACTCGTTTCCTGTACCTCGGCGGTTACAGGGATTTCCAGTGCGACCGTTTCGGTTAACGCTTCTTCAGGCCGCTCCGGCTCGACAGCCTTTTCTTCCGCTGCCGCCGTCACAGGTTCGCTCGGCTTCACAGGCTGAACCTGGACAACAGATTCATCCGAATCAGCAGGTTGCTCCGGTACGGTCGGCTTATCGGGTTCGGTTGTCTGCTCCGATTCGGCAGGTTCATCCGGCTCGGCTGGCTCCTCGGAAGCCATCACAGGCTCGTTGGACTCTTCAGGCTCATCCGGTTCGACGGGCTGATCAGGCTCAGATATTATCGCCTTTGCGGCATCGTTGGCATCCTGCATCATATTCTGTTTGAACTCGGCCTTGACCGGTAATATCATAATTCGTGCTTGTCCGTCGGTTGCGATGCTCGCCTTCGGCGGGACAGAAACACAGCCGGTATTGATAAGCCAGAAGCTCAGTTGTAAAAGCAGAAGGCAGATAATAATGATTACAAACAAAAGGTTTTTCCAGCCTTTGAATACACCAACAGCTTCGAGACAATCGGTGGTATCCAGTAAATTATTAGAACCGCCCTGGTTTTCGTTCATTTTTAATTCTCCCTATTCTATTATTTAATATTACAAATACTTACCTTCGTCCCATAAATAACAAGCCGGAACTAACGTTTATATTGTGCAGGTCTCCTGAATTACCTGCCCGTTATCATATTTTGCTTTTACTATAAGTGCAAAGAATTTCTTTTTCCTCAGCGAATCTAATTGCCACATTACAACACCTTGTCCCGGCGAAGCTGAAAGCGAAGCCGGATTGGCTTTGTTTTTTTCAAATTCTGTCTTTGTCATCTTGCATCCTTTCGTCATATTTAGGATTTAGTATTTCGTACTTAGGATTTCCGGCCAAAGGCCGGCGAATTGGCTTTGTTTTTATTAAGTGTCCAATTGCTCATTTTTGCGATATTTCCTTGTTAATAATAGACTTAATCCGACTTGACCTTTTCCTAAATTGGGTTTGTTTTGCATTTTTTTCTTCTGTCTTCTGCCTTCAGTTTTCCGTCTTCCGTCTTAAAATTGG
>CAZMZR010000184.1:0-3093 GCA_964570855.1 uncultured Pirellulales bacterium
ATTGGCGCCACGTGGCGGGAACCTATGATGGAAGTGAACTTAAGATATACATCGATGGTGGCATAAAGGCAACTACGACTCACGAGGGAACAATAGATACCGGAACCGACAACCTCGCTATAGGAACAAACACTGAAGAAACTGATCGCTTTTACAACGGCGCAATTGACGAGGTCAGGATTTACAATCGGGCTTTGTCTACCGCTGAGATGCTTTATATTATGGGGCAATAGGTTCTATAATTAACATGTAATTAGTGAGTTTAAAATCGCAGAAAAAGGAGAAAGAATTTTTTGAATTTTTAAGGGTTCTGCATTAATAAATTCGGTGTCGGCCCTGCTTGTTATTGAATGAGAGAATAGCCAGGCAATTTGTCGATAAAACCGGTTTCTTTGTCTATTAAGGCTTAATCCAGGCGGTTATTTCTCTTGACAACAGTTAGCTAATTTTGTATAAATGTCATATTGAGTAGATGTGTTTGAAAAGGCAGTCATCTGGAGATTTTGATTACATACGTATGAATTTTACCTTGCTATTTTCAGCCATACTGTAAATCTATTCAATCACAACTAAGAGCAGATTTCCGGAGCCGTATGCTCCGCAGTTTTTGATTTTTACCTTTCAATAACTATTTATTGGTTTTTGAAGGAAGGAGGTATAGTCATATCGTTAAACATTTATCCTGGGCAGATATATGTTAAAGTTAAAACGGAGTGAATTAAGGTAAAAATCTTTATCGTTCATATAAATTTTGAAATTTTCTAAGGAGTTTTATGATGGGCAAGAAATTTGTTTTTTCGGCTTCCGTTCTTTTGGTCCTGACTCTAACATGCCCCGGTTTCGCTTTGGTTATTGGTGATTTTGAAGATGGAAGCATGGATGGCTGGGTCCCAGCGTGGGGTAGCACAGAAGTTACACTTAGTCTCAGTGAATTCGGAGCCACCTCGGGCAACTCAAGTCTATCAGCCACGGTTGTGAGCGGTGGTTACTGGCGGCTTCAGTTGGTAACAGAATTGAGCATGACAGAAGCGACAGCAGTTAGTATTGATGTCACCTTTGATCCCAATGAATGGACGGCTGAAGAAGGTGCCTGGGCTCAGCTCGATGCTATTGCCATACAGCCCGGTTGGTTCCAGGTTGGTCCCACGTCAATAGTGAACAGGGACACAGGTGAGGAGGTTGAAAAAGCCTGGGGCGGAGCAGAGGAAGACTCACGAAGGACCTATACCTGGGATATTACCGGCAAAGATTGGTTAGGTGTGACTGCTACTGAAATCTTTATAGCCGTTCAGTGGGCAAGTTTTTCTCAAGGTGGAGCTTTTTATATTGACAATATACAAGTGATCGGTGCTCAGGAACCCGCCCCACTTGGTCCAAAGGTTATCTGGGTCACAGACGCAAACATCGACCGCGATGTAGACGGCGTCCAGGATGACCAGCAGTGGATTAATTGGCTCTTGGCTCAAAATTACGATGTTGACGCCCGACCCGGCTATTGGATGGCAATCGGAGGCAAAGATGCCAACGATGCCAACGATTATGTCGGAGAACTCAATGCCGCCGCCCTGGTTATCCTCAGCCGCACTGCAAGTAGTGGTGATTATAACCAAGAGGGCGAGCCGGCTCTGTGGAACTCCGTTACGGCACCGATGATAGCTTTAAGTGCATATCATCTAAGAAATACCCGCTGGTTCTGGATCAATTCCGGTGACGTTCAAAGATCCAATATATCCTTTATGGAAGTACTGGAATTGGATCATCCAATCTTTGCAGATGTAGAGATCGATCCAGATGGTCTAGTTGAGCCGGTGGATCCGGAAGCATATAGCGCTGATCTGGGTTATCAAGGTATTTGTTTTGTGAACTCACTCGATATGGGCAACGGTAAGCTGCTGGCAAAATCCCTGGCAGAGATGTCATGGATCGCCGAGTGGGATGCCGGAGTCGAGTTCTACGCAGACGCCAATGCATACGCCGGTGGTCCAAGACTTATGTTCGCAGCCGGTACGCAAGACTCAGCGGGCGCAGTACCTCAAGGTGCATGGAACCTGACCGCCGCAGGCGAGCAGATGTTCCTCAACGCTATAGAGTATATGATCTCCCTTAATCCGGTACCGATAGAAGTTGAGAATGCCAGCTTTGAGCTGCCCGGCACTGCGAAGATGAAAAACTGGGAAGAAGTCCCGGACTGGAGTAGCGACACGGTGGCGACCGACTCAGGTGTCGAGAGCGCCGCCCCTCGGTTTCCCCCGAGTGATGGCGAATGGTCGGGCTTTATGAAGGGTGCCGATCCGTCGGTTTGGCAATTGACAAATCACGTTATCCAAGCCGGAGCAGAGTATATCCTGAAAGTGGATGCCGAGAACAACTCCGGTGCAACACAGTTGCTTATGAGTTTGTATTATGATGACGGTAGCGGTAACCGAATTGTAGCAGCTAGCCAAACCGTAGATCTGCTTGATGGAAATAATCCATCAGATCATAATACTCAGGAGAAGGTCGAGTTTACATTAACCTTTTCGGCAGACGATGTACCTGAGGCAATTGGCAATAACTTAGGCATTGAATTTGATAATCCGGCCGACGGATACCTTGGCCTTGACAATGTCCGTCTTAGTCTTGTCAATTAATGAGGGCTTTTAAAGACTTTTGTTGACTTCTTTAGAAGCGATTTTAAGAGGAATGTTCTTCAGGGAACTGATTGAAACATGGCTTAAATGAAGTTATATTTAGGGGCTTATACCTATTAATTCGGTATAAGCCTCGTTTTTTTATGTAATTTAAAATAAGGATATAATGCCTCAAACTAGGGGGTAGGAGTTACGAAAGGTATTTATATTGTGTAAAAATAAGAAACACTATCGTTTAATATGGCTTCAAAACTGTATATTTCTCTTGACGGCAAGGTATAAAATTAGTATAAAAGTAGTATCGGGTAGTTGTGCCGACATAGGCACTTATCAGGAGATTTTCGTTTTCATAAGGGTGTTTTTAGGCTTGTTTTCCAAGCTATCCAAGAAAATATATTAAAGCTAAATAAGATCAGACCGCTGGAGTCGTATGCTCCGCAGTTTATGATTTTTACCTTTCAAT
>CAZMZR010000185.1:0-3079 GCA_964570855.1 uncultured Pirellulales bacterium
TTGTGTCTCTGCTGATACCGGCTATGGACCCAAATCAGTGGCTGAAGGATTTTTCGCTGTCCCTGCTAAGTGTCTCTGCGGACGACCCCTGGGCGGGTAAAAAAATCGGTATTGCAATCCGCTCAGCCGGCCAGGCCGGCGGATTCTGGGACCTGGATAACATTCGTCTGGAAGAATTCTACCCGGTGTCACTGCCTGTTGCAAACGCCTCATTTGAGTTTCCGGTGATAGATCCTCTCAATGCTTTTGGAGCCGGCCCCATTGTAGATGACTGGGTAGAAATAGATGTTGACCCCGAAGGTTTGAGTAGAAATACAGGCGTTTTCGCCAATACAGAGCCGAATAGCTTTGACCATATTGTAAATGCCGACGGGAGCCAATTAGCTTTTCTTTACTCTGAAGAAGGTAATACGCTGGAACAGGAATTGAGTGACCAGTATAAGCCCGGTTGTACTTACCGATTGACCGTGGCCATAGGAGTTTCCTCAAGACTTCCGCCGACGATACTTGAACCTGTCGGTACACTTGAACTGGCATTTTACTATCGTGATATGAACGAATCCAGCGAATCGATAGATATTGTAACTCGGACAATTGAAGCGACTGGTTTATACCCTACAAAATTGCGGAATTATTCTATATACCTTCCGGCGTCGCCTTCCGATGCCAACTGGGCAGACAAGAAAATTGGTATAGCGATACGCGCGACCGGTGTACCCGGCGCTGTTTGGGTCTTAGACAACGTACGACTCGACCGGTCACTACCATCCGATGATTTCATATTAACGAACAAGGAGTAGATATGCCGCAAGTGCACCACGGGCATAAGCAACCACAAACAGAGTCGTGCCCGGCTAATGAAATGCACCCGTTACGTCGAGCTAAAATCTGCGACAATATCCAGCGATGCGGTTTCAGCCTTATCGAGCTGCTGGTTGTAATAGCGGTTTTATCCTTACTGATGGCGATATTGATGCCGGTGCTTTCCCAGGCCAGGCAACAGGCCCATCGCGCAGCCTGTGCAGGAAACCTCCATCAGGTAGGTGTGGCAATCCATCTCTACGCCGAGACTTTCGATGATACTATCCCCTTCGGGCCGGAAGGCCGTCCGATTACAGGCTCGAATTTTTATACCGTAACCGGTAATGTAACCAGCCTGTTGTCTCTGGAAGACGGCGCACCCGTGGGGCTGGGACTAATGCTGAAAAATTATCTCTCACACCAGTCAAAGGTGCTGTTCTGTCCGGGAGCGGACCAGCCTTCGGAGGCCGAAGAGCAACTGGCCCGAGTCGGAACCGCCCAGGCACAAAGTGACTTTTACTATCGCCACGCATCGGTGGCGCTGCTCAGCGGCACGCCAAACAAGTTCCATATCAAACTCAGCGACCTGGGCCGAAACAGCAAGGGACGTCCCATTGCGGCCTTAGTATCGGATGTGCAATTCCTGGCGCACCGTTCACTGGCGGCGTTTCAGGTAAAGACCAGGACCAGCCACAAACAGGCGACCAGCAATATTCTGTTTGCCGACGGGCGTGTCACTACCGTTAAGAATAAAGACGACATGCTGACAGTGGACGTTGGAACGACACCTTATGATGCACTCGAAAAAATTCTCGCCATGTTCGAATTGGTAGATGATTACCGTTGAAAGAACAAGTCGAAAATCTCCTCGCCTTTGGTGCACCCTTGGCAGAAATGATACAACAAATAAGCATACTTATTGAATGCAATTGGTATTACAATTGTTTTTCCACTGCCTGGGCATGAATCAATTCGAACAGGGCCTTTATGAATTCGCCGTCCAGCCCGATTTTCTGCGCCCTTTCTATGTGGTCCTTAAGCAGGCTCTCCCATCGGCCAAGCTGCAGAACCTGGATATTGTGCTCGTGCTTAAGCTGGCCGATTTGCTCGACCCACTTCATTCTCTCTGCGATGTCCTGGATGATTCTCACGTCCACCTCGCTTATTGCGGCGCGCAGATGCGCTATTTGCGCCTTGATTCGCTGATCTTTCGGCACCTCATCAGGCGTTCTGATTTTTTCGAGCATTTGCTTCAATGCACGGGGAGTAATCTGCTGTTTCGAATCGCTCAGCGCTTTGTCCGGCTCGGTGTGCGTCTCTATCATCAGGCCTTTTATACCGAGGTCCAAAGCCATCTGAGAGACAGGTTCAATGAGGGTCCTGTCACCGGCTATGTGACTCGGATCGCAAATCAAATGCAGGTTCGGCAGCAACCTCTCTAATTCAATCAGAATCTCCCAGTGCGGGCGGTTGCGGTACTGCGTCTTGTCATAACTCGAAAAACCTCTGTGTACGGCGGCAAGCTTTTTTATACCAGCATTAAAAAGCCTTTCGATGGCGCCCAGCCAGAGGCCAAGCTCGGTGTTGACCGGATTTTTTACAAGCACGGGAATATCCACACCTTTCAGGGCGTCGGCGATTTCCTGTACGATAAAGGGATTGACGGTCGTCCTTGCGCCGATCCAGAGGATATCAACGTTGTTCTTCAGACATAGTTCGACATGCTTAGCGCTGGCCACCTCGGTCGTTGTCAGCAGGGACGTTTCGGCCTTGACGGCCTTGAGCCACTTCAGGCCGATACTGCCGACTCCCTCGAAACTGTCCGGCCGAGTGCGGGGCTTCCATATACCGGCACGAAAGACCTTCACGTGGGCGAAGTTCGCCAGCTCTACGGCAATCGATATCACCTGCCGTTCGGATTCGGCGCTGCACGGCCCGGCGATTACCCACGGGACCTTCTCGATATTCAGCCATGTCGAAATATCCTGCAGGCCCCTGTTCAACTCTTTCAATTTATCAGCCATTAACTTAATTATCCTTACATTTTATATTTCAAATACTCGGTCCTGAATTCGCTCTATAACAGATTCCCGTCTTTTTTTCAACTGGCAACCCCGTGAGATAGGCAAAAAGCCGCCATCTCATGGAGTAAATTTTCTTGCAATATACCTTTCCCCGATTTAAAGTGTGGCCGATAAAGACGTTTTTGGGGAATAGTGTAATGGTAGCACGACTGACTCTGGCTCAGTTAGTCGAGGTCCGAATCCTCGTTCCCCAG
>CAZMZR010000186.1:0-3073 GCA_964570855.1 uncultured Pirellulales bacterium
CTATGGGAAGTCCAATTCGAAAAGTAGCAACTATTTTCATAATTCAATCGTTCTCAAGTACAACCAAAGAGTAGCAAGTAATACAAGGAAATGCAGTCTCTGCAAGCGAATAAATAATAATCACTGGGAAAGGGCAAAGAAAATGAAAAAAATAGTCATTTACTTGCATGTTTTCCTGCTTCTGTTTGGAACAATGGTGAGTTGTAAAAATAAGAGCGAGGAAGAACAGTTAGAAGAGTTGGTCGAGAAAATGGGTGAAGCAAAAACAGAGGAAGAAGCAACGAAGATTGCTGAAAAAATTGAAAAACTCGAACAGAGAGCAAATAAAAGTTCGAAAGAAATCATAGTAAAAATTGGAGAGCCATTTACCTTTTGGCAACATGGCACAGTACCGGCAGACCCTCAAAAAAAATCTGAGTTTTGGATGACTTTTAAAGATCCTGTGGTAGGCGAGTTTTTTCCTTACGAGCCGGAGTTTGTAGAATTTATCAGAGGACACAGAGTTCGTGCAAAGAGAACACCTGCTGACCAAGGAAAGAAGTATTTTGGAATTATTGCTAAGATCGAAAATTCAGGACCTCGAGGGAGTTCTCCACAGTGGGATATGGAAGTTAAGGTTGATAAGGGTTTTATCTACCGACTGGGGGCGACCGGAATAGTAGATGACCCTGAAAAGGATTTTCCTCAAGAGATTTACACGCTGGAACCAAGGAAGACAGGATGGCTACGGCTTTGGTGTCAGATACCAGAAGACACATACCCAATTGAAGTTTTTGGTAAGCTCGGTGAGGGTTATTTTGGTGCATCTGGCTATATAAAATTTCGTTTGAAGTTAACTCAATTTGAGGAACATATTGGTGAAAAGGGAAAAGAAGGAAACTCGAGCCAGTTACAATTTCCTTTGAGAGGAGAATGGGAACCATTAAGAAGTTTTGGTGTGTGGAGTTCTGATTGGTTTGGTCGACATTTAGGTGAAGACATTGAACGAAATCCAAATATACCAGTTTTTCCTTTGGGAGATGGCATTGTTAAGTTTGCTCAATATCAACCAAAAGTAGGTATTGGATATGGTATTATTATTGAACATAACTTCAAGGGAGAATATCTTTGCAGTGTCTATTACCATATGAGGGAGCCAAAAGCTAATGAAATCATTAAAGTAGGACAAACTGCTACTCTGGATAAACCGATCGGATATATATCCGATGATCCGAAAGATCACTTAAGTATTCCCCATCTGCATTTTGGAATTCGAAAGGGTAAATACATGTTTGGTCGCGATCCTCGCACGAATCGGTGGTTTTATCCTGGTTACACAACAATTTACAATGATCAAAACATAAGGCAAATTAATCAAGAAGATCCAATTCACAACGAGATAATAAAAGAATGGCTTGAACCTACTAAATTCATAAATATCAATTCTGCCATCTTATCACTTGAATTAGAATCTGCTAATACGAAGGCTTTTTTCGACCAAGTCGAAGAAGATAAGCAAAGGTATTTAGCTAAACCGGAAGATGTGGATTCTCGGGACAAAGGATCGCTTTCGCACCAAAAACAACAGGAACAAAATGAAACAATAGCTAAATCGGCCACATTATATTTTAAGGAGCTTTCCGAACAAGATACAAAGGAAGCTGAAAGATTGCTGAATGTGGCTGTTCCTGGGCGTAGCAACGGCAGATTGCCAACGACTGGTTTCATCTTGATGGTAACCAATTGTCGGGAAATCATCAAAAGATGGCCAGATAGTTGTTACGCCTATAGATCAAAACAAATACTTTCGGATATACCGCCCCGATTTCGAGAGCGATATAGGATATCAGAAGAAGAACTGGATTTAAGCAAGTTTAAATCACAAAGACCAGGGACAAAAGCCTTTACTGTTAAGAATACAGAATCAAAAAATTAGAAATATAAGGCTTAATTTTGGAAATGTCTTTTGCCTTTATTTGCTATACTGACGGATTACTATAAATTTTGTTGAAGAGTCAATTGAAGTCTATTCGTGACTGTCCCTAGTTTCCCTGATAGAAATATTTCTGGCTCGAATCGAGGCAAACCAATAATGGGATCTTGTGAAGCCTGTTTTATAGAATAAAACACAAATCACAAAATTTCAACCATACGACAATTTTTTACCTCTCCGGGATTATAAAATCCCAAGTGTCACTATATATAACAGGTAGCCTCGGATGAGAAGTGATTGACAGAGAAGGGCGGTAGTGGTATGAATGAGGTCGGAAGCTTTGTTTATCTATCGTTGAAAGGAAACGTCGTGAAAAAGTTAGTCTGTTCGATACTGCTTAGTGTACTACTGACATTACAACCAGTTTTGGGGGCCGCCCGGCTATGGCCTGAAGCTTCTTCGCCGGGGCAAGAGCCGGCCTCGATTAAGGCCTTTCCCGGGGCCGAGGGGTTCGGAGCCTGGTCCAAAGGAGGACGGGGCGGAAAGGTTTATCATGTAACTACACTGGATGACAGCGGCCCAGGCAGTTTGCGCGAGGCGATTGAGGCCGAAGGGCCGCGTATCGTTGTGTTCGATATCTCCGGCACGATTATGCTCGAAAAGAGTCTGGAAATCGCCAATCCTTTTATAACCATCGCCGGACAGAGTGCACCGGGTGACGGGATATGCCTGCGTAACGGGACGTTGGAAGTCAGGGCGGATCATGTCGTTGTTCGCTATCTGCGATGCCGTCTGGGCGACGAGGGGCAAGCCGGCGATGCCGTTACTATATCGGTTGGGCATCATATCATTATCGACCACTGCTCGGCAAGCTGGGGCCTGGACGAGGTGCTTTCTTCATCGACGCACTGGCCGGTAATTAGCGACCTGACGGTGCAGTGGTGCTTTATTACCGAGGCGCTGAATCCGAAGGATCACGGCTTCGGGTCGTTGATACGCGGCAGTCGCGGCGTCCGCTACAGCTATCACCATAATCTTTACGCCGACAACCGCGGGCGCAATCCGCGTCCCGGTAATTACGATTTTTCCAATCCGCACGATGAGGACCCGAACGGCCTGCTGCTGGATTTCCGCAACAACGTCATCTACAACTGGGGCGGC
>CAZMZR010000187.1:0-3043 GCA_964570855.1 uncultured Pirellulales bacterium
TAAGTTTAGAGAATAATACGCCGAGACTCTTAAAAAAAACCGCCGTTGAGGATTTCGTCCCCAACGGCGGTTTTAATTTCACAAACAAGGATGTTAACTTTAACTGCTGTTAACTTCCGAGAGAAGTCAATCTCACGGCAACATAAACCGCAAGAGTGGTATTTCCTCTCTCAATCAACGGTGCAACATATTTATCCGAGACAACCGTTATAGAATCCTCCGGAGAATAGCCCAAATCTTCCATAATGCCGACATACGTTACAAGAGCGTCAATATATTCTCCGGCGAGAGCATAAGCATTACCGGCTTCGCTTTTGTTTGCTATGGCATCGGCAATCGAGGCCATCTGCTCCTCGGACGGCGGTGCCTCGCTTGATACGAATTCGTTAATCACCTGTGCCAGCGCAGCTATATGAGTACCGCCGGTATCCTGCAAAACGGCGGCCGCCGATTTGAGGTTCGCACAGGCGTCACAGGGCTGAATGTCCCTCGAAGAAGCAAGCGTATCAGCTATCCAGACCTGAGCCATTTGCCCTTCGATTCCCAGCTCATCAGCCGTCCACTCGATCAAAGCCGGACAACCTGAAATCATAAACTCAACTTCATCAGGAAGCGGCGCCGCTGTTATTAATGCGGATGCATGAACGGTAACCGTTACAGTAATCCATATCAGCTCCTCGCCGAACTGCCCATCCGAAGCAGCATAAACAAAATCATCTTCTCCGACAAAGCTCGGTTCCGGCGTGTAAGTGAACGTATTGTCCTCATTCAATACCAGCTCGCCATGCTCCGGGGCAGCACCGTCGGTTACTGCCGAAAGAGCATCTCCATCTGGGTCGGTATCATTAGCCAGCACGTTGATCGTAACGGGAACGCCCTGATTGGTATCAGCCGTATCCTGAACCGAGGTCGGCAAATCGTTTTCTACCTGAATCGTAGCAGTTCCGGTGACGGTCACAGGGTCTCCGCCGTCAAGCTGACCGTCGGTGACGGCGTAAGCGAAACTGTCGTCCCCAACATAGCCGGTATCCGGCGTATAGGTGAAACTGCCGTCGGGATTAAGCGTCAATTCGCCGTGCTGCGGAGAAACGCCGTCTAATACCACTTCGAGCGAGTCACCGTCCGGATCGATATCATTCCCCAAAACATTGTCGCTAACCACGGTATCCATATGAGTAGTTACGGAATCGTTGCCGGCCTGTGGAAGATTATTGGTAATTTTGATAGTAACCATAACAGGTTCGCTGTCCAATACACCGTTTGTGGCAACATACGTAAAGCCGTCTTCCCCGACATAACCGTCTTCGGTCGGCGTGTATGTATAATCACCGTTCGCAGCTACCGTCACTGTGCCGTGACCGGGTTGTGTGTAAGATTCGACCGTGAGCCCGGGGTCGTCATTGTCCAGGACATTACCATTTTTAGCATCGCCCATGTGCGTTGTTATCTGGTCGTTTTGACCCATCGGCGGTTCCGGAACCATCGGTGGTATATACGGCGGTTCCGGAGGCTCGGGGGCGTCACCGGAGCCGTTATCTTCAATCTCCAATGAAGCATGAACAAAACAGGAGTATTCATTCCATTCGTCTTCGGAATCGGTCGAATACACCTCCGCCACGGAACAAAACAGACCCGATTTGGCGTAAACATGGACAGTGGCCTGCCCCCCGGCATCGCGGGGAAATTCGCCACCGGCATATATAGATACCGAAGCATTGGACGGCTTACAATAACTTGTAGTATGCGAAATCGCCTCGATTTGGTTCTGTCCGGGATTGACAATTACATCCCGTCCCGCACTGATGACGATTTCCGCCGTGGTTGAGTATTTTCCCCAAGCTTTAGTTTGTACCACACCATCGATCTCTACATCGCCACTAACAGCTTGCAGGTACGTTTTAGCCTGGCCGTAGGTTTTCTCCTGACCAAGCTGATTGGTAAATGTTTCAACGTTGTCGTTGATAATCAGGTCACCGGAAGCAACCGCGGTAACTTCGGCGCTGCTTCCGCCCGATGCCTTCAGTTTTCCCGTTGTTATATCGCCGTCATTGTTCGTATAGAGTTTGATTTTTCCCGGCTCAGCTCCGCCTGAACTTATATCCGTGGTAATCGCACCGGTCGTGATACCGCCGGCGCCCGCCAGCATATAGACATTTCCGCCTTCTGTTGTGTGTATCGCGGTCTCGTCCGATTCAAATAAAATTCCACCGGTATTATACTTTGTCCGAAGGATAATGCCGCCGCTGCCGCCGGTGATTGCACCGTCGGCTATATTTCCTACGACGATATCGCCATCGACGGCAGAATTAGCAACCAGCTCAACATCCGTTGCCGACTTTGACTGCTGCTCAATCCACTTTTCATAGACGGTATTATCAGGAGGATCAACAAGCATGGAACCATCGGCAACGAATATATCGAAAGCATCGATTACCACTTTGCCCCTTTTGCCGTTTGTTGCAGAGGCATTGATGTCACCGGCCACATTGACCTGGTAGCCGCTGATTTCAACCGCGGTTTCAACCACATCGTCAACAGCATTATTGGGGACATGGCCACCCATGGCCTCGATCAGTGCACCCGTTCGAATAGCCGTCCATCCTCTTGAATGAACGATAATCAGACCGGCGTCGCCGTTTGTCCCCGCATTTGCGGTCGTTTCACTTCCTGTGGCCAGAACAACCTCGTCGGCGGCCGTCAGAGCGATACCACCACCGTCACCACTGGTGCCGTCGGCATTGATAGTGCCGTTCTGTTCTACTGTGCCGATACCGGATGCGACTTTCGGAAGCTCCAGCGCCGATGAAAAGATGTCACCGGCCGCCAGGACTACTATCCCGGCGGGAGCTTCGATGTCACCGTCGTTAACAACATCGCCGTCACCCACTTCGTTTATGGTGACCGAGTCCATCTCGACAATGATATTGCTTCCGGGCTCACCGAGGAGAACTCTGTCGCCGGCAGCCATTACAACGAAACCGCCCTCGCCGGCGGTTATAGTGCCGTTATTGCGGACGTGCTTTCCGATAAGTGCGACACCCTC
>CAZMZR010000188.1:0-3033 GCA_964570855.1 uncultured Pirellulales bacterium
GACATCAGCCTAATATGTTTCCGGATAACTTAATCGGTTATGTGTTATTTTTGGCAGTACAATTTAATATCTTTAATGGAGTTTCTGGCAATGTATTATCGGAGACGGTTCCTGATGGCAATCCTTGCCGTATTAGAATTAAGCAGCAATTTATATGCATCCGAAGGTGTCGGATTACAGGCACCGGATAAATCGGTAATCCTTATAAGAAGTCTCAAGCAGGATTTCGATTATGTAACTCCCTGGAAGAGAGAAGATATGGCCCAGAGCTTAGGTTCCGGTTTTATCATCTCCGGCGAGAGAATCCTCACCAATGCTCATAACGTCGGTAACTGCAGGTATGTTGAACTGAGAAAAGAGAACGTCGCCAGGCGCTTTCCGGCGAGAATTGTATTTGTCGGACACGACTGCGACCTGGCCATTCTTACCGTTGACGATAAGAGTTTCTTCGAGGGAACCGATGCGCTGGAACTGGCGGGAATTCCAAAGGTAAACAGCACTGTATCTACGTATGGTTTCCCTATCGGTGGCGACCGTATTTCCGTAACGGAGGGTGTTGTTTCCCGTATAGAAGCAGATACATACGCTCACAGCGCGGCGGATAGTCACCTGGTTATTCAGACGGATGCGGCTATAAATCCGGGCAATAGCGGCGGGCCCGTAATACAGGACGGCAAGGTTGTCGGAGTCGCTTTCCAGGGCTTGAGGGAAGCCGAGAATATCGGTTACCTGATTCCCACAACGGTAATTAAGCATTTTTTAACGGACATCGAAGACGGCAAATACGACGGTTTCGGCTCCATGGGAGCAATCTTCTATCCGGGATTGCACAATTCCAATTACAGAGATTACCTCAAAGTACCCTCGAATGAGGATGGTATCGTTGTAGTGGGTACGATTATGCACTCATCTATAGAAACTATTCTCCAGCCGGGTGATGTTGTGACAAAAATCGATGACTATAATATTGACAACGATGGAATGATTCAAATATATGGTCTGAGATTGTTTATCTCTGAGGTTGTTGAATCCAGGCAAATCGGTGAAACTCTGCATCTGACTTTCTATCGTCAGGGCAATCTCAAAGAAACAACGGCAACCATAGCATTGAATAAACCGGTTTTCGATCGGATCCGCCAGTATGATCGACCGCCTCCTTATGTGTGCTTTGCAGGTTTGGTATTCGTACCAGCAACGCGAAATTTTCTCGAGACCTGGGGGTCGCGTTGGCCGAAGGAAATACCTTTTTACCTGCGATATTTGTTCGCTCATTCGATACAGCTTAACACGGACCGACAACGGAAAGAATACGTTGTTCTTTCGGCGGTAATGTCCGATGAGGTTAATGCTTATGCTTACCAGTTCAAGAACCAGGTTGTTGAGAGCGTTAATGGAATTAATATACACAGCCTCGATGATGTTCTTAACGCCTTCAAACAATCGACCGATTCGTTCTATACAATAAAGTTTCTGGGTAACAATAATGTTTTACGCCTTGATTCCGAAGCCGCCAGGCGAAGACATCAACCCATACTCGAGAAATATAATATTCCTGCTGAGGCCCGTCCGGGGACAAAATCATGAAGAAAAAGATGATTTTTATATCGATAGTACTCGGCGTATTTTTCGAACACAGCTCACATGCAGCTATGCTCGGTAAAAACAGGTCTGATTTGTCCGAGAAGATGAAAGATTCCATCGTTTACCTGGAAATTTCCAAACAAAGCTATAATCTCAGCGAACCCTGGAAACACAGGAATATATCGGAGAGATGGGCATGTGCCTGTGCGGTCGGAGAGTATAAGGTTATTACTACCGCCGAGAGCGTTGCAAACCACACATTTTTAAAGGTTCTTCGGCACGGCCAAAATGATTTCGTTGGAGCAAAACTCGTAGTTGTTGATTACGAGGCAAATCTTTGCCTGATCCAACTGGATCCGAACGAATTGAGAACGCCTCTTAAACCGTTGATATTCGACGAGGAATATCAAAAAGGAGCGGAAGTCGATTATTACTGGCTCTCTTCGGACAACCGTGTGTATAACGGAAGAGGCTATCTCGACCGTGTGAACGTTCAAAAGACAAGTACATCGCATGCGCAGTATCTCTGCTATGTTGTTTCCGGCGCATCACAGCGTACCGAGGCGGGAGAGATTTACTGCGTCGGTTCGGCGCCGATTGGAATAGCAAGCTGGTCAAATAAGGACAAAGAAGCCGGCCTTATCCCTTCAGAGACAATTAACAGATTCCTCAAGAGTATCGATGACGGCAGTTACGAAGGCTTTGGTAAAGTGGGTTTTGAAATAACAGAGTTGCTCAATCCGGTTACGCGGTCTTTTTTAAAAATGCCCGAGGCCCTCGAAAATGGTGTTTATGTAACGGATGTATATAACCTTGGAACCGGTTGCGAGGTCGTTAAAAGAGATGACGTCATCCTGAAAATCGATGGCAACGCTATCGATCCTTACGGCCGATTCATGCACCCGAAATACGAACGTCTCTCCTTCGACTATCTGATTACCAGCAAGAGCGTCGGAGAAAATATATTGTTCGAGGTGTGGCGTGACGGCGAAAAAACAGAACTCCGAACGGACGTCAAAGGCTTTAAGGCCTCCGAGATGCTCATACCGTATCATGAATTTGACAGGCAGCCGGAATATATTGTCATTGCAGGTTTTGTTTTGCAAAAACTTACTTATGAGTATCTGATGGAATTTGGTCGCGACATGGCCGGTGAGGCGCCGAGTCATTTATATCACTACTATCGTGATTTCGCTTTCAAACCTACCGATGAACGCAGCGATATTATAGTTCTCAGTTATGTTATACCGACACAGAATAATCTCGGCTACACAGATCTCGGACAGATGGTCGTCAGTAAGTTGAACGGTATTGCGATAAGTTCCATAGAAGATATCCCGGCGGCTCAAAAACTAAATCCCGATTCCATGTATGATGTGATTGAATTCGAATTGGACAGCCCGGTTGCTGTCATCGAGCGTGAACAGATACAATCCGATAACATGTTCGTCC
>CAZMZR010000189.1:0-3016 GCA_964570855.1 uncultured Pirellulales bacterium
GACTCCGGCATGCCGCTGTCACACTCACCTGTTAACGCGTGCAGCAATATTGGCTTCCAGTTTGTAAACACCTTGGCCCTATGCAATTGTGAACGATTTCGGAGCTTCAATACCTTCACTTTCGTTATGGCCGACAATTCGCCTTTCCTTTGGCTCCACACAGTTTGTTACCTCCCTGTATGCAAAGTTCTGTTCTGGCCTGCTGGTTAGGCTTTGGCCAGGCTGGATTAGCCAGCTTGCCCACATCAGCTTTCGTGGCGCAACTACAACTTTCTACAACCGAAGGACCCATTATCTGCCGTTTTTACGAAAACGCCGATTTCTTAAGTGCTGTTTTAACAGTGACTTAAAAAATTCATAGAAAATGCAATAGTTTTCAATGACCGGTGTACTTGTTATTCATACTTATACGGCCTAACATGAGTACCGGATCAAATGACTATGTACAACGGACATTTGAAATGTTTACACTTTTTCAATATTTTTAAATCGTTAATATAAAAACACTTACAAAATCAGCATTTTGCTGAAATTGGTAGATAATGGGCTTTCCGGTTGTATTGCAGTTGTAGTGGTTTGCGAGCCCAAATGGGGCAATTTCGAGGGTTCTTTGTAAGCAATGGGGTGCATGGCTGTTTGGCTGGATTTGCCCAATATTTTTAACTGAAATTCATTGGATTACTTGTTTAAAGTAGCTAAATAATTACTTATACTCCAATGTTGCAATACTCATCAGGGTTTCGTTTCTGAGGTTCATGTCGGTGATTGTCTCTGCAATGAATCCTGTATCGTTTCTTCTTTGGCAATCAGTTTCCCGGCATTTTCTAATCCAACTGTCCGGACAATGCCGTTCGGATTTTAATAAACAATTTCGTAAATTCTTCGGTCATTCGATTTCTTGGCCGGGGCAAATCAATTTTAAATTCGTGTGCAATTCTGCCGGGACGTTCGCTAAGTACTAGAACTCTGCTGCCCAATATCAGGTTAAGAAGGGTATTTTTGCCGCACCCGGTTACGCCTACCAGCGTTATGAATTCACCGCGGTGCACGGTAAGATCGATATTTTGTAGCGCCCACAGACTGTTATCGTTGCCTTCTCGGCTCTCCACATAATAAGTTGCCGCCATAAGGGATGTGCTGAGTTGCAAGCACCGGACGAGTGCGGAACCAAATAATTGGCGCTTAAGTTTTTAAGCAACTGGTTTTCGATACATGTTCATAGCCCTCTATAATTTGAGCCATTCAAGTTCTCAAACTCTAGGCTTTGCCGGATGTGACTGACTGGGGAAGACCTCATTCCCGAGCATTCAGAAGTGAAGGAACTCAACCGCTCCGGTTTTATATGTAGGCTAATTGTCGTCATTTACCGCTGTCACGGCCCATTCCGGGTAGGGAGCTTGGGGGCCTTTCATGGCGCGCCAGAGTATGCGATTGAAGACGTCCTCGGGGCAAGCGTCCAATTTATCAAGTGGCAATTGAGCGGAAACGATTGCATCCTGGCGCAACACCGGATCGCTGATCTTTTCGGGTGGAGGATTGATCGTATCCAACGGAACCCGATTGGGCACAGCCATGAGCGGCGTGAAATCGGGTGTTTCCGTAAAGCAGTCAAACATGGGGGTGGCGGTGGCATCGAGTTGGTTCATGGGGGGAAGGCCCAGGATCAATTCCATGGTGCGCATCACGCTGGTTTGGTTGTATCGTGTGCTGATGGTTTGCCGACGTTTCGTGTAGGGACTAACCACATAGCAGGTCGTCCGGTAGCCGCTCACATGGTCCCAGCCGTACTGCGGGTCATCTTCAATGGCGAAAAGGCATGTCTCAGACCAAAATATGCTATGGCTGACGGCTTCCACTACCATGCCCAGAGCGAGGTCGTTGTCGGCAATTTGTGCGCCAGGCGTGGGATACCGTTCCTTGGCACCGCCCGTGTGATCATTGGGAAGAAACAGAAGCACAAGATCTGGGAATTCCTCTTTGGCTTCGAATGCTTTGAGTTCCTTGATGAAAGCTGCCGCACGCATGACATCGGGCACTTTCAAATTGTATCCTTCTGTGTCCAAAAAGCTATGCTGGCGCAACGATTCGATGGCCGGTCGGGAACGGAGTTGCGTCAGGCCCGTTCCGTTTTGGTAATCGTTCCAGTAATCAATCCACTGAGGCCCTCTTCTACGGGCTGGGTCTTTCCAACCGGATCCGGAAACCATCCATTCACCGTAGTTTCGAAACCATTTTCCGTGCGCCAAGGCATTGTCCCAAATGAAGCCGGAGGACGACCATGAGAGCGCATCGCTGCCTGCGGCGTCCTTGCCACTGGAATAACTTCGTGGGAAGTCAGAGGTTAACTGGCGTTCCACATACTCGTTTGCAATAGCACTGTCGGTCCATTGATGGCCATCGGCACTCTGCACGCCGGAACAGTAGGTATTGTCCAGCAGGATAAACTCACGGGCGATCTTGTGTTGATTGGGCGTATATTTTTCACCAAACGTGCATAATTCAGGATCACCATTACCTTCCGGCATATCCCCGAGGACTTGATCATAGGTACGGTTCTCTTTGATAATGTAAATGACATGTTTGAATACACTGGGCTCACCTACTCGCTCAGGCACCGGCCGAGCAGGTTGCTTGCGACGCGGCGGCAACTGGGCTTGTTCGAGCCTCGGGTAACGCATATTTTGTAGTGCCGTCTTTGTTTTGGACGCGAGTTCTTTCTCGGTGGGGAAAGGGATGAATGAGAGCGTGCCATAGAAGTCCTTGGAACGAAGCTTAATTTTATCCTCCGGCTTGAAATCTTTGGCCGCGCCAATGCCCTTGATGTTCGCAACACAAATTATTTGATAGGTGACATTCACCGCCACCGCGCCTGGGAACCAGCCCACAGGAATGAGACCTATGACGGCTGACTCTTTTTCAGCCGGTTCAAATTGGACTACGGCAACTGCGTTTTGGGTACCATTACACACGAACAATCGTTTGCCATCCGGATGAAATGCCAGTGCATTGGGCTGCG
>CAZMZR010000190.1:0-2988 GCA_964570855.1 uncultured Pirellulales bacterium
TAATATTTTAATTAATCCCTGAATTTTATTTCCGGCATTTCCCTGCCAAGTCTTTGATAAGTTTCTTTGAGTATTTCCAGGAATCTGTCTCTCTGCAACGATTCAATGTGGCCATCGAGAAATGCAACGTTAATCCTTTCATTGCAATACGCCGGATTCTCATAAATAATAATATCCTTCGCGGGTGATGTGCCGGCTTTATTCGAATGCCCCTGCACATATATATAGCTTGGACCGTTAAAATCCTTAGGCTTCATCGGTGATTCGAGGACTTTAGAGTCTCCTGCATACTCCTTAATCTGATCAAAATTTTCCGGGAAATTGCCGTCATTGTCGTCCGCATACATTATAGTTGCTAACGTCAACCGCTTTAAATTGCTCATAGAAACAGTTCGTTTTGCTTGACTTTTTGCCCTGGCCAGGGCCGGCATTGCTACTCCAAGACCTACTGCAGTTCCGGCTACTATACCAATGCTTTCTTCGATGCCGACTCCGCGATAGTGTGAGCGAAGCCCCTGGTCATCGAACCATGAATACTGGCAGGAAGGCCCCATATCCTCGGCGATATGTGTCAGCGACGGCAACACAAAAGGTAACTTCAAGCCTGCTTTTGTAGCGAACATGGTTGCCATCGGCCAAAATTGCTGAATCCCCATCATCGTTTGATTGAACTGAACCTTCGAGTCAACGTATTTTAGACTAAGCAGATTGTCCGGCAGCTTCGCCGTTACTTTTTTGAATCCTTTGGTGGTTCGTATTGACTTTCCGCCCGTTTTTATCTGATCAATTGCAAGGTTGCACATCGCCGGATTCGAAGCAATGACAACCTTATCATCCGAGATTGCCCAGCAGGGCATTACCTGCGCCATCGCCAGCGGCATTACGGCCCATGTATGTATAGTTCTCCCATCTTGTTCCTGCGAGCTGACCTGTACCATGCCGTCGCTTTCTTCTGACGCAAATTTACCTAAGGTAGCCAGCGTCTGCTCCCAAAGTTGTGCATTCTTTAATTTTGCGACCAGGATAAAACCATCCTGAGGCGATTGCGGCATAATACCGCCGGGCAGGACATAGAACATTATCCGGCCGTCAAGGCTTTCCAGCAGACCATCGCGAATCTTAAATTCGAGATCCTTTTCCATTTCGGCGATTTCCTCCTTTACATCGTTAAAATCCTCACCGGCTGCGGTTTTAATTGCCTTTAACACTGTATCGTAGATTCCTGCAACATCGCAATTGAAAGCCGTCGCGTTCATTGCACGGGCATCGACCATATCGAACATTTTAAGGTCTATGGTCTTAAAACACGCAAACAAACCGGTACGAGGCGCAGGTATCTCGATCAGCTCATTAACAATGAGATCCGGCCCGTCGAACCCGATTCTCGTATTTAGAGTTTTAACTTTATCGACTCCGAGTTCTTTAATCACACCTTCAATTTTAGCAAATTCTTCCTCGTCACCTTCCGCTTTTGCGATGGTTCTAACAAGATTGAGCACCTTCTCGGGATTGATGTGAATCGCAAGTGCATCATTATTCGCCGGGACCTTGTTGAGATACGATGCTGTCGAACTATTCCGGCTTTGTATATTCTTGATAGCCAGACCCTGGCCGTCATTTATCGCAAAGACAAGGTAATTGCCGATCCAGCCCCAGTATCCGGGAACGTCATTGTCATTTTTTGGCCCATGCAATGTAACAGCACCGATCTTGACATCGACAATATCTCCTTCGTCCGCCATACCTTCCAGCTTAGCTAAAGCTGAAGCAATTTCCGCCTTCCGTTCTCCGGCGTTCAGGATGGCGAAGCCGTAAACAGGCGGACCTTCCGTTGCTTCTTTTTGAGCCGCCCCGATAATTAACGGCCGGGTTTTAATCAATTTGGCAAAGCTCAATACGATATCAATGGCTTTGCCTTCGTTGGGATCGCCTGCTTCCTGTTTGATTTTCCCGACAAGCCCGTCGTATATGGATTTATAAAAGGTCTGTACTCCGGGGTCTTTCCATAATTTATTTAAAATGGTTTTTTCAAAAGCGGGTTTCAATTCGTCCGCCCCGCTGGTGGCGACAAAAGCAAAGACATCGTTGGGCAATACCGCCGTCAGCTTATCCACCGACGAGTTTTGTGCAATACATGCATCCGGACTGATGAAAATGATGCAGAATAACATGGCGTATACGAGGTAATTTATACAAGAACGTTTCATAATAAGCTCCTTTCAAATAAAAAAAGGTGGTAATCTCGTTCTCTTAAAAAATGCGAGAATATATTAACATTTTGAGGTTTAGATGCAAACTTTTTTCATTTGTTTCTCACGATATACAAATCAATGGTAAGTAAAAGGAGGAGAAAAAGAAGCTATTGATTATTTCAATTTCAAAAGCAAGATATCGCTGAAACGTTTTGTTAAATCGACTACACGTTTCATCTCTGACTTTTTAATTTTTCTCCATTCACCCGGGTATCTCGTCTCAACTCCATGCACAGTCAGCTCATCAGATACATCAACCAGCAAAGAAAGTTCCGGAGCAAAAGGCTGGGCTAACTGTATCAATCTGCGCAAATCATGTGTTTTTGGCGCCTCAATGCCGTTTTGCGTAAGAATCGCTTTTAGTAATTTCTCGACAAACTGCTGGCAGTGAAAACAAACTGTCTCGTTTGGGCATCGTTTACTTGCAGTAAGAATCTCAACGGCGTCCCAGTCGCTTTGCGCTTTTGCCAGCCATTGTCGAACAGCTTCACGAGTCTTTTCGTTCATAAAGAACTTTCCCATACTTATCTGCAAAATAGACGATATTATTTACGATGGTCCGCCAGCGATCGTATTCGGCCGGCGTCCTGACTATAATATCAAAGCTGCAGGGGACATCAGCTAATAAACGTCGAACCGCACCATAACGCTCCGGCGGTGATAATGAAGTTTCGGCAACGACCAGCAGGTCAATGTCCGAGTCTTTGGTGATTTTGCCTGTTGCGTATGAGCCGAA
>CAZMZR010000191.1:0-2935 GCA_964570855.1 uncultured Pirellulales bacterium
GGCAGGGCAAGTGAATTTGGTGTTCGATTGCGTGAAAAGCAGAAGGTTAAAAGATATTACGGTATCCTGGAAAAGCAGTTTATGAGATGTTATCGTCGAGCTGAGAGGGGAAAGGGTAATACCGGCGAGGCACTGCTGCAATTACTGGAAAGACGCCTGGATAATGTTGTGTATAAATTAAATTTTGCCCCGTCACGAAAGGCCGCCAGACAGTTGATTGCTCACGGTCATGTTTATGTGAACGGACGCAAGGTCGATATAAGCGATTATACGACGAAAATCGGGGATAAAATCACGTTAAAAGGTAATAGTAAGAGCATCAAAAAAGTTAAGGAACAATTGGAAAGTAATCCGAATTTTACTACGCAGGGCTGGCTGCAATTATCCAGAGAAAAACCTGAAGCTACTATTGTTGCTTTACCTTCTCGCGATGATGTTCAGATTCCGGTTGAAGAACAGTTGGTTATTGAGTTTTGTTCAAGATAAATAAAATTTTCATTTTTTAATTTTGAGTTCCGGTCAAATCTTTTTGCAGTGTACGGGATTTTGGTCGGCTCAAAGGATAATAGAGGAGACATGTATGCGAGTTACATGGCGTGGTTTAGAACTGCCGACTCGTGTTGAACGAGACACGATAGTATCGAGCGAAAACTATGGCCGATTCTTCATCGAGCCTTTCGAACGTGGTTTCGGTACCACTATAGGCAACAGCCTCAGACGCATATTGCTTTCCTCTTTGGAAGGTAGCGCTGTAACATCCATCAAGATTTCGGGCGTAAGCCATGAGTTCAGCTCCATAAAAGGAGTTATGGAGGATGTAACGGATATAGTCTTGAATATAAAAAGTCTTATCATCCGGCTCCATGGTCTTGTGCCGAAGACAATGAGTGTTTCTGCAAACAAAACCGGCGTTATAACCGCAGCCGACATTGTTACTGACCCGGCGGTTGAAGTAATAAACAAAGACCTGGTACTGGCAACTTTGACCGAAGATATAAATTTTGATATGGAAATGGTTGTTGAAAACGGTCGCGGCTATATACCGGCCTTTGAACGAATTGATGCAACCGACAGATTCGACCAGGAAATCGGGAGGATAGTGCTTGACACCGTATATTCTCCCGTTACAAGAGTACGATACACAACGGAGAACACACGTGTAGGTCAGCGAACAAATTACGACAAACTTATTCTGGAAATCTGGACGAACGGCACGATAACGCCTGAGATGGCACTGGTTGAAGCCGCAAAGATTTTACGAAAGCACGTTAATCCTTTCGTACAGTATTTCGAGCTCGGAGAAGAGACGGCTCCGGCTTCTCAGATTAGTGATGAAGTGGTATCGGAAGAACAGGCGGTCAACGAAGAATTGGCCCAAAAACTGGCTATGCCTATTCAGGAACTGGAACTGTCGGTGAGAGCCAGTAATTGCCTTGAATCAGCCAAAACCGAAACCGTGGGGCAGTTGGTAAAGATGACGGAGGCCGATTTGTTGAAAATTCGCAGCTTCGGTAAAACGTCGTTGCGGGAAATCAAGAGGAAGCTTGCCGATATCGGCTTATCATTGGGTATGACCGATATCACCGTATAGTTAAAAGTATGATTTGATATATGATTCAGGCGGGATTGCCTGATGAGAGGATTTTGATGATATGCGTCACAGAGTAGCAGGACGTCGGTTAAGTAGAACCAAGGAGCATCGTCTGGCGATGCGGCGGAATTTGGTCGCTTCGCTCATCCAGCACGAGACGATTTCAACTACGATTGAAAAAGCAAAAGAGGTAAAACCTTTTGCCGAGAAATTAATTACTTTAGCCAGGAAAGGTACATTATCGGCCAGACGCAGGGCCATTGCTTTGCTCGGAAATCGCGATATCGTGGAAAATGAAGACGGACGGGAGGTAAAAAAGGGCACTGTAGTTGGAAAGTTGTTTAGTGAACTTGGCCCCAGATACCTCGAAAGACCGGGCGGTTATACAAGAATCATCCGGTTATCTTTGCGAAGGCTGGGTGATAACGGCCAGCTCGTCCTGCTTCAGTTGGTAGGTTCGGAAGAGAAACCGGAAAAAGAAACAAAAACTACACGTAAAAAACGCTTCGGCAGAAAAGCAAAAAAACCTGCCGAATCTGAACAGGCCGTCGAAACACAGGAAGTTGCCGAGGCCGAAGAAAAAGCCGAAGCTCAGGAGCCGGCTGCAACAGAAGAATCAAAAGATGTAAAAAGCCCCAACGGCAAAACTGATGAAAATCAGTAATCGATAAGTTGCGGAATTTCTTTGTTATGAATGCGGATAATTGCCTTTTTTGTAAAATAGTAGCCGGTCAGATTCCAGTTACAAAGATTTACGAGGATGACGTTGTTCTTGCTTTTCTGGACATAGGACCGATTAGTGACGGCCATACTTTGGTTATACCCAAGCAGCACTATGAACAATTACATGATTGTCCCGCGGAGCTTTTAGCTCAGATTGCTTCGCGCCTCGGCAAGATCGCAGGGGCGGTATCGTCCGCCATGAATTCTGACGGTTATAATCTCTTATGCAATAATGGAAGGGCGGCGGGACAGGTTATTGAGCATTTGCATTTTCATATAATTGCTCGTAATATAGACGACGGTGTATTCAGTCGTTGGCCTTCTTATAAATATCAGGCCGGGCAGATTGAGTCTATCGCCGCCCGGATTTGCGAACATTTATGATTTTTTTATGTAGGTATTGATAAAGCCGGCGTTTTATAGTATGTTCTATGTAAGTTTCGGGTAGTTGTTTTAATACTGCTCAAATAGTTCTATAAAAATTTGATTTTATCTATGAATCGATTATCGCGGGGTAGAGCAGTCTGGTAGCTCGTCGGGCCCATAACCCGGAGGTCGGAGGTTCGAATCCTCCCCCCGCTAGTGCCTTTTAAAGATAACTTTTTGGTAACATTTTGCTTA
>CAZMZR010000192.1:0-2912 GCA_964570855.1 uncultured Pirellulales bacterium
CCGGCGGAATATATTGGGCTTCCTTTGTTTATGAGGGGGTTGCTCTCATAGGCTTAAGAATGTGTGTTCGAGAAATTGAACGATCTGAAAAGCAGTTAGATTTGAAAACTATATTACTGGAGAATTTTAGAATGGCAGAAAAAAGGGTGTTTTTTTTCGGCGGCGGAAAGGCCGAAGGCAATGCGAAGATGAAGGAACTTCTGGGCGGTAAGGGGGCGAATCTCGCTGAGATGACGAATCTGGGTGTGCCGGTGCCGCCGGGGTTTACGATTGCGACGAAGGTGTGCAGGGAGTATTACAAATCCGGCGGGAAGTGGCCAAGCGGGCTTGAGAAGGAAGTGGATAAGAATCTGGCAAAGCTGGAAAAGGCGATGGACGCCAGGCTCGGCAACCCCGATAAGCCGCTGCTGGTCAGCGTCCGCAGCGGAGCCGCCGCATCGATGCCTGGGATGATGGACACTATATTGAATTTAGGATTGAACGATGATGTCATCGAAGGCATTATCCGCAAAACCCGAAATCCCCGCTTCGCATACGATATCTACCGCCGGTTCATCGACATGTTCGGCGACGTAGTCATGGGCTGCAGTCACGAACACTTCGAAGAAGTAATTCACGCAGCCAAGGAAAAAGCCGGCGTCAAGCTCGATAACGAACTCAAGGCCGACCAACTCAAAGAGGTCGTCGAGAAATACAAAGCCGTGTACAAAAAACACGTCGGCGAGCTATTCCCGCAGGACGGCAAACTCCAGCTCAAGCACGCCATCAACGCCGTCTTCGGTTCATGGATGACCGAACGAGCAGTCAAGTATCGCCAGCTCAACAAAATCACCGGCCTTCTCGGCACCGCCGTCAACGTCCAGGCCATGGTCTTCGGCAACATGGGCTCCGACTGCGGCACCGGCGTCTGCTTCACGCGCAATCCAAGCACCGGCAAGAAAGAATTCTACGGCGAATTCCTCATGAACGCCCAGGGCGAAGACGTGGTCGCCGGAATCCGCACACCCCTGCCGCTGAAAAAACTGTCACGCCGCATGCCGAAAGCATACAAACAGCTCACCGCCCTGATGACTCGACTGGAAAAGCACTACAAGGACATGCAGGACATGGAATTCACAATCCAGAACAAAGTGCTCTACATCCTCCAGACACGAACCGGCAAGCGTACGGCCGAAGCGGCGGTAAAAATCGCAGTCGATATGGTCAACGAACGGCTCATTCCCAAAAAAGAAGCCGTCAACCGTGTCACCCCGGAACAATTAGACCGCCTGCTGCACCCGCACTTCGACCCGAAGGCCAAGCGCAACGTTATCGCCAGGGGACTTCCCGCCTCTCCAGGCGCCGCCGTCGGACAGATTGTCTTCACCGCCGACGTCGCGGAAGAATGGAACAAAAAAGGTAAAAAGGTCATACTCGTTCGCATCGAGACCAGCCCTGAAGATATAGGCGGCATGGACGCGGCCGAAGGCATTCTTACCGAACGCGGCGGAATGACTTCGCACGCAGCGGTCGTCGCACGCGGTATGGGAAAATGCTGCATCGCCGGTGTCAGCGCACTGAGCATAAACTACGCAACGAAAAAACTCACCGTTGACAAGAAGACCCTCAAAGAAGGTGACTGGATGAGCCTGGATGGCTCGTCCGGCGAAGTAATGACCGGGCAGCTTGCCACGGTCGAGCCTACCCTGAGCGGCGACTTCGGAAAGTTCTTGAAGATTTGCGACCAGGTCCGCAAACTCGGCGTTCGCACAAACGCTGATACACCGGAAGATTCCAAACGCGCAAGAGACTTCGGCGCTGAAGGTATCGGCCTTACCAGGACCGAGCACATGTTCTTCGAAGGTGACCGCATCTGGGCGGTGCGCCAGATGATTCTTGCCGCCGATGATTATGCTACAATGCTTTTGAAAATCGAAACGGCCCAGACTGAAAAAGAGAAAAACGTGATCAGGAAAGAGCACGCCGTCGCCACAAAGGAATTCGAAGGGGCGTTGAAGAAACTGCTGCCTTACCAGCGCAGTGACTTCGAAGGCATCTTTACGGCTATGGCCGGCCTGCCGGTGACAATCCGCTTGCTCGACCCGCCGTTACATGAGTTCCTGCCGCAGGACACTAAATCCCAGGCAGAGATGGCCAAAAGACTCAAGGTCAAACCGGCAGTAGTCAAGGCAAAGGTCGAGCAGTTGCACGAGTTCAATCCTATGCTCGGTCATCGCGGCTGCCGACTTTCGATTTCCTATCCGGCTATCGGCCGAATGCAGGCGAGAGCCATTATCGAAGCGGCACTGAACGTTAAGAAAAAAGGCAAAAAAGTCCTGCCGGAAATCATGATTCCGCTGGTCGGCGCCGTTGCGGAATTGAAGATGGTCAAGGACGAAATCGTTGATGAAATCAAGCAGGTCTTCAAAGAAAGAAAAGACCGCATCCAGTATATGATCGGTACTATGATTGAAGTACCGCGGGCCGCACTGACCGCCGACGAAGTGGCCAAAGAGGCGGAGTTCTTCAGCTTCGGGACGAACGACCTGACGCAGATGACAATGGGCTTCTCGCGCGACGACGCCGGCAAGTTCTTAGGCGAATACGTTCGCAAAGGCATTTACACATCCGACCCGTTCCAGCAGCTCGACCAGACAGGCGTAGGAAAACTCGTCGAGATGGGAACAAAGCTCGGCAGAAAGACTCGCAAGAAACTTAAGGTCGGTATCTGCGGCGAGCACGGCGGCGAGCCGAGCAGTATCGACTTCTGTCACCGTGTCGGTATGAACTACGTCTCCTGCTCACCGTTTAGAGTCCCCATCGCAAGACTCGCAGCGGCACAGGCGGCTACGAAAGATTAGGGAATAGCTGATAGGGTTTAGCAAATCCGTAAATGAGATTTTTTTAGCCCCCCGGCGAAACCGGGGGGTTTT
>CAZMZR010000193.1:0-2898 GCA_964570855.1 uncultured Pirellulales bacterium
TTTTTAAGCGGAGCCGCGGGCGTAAGCGACCGGCAGGAAACGAATTAAAAAAATTTTCGTTTTTTCGATTTTTGTTTCCAGCTATGTGCGCAAACGTGTCGAATTTTCGCCTCATAATGGCATTGTTTTATCTGATAATTACCAAAATTGGCTGCTTCATATCCGTCATCGGATCGAGTTTTTTAAGAAACGAGTATTTGAACAAAGCGGTAACTATTGTGGTATAATGCCCGAATGACTGTAAAGAATGCCAATCCAGGTACATTTTTGCCGACCACGCGCGAGGAGCTTGTTCGGCTTGGCCGGGACCAGGCTGATATTATACTGATTACAGGCGATGCTTATGTTGACCATCCTTCGTTCGGCGCAGCATTAATCGGTCGATGGCTCGAAAAAATTGGCTATCATGTTGCAATACTTGCGCAGCCTGACTGGCGAAGCGTCGAGCCTTTCCGTTCGCTCGGGCGGCCGCGGCTGTTCTGGGCGATTACAAGCGGCTGCATCGATTCACGCCTGAACGACTACGCATCTTTAGGGAACCGGCGAAAGCAGGATGTCTATAGCCCCGGCGGGGCGGTGGGACTGCGGCCCGGACGGCCGTTGCTCGTGTACTCGGCCAGGGCAAGAGAGGCGTATCCGGATGTGCCGATTATCCTCGGCGGCCTGGAAGCCGGCCTCCGACGGCTCGTGCATTACGATTATATCGAGGACAAACTAAAACGGTCGGTGCTGATAGATGCCAAAGCGGATTTATTAATACACGGCATGGCCGAGCTGGCTGTCGCACAAGTCGCCCTCCGACTTAATGCGGGCCAGAGTATTCATGAGCTGACCGATATCGCTGGTACTGCGTATGTGGCCCGTAAAGGGACCGTCATACCGGAAAACGCCGTGCATTTACCGTCACTCGGCCGGCAGCAGTCAAAGACGCAAAGCGTTATGGATGCACACCAAAAGTACCAGCTCCAGGCCCATCCGGGCGGTCTGCCGGTGGTGCAGGAGCAGGACCCCGGCACAATTGTCGTCCTGCCGCCGGGGGAACCTTTGAGCAGTGACCAGATGGATGCCATATATGATCTTCCTTTCTCGCGATGCTGGCACCCGCGTTATGACCGTGACGGCGGTGTGCCGGCACTGACGCCGGTGCAGTTTTCAATTACGACCCATCGCGGCTGTTTCGGCGGCTGTTCGTTTTGCTCGATTTACTCTCATCAGGGAAAACAGATAAGTTCGAGGTCGCTGGATTCGCTGTTGAACGAAGCGGATGTGATTCGCCGGCATCGGCAATTTCGCGGCACGATTTCGGATATCGGCGGCCCCACAGCCAATATGTACGGCATGGAATGTACACAGGCGCAAACCTGTTCGCGTTCCGGCTGTTTGTCACCTGCTCCGTGTAAACATATCGAGTTCAATCACGAACCGATGCTCGAGATGATGGAGGCGTTTGTCCGATGGGGCCAGAGCACACCGAAGCGAACGCATATCTTTATAGCATCGGGCATTCGGCACGACATCGCCCTTGAGAGCACCGAGTATATCGATATGCTGGTCCGTCATTTTGTCGGGGGACATTTAAAAGTGGCTCCGGAACATTATTGCCGGGGTGTGCTGGACTTGATGTGCAAACCGGGATTCGATGTTTTCGAAGAATTCGAGCACAAATTTAACGAAGCATGTCGCCGGGCCGGAAAAGAGGCATATCTTGTGCCGTACTTTATCAGCTCACATCCGGGCTGCAGTCCCGAGGATGCATTGAGGCTGACCGAGTACCTCGTATCACGTTCGTGGCGGCCGCGACAGGTACAGGATTTTGTTCCAAGCCCGATGACGCTTTCGACAGCGATGTATGTCACCGGCACAGACGCCGGGGGCAAACAAATCCACATCGCACGCTCACGCAGAGAAAAACGACTACAAGCCGCGCTGCTGCACTATTACCAGCCGCAAAATAAAAAGATTATCAGCGAATTTCTGCACCGGCAGGGACGCGCCGACCTGTTACCTAAAATTAACCGCCTGAGCAAATCGAAACGCCGACATAAAAGGTGAATCAATACAAAAAGTTATCAGATCCCGGATTTCCCATATGATGCGAGCTCTCAAGGTCTGTACAAAAGCTGAGAATGACAGGAAGACAAGGCACAAAAACCATGTTCTCGTGCAAATTATCAACAAAGTGGCTTTGAAAATAGTATCTCTTGATGTTTCAAAGTGTATATCGTAAGATTATTAGTGGTGTACGAAGAAAATTATGTTTGTTAAGAGTTTAAATGGGAAAATCCAGTTAATAGAGGCCCTGCTTTTTAAACACTTGATTATAGAGTTCATGGTTAGCGTCTATACTATTATGAAGTCTTCAAGAGCAGTACTTAAATTATAAGAAGTTATGTTTTTTAAGCGTTTAAAAGGGAAATTTCAGGGTATATTCAGGAGGTTCTTTATGACTGACAAGCAAATTAATTCAATTTATCTGGCTTTACTTGCAACATGTTTAATAATGATATTCACAACCTGGATATTCTTTCGTTTTGTACATTATCATTCACAGTATCGGTTATTGAATCCTAACGATTACAATGTACAAATCTTAACAGAAGATGATTACCGGAAACTCTCTGATCCGGCTAATCAAGAGGTGACATTATCCGATGGGACATTATACGGCAATACCGAGTTATGGTATTCCAAAGTACTTCCGAAATATAAGTTTATTAAGGAAAGCGGACAGTACGTCCTTGTCACAATTAAGGGAACCGCACCATTTGTCCGAGATTGGGAAATCACAACATTACCCTTTGTCACACTATTAATAATCGCATTAGTTATCAAGTTTACCGACTATCGACATAAAAAACAACCAATAGAAAAGAAATTATAGGAAATTATGTTTATTAA
>CAZMZR010000194.1:0-2894 GCA_964570855.1 uncultured Pirellulales bacterium
AGCAGCAATCTCGGCAAATCGGTCAAGTCGGAACAATCCGCATCCAGTCTGCAACTGACACTCGAAGATAAGGAAGTTAACAAAGCCGTACAGGAATATGTAAATCTGTTTTCCAACATCGTAAAAAACAGCGAAGACGCTGTCGGTTTTGCATATGCCATCAATGGTAAGGTTGAGGGTGCCGAAATATATTCTTCGAACGAGCTGTTCGGGAAACTCTGGCCGAAACTTCTGCAAGCCGGCTCATTGGAAGCCGTTGCTGAATTGCAGAAGACAGATGAATTTGTTGTCCCAGCGGCCAAGAGTGTTCGTGCTTTCCTGCAGGATGATGAGAAAGCCGAGATTTCCGAGAAGCATATCAATGAGCAGCTTAAACTGGTTACCCGCCTGAGTAAGGATAAAGTAGTTTTTGAAACTTATAGACAAGGCCGCCGGCAGGCACTTCATAAAAGCTACATTCGTGCGGACCAGGATTTACTAAAGCAAAAAACACAGCCGGAGCAAAATTCGCGGATAAGGCAAATCCAATCGAATTCGAACCAGCAGCAATTGCAGGAACAGGAACAGTGACAGTAAAACAAAAAATTATTGATCAGATAATATTATTGAATTTTTTAAGGAGAGGAAAATGAATTTTGTAAGTCAAATCAAAAAAATGTTGTCCGTATTTATTCTTGTGTTTTGTGTTACGCCGCCGGTCCGGGCAAATTCGGCGGACAGAGTATCCGAGACTGCTTTGGCGAATATGCCGGTTAAGGAGGTTACCGTTTTCAAGGACGGTCATGCTTTCGTTTTGCATGAGGGCTTCATGCCGACAGATGCGGACGGGAACGTTGTGCTCGACTATTTGCCGACACCGATTGTAGGGACATTCTGGAGTTATTCGGCGCAAACCGACGCCAAACTCACCGGCGTCGTCTCCGGCAAGCGCATTGTCTCGCTTGATAAGACGGCGCTGACCATCCCCGAGCTGATTCGTGCTAATATCGGCGCCAGAGTCCGGGTCGCCGAGGCCGGACTCAACGCTTATGAATGTGTGATTTATGGGATTCCTACTCGAAGCTCGCAGGAGCTTTGTCGAACCAGTCCGCCTTCGAGCCCGCCCGCGCTGTCACAGCCGGGCAATATAGTCCTGTTAAAATACGAAGGCGGGATTAAAGCCGTTCCGATAGACCAAATCCGAGAGATTACTTTTCTTGAAGAGCCTAAAGCGACTCTGGGCCACGAGGAGTTCCGGAATATTATGACACTCAAGCTCGACTGGGGCCGAAAAGAGCCGGAAAAGACGGCCAATGTCGGTATGGTCTATGTCCAGCGAGGCATTCGATGGATACCCAGCTATCGCATTGATATTGACGGTAAGGGACAGGCAGTCGTTAAACTCCAGGCGACTATCATAAACGAGCTGGCCGATATCGAGAATGTCAAGGCGCACCTTGTTATTGGCGCTCCGAAGTTTGCTTTCGAAGATACGCCCGACCCTATTTCGCTGCAACAGACGGTCGCGCAGCTCTCGAACCATTTCCAAAGGGACAGTCAAACCGCGTACGCTTTTTCCAATATGATAATGAGCCAGTCTGTGTCACCTGTTCGCCATGCTGAGCGTCCACGAAACACAGGCACGATGGACCTTGGCCCCGATGTGGCCGAATCCGCTAAGAACGAGGACCTGTATGTCTTTACGCTTGAGAATGTCACCTTAAAGAAGGGCCAGCGCATGGTTGTTCCTGTGGCCGAGTATAAACTGAAATATCGGGATGTTTTTGTACTCGATTTGCCGTTCGGCCCGCCGCCCGAGGTTCGCCAGCGTCTCAATAACGAGCAGACGGCCCAGCTTGCAAGACTTTATCACGCGCCGAAGGTAATGCATAAGATTCGTCTGGATAATGACGCCGACTGCCCCTTGACAACCGCACCGGCACTTATTCTTCGCCAGGGCCGTGTCATCGGTCAAAGTATGACGACCTATACCGCCATTGGGGCATCGAGTGACATCGAGCTGACCGTCGCCGTCGATATTTCTGTCGAGAGGCTGGATGTGGAGACCGAGCGCATAAACGATGCAGCCAAATGGGACGGTAATACTTACGTCCGCAGCAACCTGACCGGGACGATTACCCTGACAAACCATCGGGCCGGGAGCGTCGATTTGGAGGTCCGGCGGTCCGTCCTGGGTAATATCGATAGCGCCGATCACGACGGCGAAATAGAGCAACTCGGCAGGCAGGAGGGCGGCTGGATGACTACGGATGCCTATCCGTTCTGGTGGGGATGGTACAATTGGCCTTACTGGTGGTATCGGTTCAACTCCGTAGGACGTGTGAATTGGGAATTAAAACTTGAGCCGGGGCAGAAAATCGAACTGGAGTATAAATACCACTACTTCTGGCGAACGTAAATATTATCGTGAACTCATCGGTAGTGATTTTGATTGTTAATTATTTTCGAGAGGTTGCGAGCGCTGCGGCACTTCGCGAACTTTCAGCGGCAGTGAGGCGACCTGCTGACCGCCGATAGATAAATCGACCCTGAATTGGCCTAATTTATTGAATCTTAGACCCTGGATATTCAGGATAAGGTTACGGGCTATGGAATCTTCGTGCGGCGGTATCGTGACGGAAATGGTATCTTTGAGGTCGGGGCCGACGATATTCCCGTCTTCGTCGATTATCGTAATCCTTATATCGTGTTGGCCCTGCTCGATTTTTGTAAATCTTGCTCGTGTCACTACAGTACAGGACGGGTGAATTGCGGGCATTTGCTTGGTCCAGATGATATCGAATGCTCCCAGGATGTTCAGCTTTCCGCCGCCGGCGGTCGCACAATCGCATAACAAAAACGCTTCTATTTCCATAGTCTTATCCTTTAGTCGTTCCGGTTGACGAAGCTGCATT
>CAZMZR010000195.1:0-2843 GCA_964570855.1 uncultured Pirellulales bacterium
CGAGAAATTCCTGATAGATATCCTGTGCCTGGGGATCTTTTTTAAGCCTTGATTCCAACTCATCGAGTTGCTCCTGAGTGGTTGTACCTTCCAGGCAGTTGAAGATTAAAGTACTCAATTCTTTTTCTGAAGTGGGCCGTGTCATTCAAAGGTCTCCTCTTGGAATTGCCCAGATAAAAGCGTATAATGAACACATCGTCTGAGCTGATCATGACTTTATACAAACCTTGAACCGACCTATTAGCCTCCTCGGCAATGGCCTTGATAGTGAGGCCGTCCTCATAACGCCGTTTTAAGAGTCGACGGTCAGGTGAGCTAAGGCGTTTCAAACAGGATTTCAGGGCCGCCATACGGGTATCGGTTTGCTCAAAGGTTTTCTCTGCCCAAGGAGCCAGCACTCTCATCAAGTCATCACTGAAGATAATACGATGGTGCCCGCCGCGTTTACGATGGTCCATGACTTTATAAAAGGCGATTTTCTTGAGCCACGCGGCAAAATCTGTGCCTTCTTTAAAGGTTCCGAATTTCTCCCAAGCCACGCTGACCGTTTCCTGCATGATATCTTCAGCATCAGCACCATGGGGGACCAGGGTGAGGATGTAAGCAAAGATTCGGTTTTGGTGTCTCATAAAGAGGCGGAAAAACTGTCGTGTTCTTTTGGATTGCTTCATTTAATCCTTAAACTCAATGCATTTAACGGCAGGTAGCGATTCCATTAGACCACATCCCATTATATATACTTTATTGACCTTGATTCAGAGATTGGAGGTTAAAAAATTAAAATAAATACACATGACAGGCAGGCTATGCATGGATATGGTTGGTTCTGATTTCAGGCCCTCTTTGCTGAACACCTATTGTGCTACGCCGGTGTCCGTCTTTTCCGCGACACTGTGTAAAATGACGGTGGCGCTTTCGAGCGAGTCGGATTCAGCAGTGATGTTTTCGGTCCTGCCGAGACTTTGTGGATAAACAATGTTTATTGAAGCTGTATTTAAAAAACCTCCTTTCCTGCCATCTACGTAAAGCATGTTAAGACCAAAATTACCGTGTTTCAGCCTGCTTATATGGTTTTATAACTTCTACATAGGGCTCCTAAGTTTATTATCGTAAAAATATAGTGCACAGGGAACTACTTTTTGTTTCTAAAATTCGTCTGTTTGTGTATATAGTTCGTCTAACTATTTCAGTGAATGATGCTTACGGTATTGTAGCGGACTCATTCCCTTGGCCTGTTTGAAATATCTCGCGAGATTTTTCATGTCCGAGCAACCAAGCGTTTGAGCGATCTGTGAAATTGGCAGATTTGTAGTAACCAGCATGCGTGTGAGCTGGTCCACACGTACGCGTTTTATCTCTTCATGCACCGGTCGTTCCAGGACTCTGGCAAAGCGTTCGTATAAACTCCGGCGTGAAATTGGAACGGCCCGCAACACATCATCGACCTGGATGGCGTCTCTCCTGGCTCGTCGGTAAATGAACCGCATCGCCTGGGCCACGTATGGATCATCGATTTTAAGGATGTCGGTTGATTGTCTTGTAACAACATAGAGCGTAGGTACAATGATTCTCTTATCCGGTACTTGCTTGCCTCTCATTAGCTTGTCAAGCGCTGCAGCGGCATCATATCCCCCTTTTTCGGCGCCCAATGCTATGCTCGACAGCGGCGGTGAGGCCAAATCGCAAACAAGGTCGTCGTTGCCGAGTCCGATGATGGCCACCTGCTCGGGGACATTAAGACCTGCCATTTTACAGGCTTCGAGAACCTGCTGGCTCCGGTCGTCATTACAGGCCATCAGGGCAACGGGCTTCGGCAATCGCTTTAACCAGTCAACCAAAATAACCTGTTCTTTCTCCCATGAGTGCGGATACCTTGATTTTGGTTGTTCGTATTCGTAATGATGGATGCCGAAACCGGCCTGGATGACTCTTTCGCTGAAGCCTTTGCCGCGATCGCGGGACCAGTAATACATCTGCCCGAAACCGCAATAGGCGAATTGCTTGAAACCTCGACGCAGCAGATATTCAGCAGCCATTTTCCCGATCCCCACATCGTCGGTTACGATATTGTGCAAATTCGGAAATATCTCTCTATAAGGCGCAACAACAACGGGAAGACCCAGGGCAAGGATACTTTCAGTTAATTCCTGCTCGCGTTGTTCCCGCAGAATTATACCATCGACATCCAGTTTAAGCTGTTTTAAGGCCGTCTTTTTGCTGTCTGTACCCCAGTAGAACGGGGCCTGCCTGTAGAATATCCAGGGACCCTGGGCCCGTGAGTACTTTGCTATTCCGCGCAGAATTGACCTTCCGTATTTTCTCGAGGTCTCCATCATCAACAGGACTTTGTATTTTTCTTGCATGGTCTGTTAATCAGTTATACTAAAAAAAATCCGATCGAAACGTCCTACAACACCCTCATTTAGACTAATACCCCACCTTTTTATCCAAGGTAAGGAAAGGGTGCCGTCATTGCTATGGTTGCCTTTATTGTAAGCATTATTGCAACTCTTCTGATTAAAAAGTTCTGTACACCAACGAAAGAAACAGAACACTCGCAATGGCGACACCCTTGATTATATCAAAAATATAAACCACAAAAAACTATAAAACAATATATTTCACATGATAGTCCCGCTGCAGAAATCTGATTTGAGGACTAACTGTGTTTTGATTTCATAAACAAATAACCTCAAATAATACAAGACTCCAAACAAGTGTACACTAAATCGGTGGTTACAAATCTCCACTCAATCAGTAATCACATAGTCTCTAAGTTGTCGGTTTTACAGTTATTGCTCCACATAGCGCAGGCGAATATCGTCGATGAACAAAATCCCTTC
>CAZMZR010000196.1:0-2750 GCA_964570855.1 uncultured Pirellulales bacterium
TTTGTTTTTCATTTTTTTCTTGTTCAGCCGTGGCCTTTATGGCCACGGCCAACCTCCAGAGTAAATCTGGGGGCTAAACATTGGATTTTTACGTTGTATTTTTGCTTTTTTAACTTTTAACTTTACACTTTGAACTCTTGACTTGCCCTCCGCGATTGATGTGATTTTATTTATATGCTAAATACCGAATACTACATACTAAATACTACTTTATACCCAAAATCGGCCTTAATACAATCAAAATCCCCCCTTTTTCGGCAAATTGTCCTTTACTCGCATCTCTTGGTTCGTGGTTAGTTGTTTGTGTATCGTAAATCCCGACTTTTCATCCATAATTCTTCTTTTTTCGCATTTTTGCATCAACATTTGCCCATTCATATACGCTTTAGATAATAAAAAGGAAGAATGTGTATGCTAACGGTCTTGTTGACCTGATGATCTGAAATTAGTCGGTTTCATAACCTTTTAAAATGCCAATACTTATGTTATTTCAAATTAAAACAATGTAAAATATGTCTCCATTTAGGTACTATTTTGCTTGAATTCCTGCCTTCTTTTTCACTTGTTTTAGGCTCCTAAAATTACGATACATTATACTATTATGAGAAAGGTTTGGACATACAAAAGAAAAGGTGTCAAAGGCTTTTGGGTCGGTTGGTATGAAAGTGGCATACGCAAAGCTAAAGCTTTACCAACTAAAAAACTGGCTGAGCATTATCGCCAGATAAAATATTCTCAGTTAAATTCTGATGTATTTACCGGCACTATCGCAGTAGACTGGCAGCAGATGAAAGATGAATATGAGCATAGCAAAAGAGTCAGTGGAGTTAAGGAAGAATCAATTTATGAAACAGCTCTAATATAAAAGATTTAAAGATGACGAAGATTACTATTCAATAAATATTGATAGGAAATTAAAGGAGAATGTTGGTATGAATAAAAAACTTTTAACCATCGTATTATTTGCATTTGTCCTTGTTAGCAGCATCAAAGCTCAAACTTATCAGAAAACTGATTTGGGCATAAAATCAACAATCAACTCTATTGAAGTTGAAATTCAGTTCTATAGCCCATCCATTGTGAGGGTGTTGAAATCACTTGAAGGCGAAACATTTACAAAAGAAAGCCTTTCAGTTATTAAGGTTCCGCAAAAAACTGCTTTTAATATAAAGCAGGCAGGATATGAACTTTCCATTAAAAGTGAAAACATTCAGGTGATTCTGAACCTCAAAGATGGCAAAATCTGCTTTTCAACTCCGACAGGTGAGTCGTTATTAAATGAGAAAGAAGCGGGTGTTGTGTTTACGGATTTCAATGATGTCGGCGTAAAAACATACAGTGTCTCGCAGTCATTTGTTTTGGATAAAAATGAGGCCATTTATGGTTTAGGCATACAGCAGCAGGGTAAAATGGTACAGCGTAATCTGAGACTGCGAATGGTACAGGGGAACACGGATGATTATATTCCATTTTTCCTGTCGGTAAAAGACTACGGGTTGTTTTGGGACAATTATTCCCCAACGATCTTCGAAGATAATCCTGAAAGAACATCGTTTAAATCAGATGTAGGCGATTGTGTCGATTATTATTTTATGTATGGCGGCGATGCCGATGGTGTGATTGCCCGTATGCGTGACCTCACAGGCCAGGTGCCGATGTTCCCGTTATGGACCTACGGTTACTGGCAAAGCAAAGAGCGTTATAAAAGCCAGGATGAAACAGTCGGCGTGGTTAAAAAATACCGCGAACTGGGAGTTCCTTTAGACGGTATTATTCAGGACTGGCAGTACTGGGGCAACAATTACCTGTGGAATGCCATGGAATTCCTCAATACCGAATTTTACGATCCTCAAAAGATGGTGGACGACGTGCACAGCCTGAATGCGCACATGATCATTTCTATCTGGAATTCATTTGGCCCTCAGACAAAACAATATAAAGAATTGGATAAAATTAACGCACTGATGGATTTTCAAACATGGCCCCAATCAGGTTCACAAAAATGGCCGCCCAGGATGGATTACCCTTCGGGTGTCCGGGTTTACGATCCTTACAATCCGGAAGCTCGCGATATTTACTGGAAGTATTTGAACGCAGGTATTTTCTCTCTCGGCATGGACGGCTGGTGGATGGATTCATCTGAACCGGATCATTTGAATTTCAAACCTTCCGATTTGGACAATCAAACTTGGATGGGTTCATTCCGAAAAGTACGAAATGCTTTTCCTTTAATGACCGTGGGCGGATTATACCAGCACCAGCGTGCCGTCACTTCCGACAAGCGAGTTTTTATCCTTACCCGTTCGGCATTTGCCGGTCAGCAGCGCTACGGCGCCAATACCTGGTCGGGCGACGTGGTGGCATCATGGGATGCATTAAGAAATCAGATATCGGCAGGGTTAAACTTTTCACTCTGCGGCATCCCTTACTTCAACAGCGATATTGGCGGATTCTTTCTTTGGAATTTTAAGAAAAAACTCGACGATGCAAATTATTGTGAGCTCTATGCCCGCTGGACCCAGTTCGGCGCATTCTGCCCGATGATGCGTTCGCACGGTGCCGACGCCCCTCGTGAAATTTATCAATTCGGCAAAAAAGGCGACAAGATTTATGATGCCATTGAAAAATTCATAAACTTGCGTTACAGGTTGTTACCCTATATTTACGCTGCATCGTGGGACGTTACTGCAAATCAATCGACAATGATGCGCGCTTTGGTGATGGATTTTTCAAAGGATAAACAGGCACTG
>CAZMZR010000197.1:0-2748 GCA_964570855.1 uncultured Pirellulales bacterium
AATCGCGCAAGTTAAATTTTTAGAGCGCGCATTTTTTTGTGGCCGTTGGTATAACTTTTAGATCTCAAGTTTAAGCTTTAAGTTTCGTTTAGATAATCGATGAACAACGTATAAAAAGTCAAGAATGACAAATTACAATCGATGTCTAATTATGGCCACGTAGCCGCCGTCGCGGTCGAAACCTTCCGCCGACGGCAGAATAAGCTGCTCGATTTCGAGAGCAAATTCCGGATGCCGTCCAAGGAAATCTTTCACAACATCGCTGTTTTCTTGTCTTTGTATGCTGCACGTACTATAGCAAATTTTGCCATGCGGTTTTAATAATCCCGCCGCCCTGTCAAGAAGCCCGCTCTGTATCCCGGCCAATTCGGCAATTGCCTGGGGACTGATGCGATAGCGAGCCTCGATTCGCTTTGCCAATACGCCTGTATTCGAGCACGGCACATCCAGCAGCACACAATCAAACGTCAAACCGGAAAATTCGCTATAAGGAACAATTCCGACGCTCTTTATACTGAGCCTGTCAATATTTTCTTTTATTCTTTTGAGTCGCTGCCCGACGATATCGGTTGCGATAATCTTAGCCGAGTCATTAGTGAGTTCGGCCAACTGTGTAGTTTTTACGCCTGGGGCGGCACACAAATCGAGTATCTCCCAATCCGGCTGCGGCCCCAGAAGCCCGACCGGCTGCGATGCAGTAATATCCTGAACCACAAACAGGCCTTCCACGTAACCGGGCAGCTTCGAAACAGACTTCGGATTCTTCACCCGCAGGACTGCTTTCTCAGGTACATCCTCCAGCTCAATGCCTTCTTTTCCAAATTTTGCGATTAGCTGCCCAGCCGTAGTTTTCAAGCTGTTCGGACGGATGTATATCGACGGCCTGCGATTCTGCGCCAGGCAGATTTGCCCCGCCGATTCGGCGCCGAGTTCCTTTAACCAATCGGTGACAAGCCACTGCGGCAGTGAAAAGACCGTGCTAAAATAATCAGCCGGTCTGATTTTATTATCCGGCAGGAAATCCGAATCGAATTGGCAGCCGGTCGCCGCCGTTTGTATAAGTGTACGTTTGATACCGTCCTGCGAGAGTTCGATTTGGCGATTGGTGATGTGCCGGATGATTTGATGCAAAAGGGCATTGACGAAGCCGACCTGCTTTTTCCCGGCAAAGGCTTTGGCATTTTCACCCGCCTCGTTGACTATCGAATAATCCATCGTCGCCGGCGAGTAGATCAGCTCATAACAGCCGATGCGGATAATATTCAGAAGTGTTTTCTGGATTCGCTCGAGAGGGCAACCGGAGAAAGTATCTATCACGGTATCGATTGCTGCAAGGTTTCTAATAGAGCCGAAGACAAGGTCCGTTGCCCGCTGCTTTTGCTCGGTCTCCGGCAGCATCCTGTTCAGGATTGCACCGGCGTAATTGCGCTTCGGATCGAACTGATTCAATACCTCGGCGGCGATAAATCGAGCGGTTTTGTTCTTTGGTCCGGACATAATTTGGATTATACATCCTTATTGCCTTTTAGTCAGCCCGATTATCTTTTTCATCCCCCCTGCCATCACTCCCAGCGGAGATTGTTTAGTTCTTCTTCGGTGCGAATGAATTTGACGGTGCCGTCATTGAGTAAGACACAGCCGCCCCTGGGATTGTGATTGTCGAAGGTGAATAGTTCCGGCCCGCCATACTGGTTCCAGCCGTCTTTAGTCTCGAATAAAAGAACCATATTACCCGGTGAATATGGCCCACAATTCGGATTCATCGCGTAGTGACATTTACCTTCACCCGCACCGGGAGACCTTAAAAGTTCCTCAATCTGTTCCCTGCTAAGCTGAGGCTCATATTCTGGTGAGATATTCCGTATAACAACATCACACCATTTTTCAGGTCTTGGGTACTTTTTATTTTCCTTCAAAGAGTGAAGAGATGCATCATATATTTCCGCAAGATTTACTATAGAATTTAGGTTTATCCAAATGTTTTTAATCTCGGGAGAAAGCGACAGAAGATCAGGGAACGACGTATCATATTTAAAATATTCCCCATTATCAAACCATATTAAATCACTGTCAAAAAATGCGAAGATGGCCACTCGTTCATCATTACTATAACACGCCACACTTAGAGGGGGTATCATTGCTAACTTCGCACCTTTTAAATCCGACCTGTAATGCCCTTTACTCACAAAACGACTTATTTTTTTGATGGCTTTTTTATCATCGATCACAATCTTTTCCAGAGACTTTAGATACTCAATCTCGTCAGAACTCATGGAATCGAATCCGTCATCTAATCTCTGAATGTATCCTAATACGGAACGATAAAAGTTGATCTCTAAACGAGTACATCGACTTAAATCCGGCGGCTTAGGACTTGAATCTCCTGCGTTAAAAAAGCTTAGAAGATTTAAGGATGTCGTCTGCATATATATAAAAACCATGCATAAAGCAACAATCACCAATACACTGAATTTCCGGATGGGTGACTTTTTGTTTGCTTTATTAGACTCTATGGTCATAATCAGCTCCCTCAACTGAAAAATATCTCATTTACCAATAATATTATAGACTTGTTGGCTATAAAAGCAAGTGTTCCCAACAAAGACAGTGGCAAATTTCAATTTTCTATTTTTGTAAAGATATCACCGGGCTGGGTATGTCGGCCGTTGACGAAACTTTTGAAATCCATCAGCGCCGAGCCGCCCGGTTTTATTCGTGTCACTTTAAGTGCGTCTGTGCCGCAGATGA
>CAZMZR010000198.1:0-2726 GCA_964570855.1 uncultured Pirellulales bacterium
TATAAAATGACCAAAACTACTGAAACTATGTGAGGTAATCCGACAGACTCCTAGTGGCGACTGACGCAAAAGTGACGCAAATGGCTTTTTGGGAGATTTACGAAAAAAGCAAAGCCTCGTAAGTGCTTTACTTACAAGGCTTTATTAAACGAGGCCGATGAGACTCGAACTCACAACCTTCGGATCGACAGTCCGACGCTCTAACCAGTTGAGCTACGGCCCCGTGAATTCAATTAAACGCGTAATATAATCTCCAGATTGATATCATGTCAATACTTTTCGTAAAAACAAATGCTATGAAAAATACAGTTTTATAGAGTTTTACTTCCTCGAAGAATTCGACCTTCTGACTACGGGCTGTGATTTATTTTCCTTTTTTTGACCCTGCTGGAGGAGCTTCATTGCCTTTGCCACATCGGCTACTTTCAGGATTCCCGTAGCCTTGCCTCCCTTTGCCCCGGCGGTACAATATGCGTATGAAATATTGATATGGTTCCTGGACAATTTTTCCGCTACCGTGGCAAGAGCACCGGATTTATTATCAAGAGTCACACACAGAACTCCCGTCTCGTTGTACTGCATATTCAGCTTTGCCAGCACTTTTCGCGCCTTCTCCGGAGATCCAAAAACTACCCGCATAACTCCATGTTCCGCCGAATCCATCATTGTAATTGCAATGATATTAATCTTGGCCTGGGCAAATTCTCTCAGTACCTGAGCCAATACTCCCGGCTTGTTGACCATGAAGATTGAAAATTGTGTTGCAATGTGCATAATCATCAGCCTTTCTGATTAAATGCATTCCCGCCGTCGCAGGAATTATATCTCACCCCCCATATATATATGAACAGGGGGGTTAACCTTTGCCTGTTGTTTTAAATGCACTTTCTCTATCCTGAAAAAATCTGAATATTTTATCAAGATTGGTAATTCGAAAGACCCTGTGCAACTGGGGATCTATCGCACTGATTAAAACTTCGCCGTTGTAAACGGCAAGCTTGGTCCGAATATCCAATAGCAGTCCCAATACCTGTGAAGAGAAAAATTTGACACGCTCGAAATCGATTATCAACATGCTCGGATGATTTTTGTTAATAAACTCCGTTACCTGTTTCGAGATATTGGCAATCTCATCTACATCGCTTATGGACGGCGATTTGAATGCCACAATACCGGTTTTTTGCTTCATTTGTAGTTCTATACTGACTTTCTCGTCCATGACGGCTGATACTCCCTTTTATAGCGGCTTAGGATAAATCGGTCGAATTAAGCAGTCCCTATGGATATATTAACAATTTTTGACTATTCTTCCAAATTTATCAATAGCCAATAGTTAAGATTGTTTGATTTTATACGAATTTGGTCATTTTTAGTGCGATTTCAATCACTTTTGAACATTCCCGGACATTTATTATCCAATTAGTTTCGGATTTCGGATTTAGTGCTTCGAATTTCCGGCCTGACAGGCCGGATTGGGTTTGTTTTTTCATTTTGTTCTTGTTTAGCCGTGGCCGTAGCGGCCGCGGTCAGCCCCGAACGCGGCCGGAGCCTACCCCGAGCTTGTCGAGGGGTGGCCACATCCGGCACAAATCGTTTATCAGCAGCATCTTGTGGCAACCGTGTGGCAGCCCCAGGCGAAGCTTGGGCATGGATCATATCAGGGCTCAGCTCTTCCCGGGCCTGCTCCAATTCCCGCATAATCCGGCGTCTTCGAAGCTCGTCCATCGTCTTTAACATGCTGTTCTCGATTCGCCGTTCGTACATCAACAGCCGTTCCAACACCCGCGAATTCGAAAAATCCTTAATAGCAACCTTTCCCAGCGTCAAATCGGCTTCCGGGCCATCGGTATTCTGTCTGCGAAGGCTCTTTGGCAGCATTCCCTCAGCCATTCTCGCCGCCAGACTGTTAAGCTGCTTATCTATCATCGCATCGATTGCCTGGTTCTGGATTCGTTCTACTCGCGCCAGCCGCCACGACAGGCTGACAAACCGCTCTGCTAACATAGATTCCACCGCACCGGCGGGAGCCAATTCTGCGATCATTTCATCGCGAAAAAGGTCGAAATCCTCCTGTTTTTCGCCTTTTATTACCGATTCCAGTGCGAATAGGCCGTGTTTGACTGCATTTTTTGCAACGACTGCCTTTCCTTCAGTACTTCGCGGCCCAGTCGATTTTTGTGCATTTTGACGATTTGCGTTAATTTGAGCTGTATTAGCCATGATTTTCTCCCCTTATTGATGATTATATGTTTTGTTTAGCCGTGGCCGTTGCGGCCACGGGAACCCCCAGACGATGCCAGGGGCTAAAAACTTGTCTCGGCGAAGGTGAACGCTGAACTATAAAACATACCCTATTAACATGTTAGTTTGATATTATACAAACACAGCCCTGCGATGCAAGGAAAAAGGGGTTTTTTATCAAAAATTGTCCTTGAGATGGAATTCTCAAAACCCGCAGTAGTACTGCGGGCTAACAGTTTACCCCGTGAGATGGCGGTTTATTACCTATCTCATGGGGTAAACCCGTGAGATTTTTTTGAAATTATCTCACAGAATTAATCAACAATTTCCGACCCACAAACGCCTTTTAATTAGTGTTGAGTTTTTAGCTTTGAGTTAATCGCTGGCCGGTAGTTGATAGTGGTTTGTGTTTCGTTGTTCGTGGTTAGGCTTGTCAAGTCCTGGTTAAAAGTTGTCACATTTGTTTTCATATTCCTGTTGGTGTT
>CAZMZR010000199.1:0-2689 GCA_964570855.1 uncultured Pirellulales bacterium
GGGCGAAAATCGCCGTTCTGGATCTGGCCGAAACCGCAGCGATGGAAATCGCCGATGAAATCACATCCGGCGACGGGCAGGCCATTGCGGTCAAATGCAATGTGCTTGACAAAAAGAGCCTGGAATCGGCCGGGAAAGAAATCAATTCCGAGTTGGGGCCAATCGACATACTGATTAACGGGGCTGGCGGCAATAAAAAAGAAGCCACGACTTCGCCGGATATGTCTTTCTTCGATTTGCCGGCTGAAGCTATCCGGTTTGTTTTCGATTTGAACTTCATCGGCACCCTGCTGCCAACGCAGGTCTTCGGCAAGGAAATGGCCGAAAGAGGAAACGGAATCATATTAAATGTCTCCAGTATGAACGCCTTCCGGCCCCTGACTAAAATCGCCGCATATTCGGCCGCCAAAGCCGCCGTGAGCAATTTCACCCAGTGGCTGGCCGTCCACGTTTGTCAGAACTATTCAAAAGATATTCGCGTCAACGCGATTGCACCGGGATTTTTCCTGACCGAACAGAACCGGTTCCTGTTGACCGACGAAAAGACCGACGAGCTGACCGCTCGCGGCAAGACAATAATCGACCACACACCGATGGGAAGATTCGGCCGGCCGGAAGAATTAATCGGGACGGTTATCTGGCTGTTGAGTGACGCGGCGAAATTTGTCACCGGTATCGTTGTCCCGATCGACGGCGGATTCTCGGCATTCAGCGGTGTATAATTCGTGATGCGTCGCGCGTATTGCGTGATATGAAAATAAAAAAGTTATGGATACAGGAGAAAAAAATGGCTGGAGTTGACCCGGCGAAACCTTTGAAGGAATTTAAGCCGAAGCACAAGTTCTTTGTCGGTATCGATTCGGACGGCTGCGCCTTCGATACGATGGGAATCAAGCAGCGGGAGTGCTTCTGCCCGTGGCTGATTGCATATTTCGGCCTGCAGCCGGTCGCCCAGGCCGCCCGCGAATGCAAGGATTTTGCGGACTTGTTTTCAAAAACCCGCGGCGCCAACCGGCACAGAACGGCAAAGCGCATCATTGCCGAGCTTCTGCCGAGTCACCCGATGACCAAAGCAAGAAGTTTTAAGGTTCCAAAGTTCCCTCACTATTTCGCATGGGTGGATGACCCCAAAAGTTTGTTAAGCAACGACGGTCTCAAGCAGACGATAGATAAAGCCACCGACCCGGAAGTCAGGAGCGAGCTGGAGCACGCCCTTGAATGGAGCGAGCGAGTCAACTGGGCCATCGGAGAAACCGTAAAAGGTATGCCGCCGTTTCCGTATGTGCGGGAGTCTCTGGAAAAAATTCAGCCGTTGGCCGATGCCATCGTTGTCTCGGCGACGCCCAACGAAGCTTTGGCGCGCGAGTGGGAAGAACACGATATCGCCAAATACGTCGAGGTAATAGCCGGCCAGGAGATGGGCAAAAAGGCTCAGCATCTCGAATACGCCACTAAAGGCAGATATGAAAAGGATCATGTCCTTATGATTGGCGACGCACCGGGTGACATGAAGGCCGCCAGGGCGAACAATGCACTTTTCTATCCCATCAATCCCGGCGACGAGGTCGAATCGTGGAAGCGGTTCCACGACGAGGCTTTCGATAAATTTATCAAAGGCCAATACGCCGGCAAGTACGAAGAAAAACTGATCGCCGAATTCGACTCGTTCCTGCCGGAACAACCTCCGTGGCAGAAATAGGAATTCGTTTTCCACGCAATACGATATACGCAATACGCACGACGAGTGAAATGATTATTGAGCGACAAAATAAAGACGGTAACATTACGAACGAGCAGGTTCGCGCAGCGATTGCCGAGTTCTTCGCAAAGAACGACTATGCGGGCAAACTAATCCTGCTGATTATCCCCGATAACACGCGTTCGGGCCCCATAGGCGACGTATTCAAAATTATCTACGACTGCGTTGGAAAAAAGGTAAAAGCTCTCGATTGCCTCGTCGCGCTGGGAACGCATCAGCCTATGAACGAGCAGCAGATATGCACCAGGCTGGGCCTGACCGCCGAACAGCGCAGCGGTAAATACGCATCCGTGAAATTTTTCAATCACGAATGGGAAAAACCGGAAACTTTCAAGTCCATCGGGAAAATCTCCGCCGACGAAATCGAGCAGCTCAGCGGCGGGCTGTTTCGCGAGGAGGTTGACGCCAGGATAAACAAGCTGATTTTTGACTACGACGAATTTTTCATCTTAGGCCCCGTGTTCCCGCACGAAGTTGTCGGCTTTTCAGGCGGGCATAAGTACATCTTTCCCGGAATCGCGGGCGATGAAATTATTCACTTTTTCCACTGGCTCGGCGCTGTGATAACCAATCCTTTGATAAACGGCAGCAAATGGACGCCCACGAGAAAAGTCGTCGAAAAGGCGGCGTCGCTTATTACCGTACCCCGCAAGCTTTTCGCCATAGTGGCACTGGAAAACGACCTCAAGGGAATTTTCATAGGTGACGTGATTGAAGCGTGGGAAAAGGCCGCCGACCTGTCCGAACAGGTGCATATCACGTATAAAGACAAGCCGTATAAAACTATCCTGGGTATCGCCCCGGAAATGTACGACGACATCTGGACCGCCGGCAAGGTAATGTACAAGCTCGAGCCTATACTCGCCGACGGCGGGCAATTGATTATCTACGCGCCGCACATTACGGAAATTTCCTACACGCACGGCAAAT
>CAZMZR010000200.1:0-2647 GCA_964570855.1 uncultured Pirellulales bacterium
TCCTGAAATAAGTTATCATCTCATTTATCTGACAACCTATATCAGGACAAGACAAAAAGCACTATAACCTATCCGCGGTACCCTGTACGCTATATAAAAGGCGTATCTGAGTTGATATTTATTGATTATTTTGAGATAATTTGTTCGTTTTTTTTATGGAAGTTTGCCGCGCGATTCTTTGAATCGCTCGCAAAGACATGTAATTCCTAAACGCTGTCCTTGGGACTCCTTACGGAGTACGCTATACCCTATCCCCTGTGTTCCGAGTCATGGTCATTTTTCACTGAATAATGGGGATTTTGATTGTATTAAGGCGGTTTTTGGGTAAAATATGTAACGAACTATGGAGGGTTCGTAGTTCACCCCTTAGGGGTAAATAGTTCATTGAGAATAGGGATTAGGGGATAGCAAATCAAAAGTTCAAAGTGTAAAGTTAAAAGTTAAAAAACAAAACCACAGGGGTTGGCCGCGGCAATGGAACTTGTGCTATAGGTAGCCGCTTACTCCGCGTAATCCGTGGTTAATTTGAAAAAACAAACCCAATTTCGGAAAAAATCAAGTCGTATTAAGTCTATTATTAACAAGGAATTATCGCAGAAATGAGCGATTGGACATTTAGTAAAAACAAACCCAAACAAAGCCAATTTGTAACGACAGAAGACAGTAGTCAGAAAACAGAAGACAGAAGAAAAATGCAAAACAAACCCAATTTGGGAGCGAAAATGATGTTTTCAATACTAAAAATGAGAATTTATGACAAGTTGTATGCGATTCCGGGATAAATATCTGCGATTTTTGAAAACTATTTCCGATATATAAATGATGGTGTATTTCAATTTGAAAACTAAGCCGTGCCCGTTTTGTGCTGAAATCATCCAGGCCCGCGCGATGAAGTGCCGATTCTGCGGCGAATTTCTAAATACCGCCAAGGCCCGTGTCCTGGAGGCCGAAGCCAATGCGGAGCCGGACACGGAATCTTCCGAGAACGGAGTAATCAACGACGGCGTCATGTTCGCAGCACGGCCTTCCCTGCTCGGTTTGATACCGGCGTTGATTAAGGCCCTGATAATGCTGGCTATCGTGTGGCTGATTGTCAAGTTTCCGCTCGAAAGTATAGTCAACGACTTCACAGGCTCAAGACTGACCATAAAACAGGAAATGATAATCGGGCGATATCGGGAAATTATCGGCTGGGCGCTCGGCGCGGTTATCGTCTTCGGGATTCTGTACAAGGCCTTTTATCTAAAGATGATTTATTACGAAGTCTCCTCCGACAGGATCGAATGGAGCAGGGGGATTCTCGACAGGCGGGTCGATAATCTGGATATGTTTCGTGTAATCGATTTGAAACTTCGTCGCAGCCTGATCGATTGCATGGTTGGTATCGGCACTGTGGCGTTGGTAACAACCGACAAATCGGATCCTGAGTTTGTTTTTAAGAAGGTCCGGCATTGTCGCGAACTTTACGATGTTGTCAAAAGGGCCAGTTTGGAAGCCGACCGTCGGACCGGCGTCGTCCATCTGGAATGAATCTTAAGAATTCTCATCATCCGGGATGTATTCCAACAATTCTCCCGGCGTGCAATTCAATGCTTTGCACAGGCTGTTCAGAGTGGAAAAGCGGATTGCACGGGCCTTGTTGGTTTTTAGTACTGATAAGTTGTTTACTGCCAGGTGTGTTGCGTCGGCCAGGTCCTTGAGCTTCATACGCTTATCTAAAAGTACGTAATCCAGTCGAATGTTAATCATTTTCAAATCTCCTTTTAGACGAGCGTTTTTGATTCTTCGATGACGGGCATGATTCGCCGCAGTATCTGACCGAGTCCGACCAGGATTAAAATTTTCGCTGCGGCCGGTATAAACGACGTGAACAAATTCACACGCATTGAAAACCTGCCAGCGTTTATTGAAAACGCGAAAAAAGAGAAGAACAGGTAATTCATAATGCAGCTCAAAAACACGATAAACGCGGCTGCGTATAGAATCGTACTGCCGGAACGCAGTATCCAACCCGGTTTGTATTCGGTTTCAGCTACATAACGAATGAACTGAGCGATGCCCAGTACCAAAAGACCAAGGATGATGGGATTTAATGTTATTGCCTGAAGTATATAAAGGATTACAAGTGCATTTTCATTAAAGGAGGAATCTCCCGATAATGCTATAATAGTCCCAACGGGTGAGACAGCCAGAAGCATCCACCCAATGATTTGAGAACCAACGCAATAAAATTTTAGCAGGCCTCTGTTTTGTTGAACAAATGCGTTCATAATCGAATTGCTCCTTTCTATTCTTATCTTATAAATTTTATGTTCTTGTTTTCATGTATATATACACGATTATCATTATATATTCAACTATAAAAATAAAATTAATTTATTTTTTTTACGGCTTTAGTATGGCGTTTTAAGACACTTTAGATACGGCGGGGTTGCAAAGAATTAAATGCTATAGGCAGGGTTTTTCATGCAGAAGAAGTTGCTTTTTGAGGTTTATACCGCCGGGAGCGGTAAAACCGCCGAGTTTGCCATCGCTACGGATTACACGGTGGCAGGGGATAATCAGCGGCAGAGGATTTTTCGCGAGCGCATTTCCAACGGCCCTACCGGCGTTTGGCCGGTGCAATTTCCCTGCTAATCCTGCATAA